>NZ_JBNVZR010000034.1:0-13468 GCF_052527415.1 Legionella navarrensis | reverse complement strand
CTGCAGGCGGTGATTACTACGGCAGCCAATGAATCCGATCTGGTGCTGACCGACACCCTGAGTGCCGGGCAAACCATTGGAACCCTGCCGGCAGGGTGCACGGCATCGGGTCAGGTGATTACCTGCACCATTCCTGCCGGCACGGCACCTGGAACCTACAGCTTCACCTATCCGGCCACCGTGAATCAGACCGCGACAGTCTCGGTAGACAACAGCGTCGTACCAACCGGTGGCAGTGCTACTGCACCGAGCTGCACGAACTGTACGACCACGCATCCGATAGCCCCCGCGATTATTGCAGTGAGTAAATCTTCTGTTCCAGCGAGCGGCACCACGGTTGCGGCAGGTGACGGTATTGACTACACCCTGCAGGCAGTAATCGGTACGGCAGCGAACGAATCGGATCTGGTGCTGACCGATACCCTGAGTGCCGGACAAACCATAGGAACATTGCCGGCGGGCTGTACGGCATCGGGCCAAGTGATCACCTGCACCATTCCGGCTGGTACCGCACCGGGAACGTATGGCTTTACCTATCCTGCCACGGTGAACCAAACGGCAACGGTCTCAGTAGATAACAGTGTCGTACCAACCGGCGGCAGTGCTACCACACCAACCTGTACGACCTGCACGACGACGCATCCAATAGCCCCCGCGATTATCGCAGTGAGCAAATCCGCCAACCCTGCGAGCGGTGCTACGGTTGCTGCAGGCGACAGCATTGATTACAGCCTGCAGGCAGTGATTACCACGGCGGCCAACGAATCGGATCTGGTGTTGACCGATACGCTGAGCGCCGGTCAAACCATAGGAACATTGCCGGCAGGCTGTACGGCATCGGGTCAGGTGATTACCTGCACCATTCCTGCCGGCACGGCACCTGGTACCTACAGCTTTACCTATCCGGCCACGGTAAATCAGACAGCAACGGTCTCGGTAGACAACAGCGTCGTACCAACCGGTGGCAGTGCTACCGCACCGAGCTGCACGAACTGTACGACCACGCATCCCATTGCACCCGCGGTTATCGCGGTGAGCAAATCCGCCAACCCTGCGACCGGTACCACGGTTGCGGCAGGCGACAGCATTGACTACACCCTGCAGGCGGTGATTACTACGGCAGCCAACGAATCCGATCTGGTGCTCACCGATACCCTGAGCGCCGGCCAGACATTGGGATCCCTGCCGGCGGGTTGTACGGCATCGGGTCAGGTCATCACCTGTACCATTCCGGCCGGCACGGCACCTGGTACTTACAGCTTTACCTATCCGGCCACCGTGAATCAGACAGCGACGGTCTCAGTAGATAACAGTGTCGTACCAACCGGCGGCAGTGCTACCGCACCAACCTGTACAAGCTGTACGACCACGCATCCGATAGCCCCCGCGATTATTGCAGTGAGTAAATCTTCTGTTCCAGCGACCGGTACAGCTGTTGCCGCAGGCGACAGCATTGATTACAGCCTGCAGGCAGTGATTACCACGGCAGCCAATGAATCCGATCTGGTGTTGACCGATACCCTGAGTGCCGGGCAGACACTGGGAACCCTGCCGGCGGGTTGTACGGCCTCAGGACAGATCATTACCTGCACCATTCCTGCCGGCACGGCACCTGGTACCTATACCTTTACCTATCCGGCCACCGTGAATCAGACAGCAACGGTCTCGGTTGATAACAGTGTCGTACCAACCGGCGGCAGTGCTACCACACCAACCTGTACGACCTGCACGACCACGCATCCGATAGCCCCCGCGATTATTGCCGTGAGTAAATCTTCTGTTCCAGCGACCGGTACAGCCGTTGCGGCAGGCGACAGCATTGATTACAGCCTGCAGGCAGTGATTACCACGGCGGCCAACGAATCGGATCTGGTACTGACAGATACGCTCAGTGCCGGCCAGACACTGGGAACGTTGCCGGCAGGTTGCACGGCCACGGGCCAGGTCATCACCTGCACCATCCCGGCTGGCACGGCACCCGGCACCTACAGCTTTACCTATCCGGCCACCGTGAATCAGACCGCAACGGTATCGGTTGATAACAGTGTCGTACCAACCGGCGGCAGTGCTACCACACCAACCTGTACGAATTGTACTACCACGCATCCCATTGCCCCCGCGGTTATTGCAGTGAGCAAATCAGCCAACCCTGCGAGCGGTGCTACGGTTGCTGCAGGCGACAGCATTGATTACAGCCTGCAGGCGGTGATTACCACGGCGGCCAACGAATCGGATCTGGTGCTCACCGATACCCTGAGCGCCGGCCAGACATTGGGAACATTGCCGGCGGGTTGTACGGCTACGGGTCAGGTGATTACCTGCACCATCCCGGCTGGCACGGCACCCGGCACCTACAGCTTCACCTATCCGGCTACGGTGAATCAGACAGCAACGGTCTCGGTAGATAACAGTGTTGTACCAACCGGTGGCAGTGCTACGGCACCGAGCTGTACGACCTGCACGACCACGCATCCGATAGCCCCGGCCATTATCTCGGTGAGCAAGTCGTCTGTTCCTGCGACCGGTACAGTCGTTGCAGCAGGCGACAGCATTGATTACAGCCTGCAGGCGGTGATTACTACGGCAGCCAACGAATCCGATCTGGTACTCACCGATACGCTGAGTTCTGGCCAGACACTGGGAACGTTGCCGGCAGGTTGCACGGCATCGGGCCAGGTCATCACCTGCACCATCCCGGCTGGCACGGCACCTGGCACCTACAGCTTTACCTATCCGGCCACGGTTAATCAGACAGCAACGGTATCGGTAGATAACAGTGTCGTACCAACCGGTGGCAGTGCTACGGCACCGAGCTGCACAAGCTGTACGACCACGCATCCAATAGCCCCGGCGATTATTGCGGTGAGCAAATCCTCCAGCCCCGCGACCGGTACAGCCGTTGCCGCAGGAGACAGCATTGACTACACCCTGCAGGCGGTGATTACTACGGCAGCCAACGAATCCGATCTGGTGCTCACCGATACCCTGAGCGCCGGCCAGACATTGGGAACCCTGCCGGCGGGTTGTACGGCATCGGGTCAGGTCATCACCTGTACCATTCCGGCTGGCACGGCACCTGGTACTTACAGCTTTACCTATCCGGCCACCGTGAATCAGACCGCGACGGTCTCGGTAGATAACAGTGTTGTACCAACCGGTGGCAGTGCTACGGCACCGAGCTGCACAAGCTGTACGACCACGCATCCGATAGTCCCCGCGGTTATCGCGGTAAGCAAATCCGCCAGTCCTGCGACCGGTACGGCCGTTGCCGCAGGAGACAGCATTGATTACAGCCTGCAGGCGGTGATTACTACGGCAGCCAACGAATCCGATCTGGTGCTGACCGATACCCTGAGTGCCGGGCAAACCATTGGAACCCTGCCGGCAGGGTGCACGGCATCGGGTCAGGTGATTACCTGCATCATTCCTGCCGGCACGGCACCTGGTACGTATACCTTTACCTACCCGGCCACGGTGAATCAGACAGCAACGGTCTCGGTAGACAACAGCGTCGTACCAACCGGCGGCAGTGCTACGGCACCAACCTGTACGACCTGCACGACCACGCATCCGATAGCCCCCGCGGTTATTACAGTGAGCAAATCAGCCAGCCCTGCGACCGGTACGGCCGTTGCAGCAGGCGATAGCATTGACTACACCCTGCAGGCGGCGATAACAACGGCAGCCAATGAATCCGATCTGGTGCTGACGGATACCCTGAGCGCCGGCCAGACACTGGGAACCCTGCCGGCGGGTTGTACTGCATCAGGTCAGGTGATTACCTGTACGATTGCAGCCGGTACAGCGCCTGGCACCTACAGCTTTACCTATCCGGCAACGGTGAATCAGACCGCAACGGTCTCGGTTGATAACAGTGTCGTACCAACCGGCGGCAGTGCTACCGCACCAACCTGTACGACCTGCACGACGACGCATCCAATAGCCCCCGCGATTATCGCAGTGAGCAAATCCGCCAACCCTGCGAGCGGTACAGCCGTTGCGGCAGGCGACAGCATTGATTACAGCCTGCAGGCAGTGATTACCACGGCGGCCAACGAATCGGATCTGGTGTTGACCGATACGCTAAGCGCCGGCCAAACACTGGGAACGTTGCCGGCAGGTTGCACGGCCACGGGCCAGGTCATCACCTGCACCATTCCTGCCGGCACGGCACCTGGCACCTACAGCTTTACCTATCCGGCCACCGTGAATCAGACAGCAACGGTCTCGGTAGATAACAGTGTCGTACCGACGGGCGGCAGTGCTACCACACCAACCTGTACGAGCTGCACGACCACGCATCCGATAGCCCCCGCGATTATTGCGGTGAGCAAATCCTCCAGCCCCGCGACCGGTACAGCCGTTGCAGCAGGCGATAGCATTGACTACAGCCTGCAGGCGGTGATTACCACGGCAGCCAACGAATCCGATCTGGTGCTCACCGATACCCTGAGTGCCGGCCAGACACTGGGAACCCTGCCGGCCGGTTGTACGGCATCGGGCCAGGTCATCACCTGCACCATTCCTGCCGGCACGGCACCTGGTACCTACAGCTTTACCTATCCGGCCACGGTAAATCAGACAGCAACGGTCTCGGTAGACAATAGCGTCGTACCAACCGGTGGCAGTGCTACCGCACCGAGCTGCACGAACTGTACGACCACGCATCCGATAGCCCCCGCGATTATTGCGGTGAGCAAATCCTCCAGCCCCGCGACCGGTACCACGGTTGCGGCAGGCGACAGCATTGACTACACCCTGCAGGCGGTGATTACTACGGCAGCCAACGAATCCGATCTGGTGCTGACGGATACCCTGAGTGCCGGCCAAACCATAGGAACATTGCCGGCGGGTTGTACTGCATCGGGTCAGGTGATTACCTGCACCATCCCGGCTGGTACGGCACCGGGCACCTACAGCTTTACCTATCCGGCAACCGTAAACCAGACCGCAACGGTCTCGGTAGATAACAGCGTCGTACCAACCGGCGGCAGCGCTACCGCACCGAGCTGCACGAACTGCACGACCACGCATCCGATAGCCCCCGCGGTTATTGCGGTGAGCAAATCCGCCAACCCTGCGAGCGGTACAGCCGTTGCGGCAGGAGATAGCATTGATTACAGCCTGCAGGCGGTGATTACTACGGCAGCCAACGAATCAGATCTGGTGCTTACCGATACCCTGAGTGCCGGCCAGACGCTGGGAACCCTGCCGGCGGGTTGTACGGCTACGGGTCAGGTGATTACCTGCACCATTCCGGCTGGTACCGCACCCGGCACCTACAGCTTTACCTATCCGGCCACGGTGAATCAGACAGCAACGGTCTCGGTAGATAACAGTGTCGTACCGTCAGGAGGCAGCACGACCACACCAACCTGTACAAACTGTACGACCACGCATCCGATAGCCCCCGCGATTATCGCGGTGAGCAAATCAGCCAGTCCGGCGAGTGGTACGGCCGTTGCGGCAGGCGATACGATTGACTATAGTCTGCAGGCGGTGATTGGCACAGCAGCCAATGCATCGAATCTGGTGTTGACCGATACGCTGAGCGCCGGCCAGACAATCGGGACTTTACCGGCAGGCTGTACAGCCTCGGGCCAGGTGATTACCTGCACCATCCCGGCTGGCACGGCACCCGGCACTTACAGCTTCACCTATCCGGCCACGGTGAATCAGACAGCAACGGTCTCGGTAGATAACAGCGTCGTACCAACCGGCGGCAGCGCTACCGCACCGACCTGCACGAACTGCACGACCACGCACCCGATAACCCCCGCGATTATTGCGGTGAGCAAATCGTCTGTTCCTGCGACCGGTACCACGATTGACGCAGGTACCGCCATTGATTACAGCCTGCAGGCGGTGATTACTACGGCGGCCAACGAATCCGATCTGATCCTGACCGATACCCTGAGTTCTGGCCAGACACTGGGAACTCTGCCGGCGGGTTGCACGGCATCAGGTCAGGTGATTACCTGTACCCTTCCAGCCGGCACGGCACCGGGTACGTATACCTTTACTTATGATGTTGCGGTTGATGGTAATGCAAGCGGCTCGGTGAGTAATACGGTGGTGCCGAGCGGTGGCAGCGCTACCACGCCAACGTGTACGAACTGCAGCACGACTCATACGGTTACTCCGGCGGCTATTCTGGTGAGCAAATCATCAAATCCTGCCAGCGGTAGTGTCGTTGCGGCAGGTGACACGGTTGATTATACGCTGCAGGTAGATATCAGTTTTTCTGGTAACGACTCAGATTTGATCCTGACGGATACCTTAAGTGCGGGTCAGACACTGGGAACCCTGCCGGCAGGCTGTACGGCCGCAGGCCTCGTCATCACCTGTACTCTGCCAGCCAATTCAACACCGGGAACGTATACCTTTACCTATCCTGTGACGGTGAATCAAACGGCCATCACGCAAATCAAGAACAAGGTAGTGCCCACGGGCGGCAGCAGTATTGCGCCTGCCTGTATGCACTGCAGCACCACACATCCGGTAGCGCCCGCGATTATTGCGGTGAGCAAATCGTCGGTTCCTGCGAGCGGTAGCACTGTTGTCGCGGGTGATACGATTGACTACAGCCTGGAAGCGGTGATTGGCACGGCAGCCAACGCATCGGATCTGGTGTTGACCGATACCCTGAGTGCCGGCCAGACACTGGGAACTCTGCCGGCAGGCTGTACGGCCACGGGCCAGGTCATCACCTGCACCATCCCGGCCGGCACGGCACCCGGTACCTACAGCTTTACGTATCCGGCCACGGTGAATCAAACGGCGACGGTCTCAGTACATAACAGTGTCGTACCAACAGGTGGCAGTACGACTGCACCGACCTGTACGACCTGCACAACCACGCATCCGATAGCCCCCGCGATTATTGCGGTGAGTAAATCGTCTATTCCTGCGACTGGTAGCACTGTTGTTGCAGGTGATACGATTGACTACAGCCTGCAGGCCGTGATCACTACGGCCGCCAACGCATCGAATCTGGTCTTGACTGATACGCTCAGTGCCGGCCTGACACTGGGAACCCTGCCGGCAGGTTGCACGGCCACGGGCCAGGTCATCACCTGCACCATTCCGGCTGGTACGGCACCCGGCACCTACAGCTTTACCTATCCGGCCACGGTGAAGCAAACGGCGACGGTCTCGGTAAATAACAGCGTCGTACCGACCGGCGGCAGTGCTACCGCACCGAGCTGCACGAACTGCACGACCACGCATCCGATAGCGCCAGCAGTTATCGCGGTGAGCAAATCCGCAGTTCCTGCGACCGGTACGGCCGTTGCGGCAGGAGACAGCATTGATTACAGCCTGCAGGCGGTGATTAGCACGGCTGCCAATGAATCCGATCTGGTGCTCACCGATACCTTGAGTGCGGGCCAGACACTGGGAACCCTGCCGGCGGGGTGTACGGCCACGGGCCAGGTGATTACCTGCACCATTCCGGCTGGTACCGCGCCTGGTACGTATACCTTTACCTATCCGGCCACGGTGAATCAAACGGCGACGGTCTCGGTAGATAACAGCGTCGTACCGACAGGCGGCAGTGCTACCGCACCGACCTGTACGAACTGTACGACCACGCATCCGATAGCCCCGGCGATTATTGCGGTGAGCAAATCCTCCAACCCCGCGACCGGTACCACGGTTGCGGCAGGAGACAGCATTGACTACAGCCTGCAGGCGGTGATCGGCACGGCGGCCAATGAATCCGACCTGGTTTTAACCGATAGCCTGAGTGCCGGCCAGACGCTGGGAACCCTGCCGGCGGGTTGTACGGCCACGGGTCAGGTGATCACCTGCACCATTCCGGCTGGCACGGCACCCGGTACCTACAGCTTTACCTATCCAGCCACGGTGAATCAGACAGCGACGGTCTCGGTCGATAACAGCGTTGTACCGACAGGCGGCAGTGCTACCGCACCGACCTGTACGACCTGCACAACCACGCATCCGATAGCCCCCGCGATTATTGCGGTGAGCAAATCCGCCAGCCCTGCGACCGGTACCGCGGTTGCGGCAGGCGACAGTATTGATTACAGCCTGCAGGCAGTGATCGGTACGGCGGCCAACGAATCGGATCTGGTGTTGACGGATACGCTGAGTGCCGGCCAGACGCTGGGAACCCTGCCGGCGGGTTGTACGGCCACGGGTCAGGTGATCACCTGCACCATTCCGGCTGGTACCGCGCCTGGTACCTACAGCTTTACCTATCCAGCCACGGTGAATCAGACAGCGACGGTCTCGGTAGATAACAGTGTCGTACCGACAGGGGGCAGTGCTACCGCACCGACCTGTACAAACTGTACGACCACGCATCCAATAGCCCCCGCGATTATTGCGGTGAGCAAGTCGTCTGTTCCTGCGACCGGTACGGCCGTTGCGGCAGGCGACAGTATTGATTACAGCCTGCAGACAGTGATCGGTACGGCGGCCAACGAATCGGATCTGGTGTTGACCGATACACTGAGCGCTGGCCAGACGCTGGGAACCCTGCCGGCCGGCTGTACGGCATCGGGTCAGGTGATCACCTGCACCATTCCGGCTGGTACCGCGCCTGGTACCTACAGCTTTACCTATCCGGCCACGGTGAATCAGACAGCGACGGTCTCGGTAGATAACAGCGTCGTACCGACAGGGGGCAGCGCGACTGCACCGACCTGTACGAACTGTACGACCACACATCCGATAGCACCAGCGGTTATTGCGGTGAGCAAATCGTCGGTTCCTGCGACCGGTACCACCGTTGTGGCAGGTGATGTTATTGACTACAGCCTGCAGGCGGTGATTGGCACAGCAGCCAACGAATCGGATCTGGTGTTGACCGATACACTGAGCGCCGGGCAGACGCTGGGAACCCTGCCGGCAGGCTGTACGGCATCAGGTCAGGTGATTACCTGCACCATCCCGGCCGGCACGGCGCCCGGTACCTACAGTTTTACCTATCCGGCCACGGTGAATCAGACAGCAACGGTCTCGGTAGATAACAGTGTCGTACCAACCGGCGGGAGCAGCACCACACCAACCTGTACGACCTGTACAACCACGCATCCGGTAGCCCCCGCGATTATTGCGGTGAGCAAATCCGCCAGCCCTGCAACCGGTACCACGGTTGTCGCAGGGGACACCATTGACTACAGCCTGGAGGCGGTGATTGGCACAGCCGCCAACGCATCCGATCTGGTCTTGACCGATACCCTGAGTGCCGGGCAGACACTGGGAACCCTGCCGGCAGGCTGTACGGCATCAGGTCAGGTGATTACCTGCACCATTCCGGCTGGTACAGCGCCTGGCACCTACAGCTTTACCTATCCGGCCACGGTGAATCAAACGGCGACGGTCTCGGTAGATAACAGTGTCGTACCGACCGGTGGCAGCACGACCACACCAACCTGTACGAACTGTACCACCACACATCCGATAGCCCCCGCGATTATCGCGGTGAGTAAATCCGCCAGTCCTGCGACCGGTACTGCCGTTGCTGCAGGAGACATCATTGATTACAGCCTGCAGACGGTGATTACTACGGCAGCCAACGAATCGGATCTGGTGTTGACCGATACGCTGAGTGCCGGCCAGACACTGGGAACCCTGCCGGCGGGTTGTACGGCATCGGGTCAGGTCATCACCTGCACCATTCCAGCTGGCACCGCACCTGGTACGTACAGCTTTACCTATCCGGTCACGGTGAATCAGACAGCAACGGTCTCGGTAGATAACAGCGTCGTACCAACCGGGGGCAGTGCTACCGCACCGACCTGTTCGACCTGCACAACCACGCATCCGATTGCACCCGCGATTATTGCAGTGAGCAAATCCTCTAATCCGGCGACCGGTACGGCTGTCGCTGCAGGTGATGCGATTGACTACAGTCTGGAGGCGGTGATCGGTACGGCGGCCAACGAATCAGATCTGGTGCTGACGGATACTCTGAGTGCCGGCCAGACGCTGGGAACCCTGCCGGCAGGCTGTACGGCATCGGGTCAGGTGATTACCTGCACCATTCCGGCTGGTACGGCACCCGGCACCTACAGCTTTACCTATCCGGCCACGGTGAACCAGGCAACAACCGGCTCGGTGAGCAATGCGGTGGTCCCAACTGGAGGCAGCAGCACCGCACCGACCTGTACGACCTGCACAACCACGCATCCGATAGCCCCCGCGATTATTGCGGTGAACAAATCGTCTATTCCTGCGAGCGGTACCACCGTTGTCCCAGGGGACACCATTGACTACAGCCTGCAGGCAGTGATTACTACGGCAGCCAACGCATCCGATCTGGTCTTAACGGATACCCTGAGCGCCGGCCAGACACTGGGCACCCTGCCGGCGGGCTGTACGGCATCGGGTCAGGTGATTACCTGTACCATTCCGGCTGGTACGGCACCCGGCACCTACAGCTTTACGTATCCAGCCACGGTGAATCAGACAGCAACGGTCTCGGTAAATAACAGCGTCGTACCGACCGGTGGCAGTGCTACCGCACCAACCTGTACGACCTGTACGACCACGCATCCGATAGCCCCAGCCATCATTGCGGTGAGCAAATCAGCCAACCCTGCGACCGGTACCACGGTTGTCGCAGGGGACACCATTGACTACAGCCTGCAGGCGGTGATCGGCACAGCAGCTAACGAATCCGATCTGGTGTTGACGGATACCCTGAGCGCCGGGCAAACCATCGGAACCCTGCCGGCAGGTTGTACGGCATCGGGTCAGGTGATTACCTGCACCATCCCGGCCGGTACGGCACCTGGCACGTACAGCTTTACCTATCCGACAACGGTGAATCAGACAGCGACGGTCTCGGTAAATAACAGCGTCGTACCGACTGGTGGCAGTGCTACCGCACCAACCTGTACGAGCTGTACGACCACGCATCCGATAGCCCCCGCGATTATCGCGGTAAGTAAATCCGCCAGTCCTGCGACCGGTACTGTTGTTGCGGCTGGTGACACCATTGACTACAGCCTGCAGGCGGTGATTACTACGGCAGCCAATGCATCCGATCTGGTGCTGACGGATACCCTGAGTGCCGGGCAAACCATAGGAACGCTGCCGGCGGGTTGCACGGCCACGGGTCAGGTGATTACCTGTACCATTCCAGCCGGTACGGCACCTGGCACGTACAGCTTTACCTATCCGGCAACGGTGAATCAGACAGCAACGGTCTCTGTGAGCAATGCGGTGGTACCGACAGGCGGCAGTGCTACCACACCGACCTGTACGAATTGCACGACCACGCATCCGATAGCCCCCGCGATTATTGCCGTGAGTAAATCGTCTATTCCTGCGACAGGTACCATGGTTGCGGCAGGCGACAGCATTGACTACCGTCTGCAGGCGGTGATTACTACGGCGGCCAACGCATCGGATCTGGTGCTGACCGATACGTTGAGTGCCGGTCAGACACTGGGAACCCTGCCGGCAGGCTGTACAGCCACGGGTCAGGTGATTACCTGCACCATTCCAGCTGGTACCGCACCTGGTACCTACAGCTTTACCTATCCAGCCACGGTGAACCAGTCTACAACCGGTTCAGTGAGCAATGCGGTGGTGCCGACAGGTGGCAGTGCTACCGCACCGACCTGTACGACCTGTGCGACCACGCACCCGATAGCCCCCGCGATTATTGCCGTGAGTAAATCGTCTATTCCTGCGACAGGTACCATGGTTGCGGCAGGCGACAGCATTGACTACCGTCTGCAGGCGGTGATTACTACGGCGGCCAACGCATCCGATCTGGTGCTGACCGATACCTTGAGTGCCGGCCAGACACTGGGAACCCTGCCAGCTGGCTGTACGGCATCAGGTCAGGTGATTACCTGTACCATTCCAGCCGGTACAGCACCCGGCACATACAATTTTACCTATCCGGCCACGGTGAACCAGGCAACAACCGGTTCAGTGAGCAACGCGGTGGTGGCAACGGGCGGCAGTGCTACCGCACCAACCTGTACGGCCTGCACGACCACGCATCCGATAGCACCCGCGATTATTGTGGTGAGTAAATCGTCTATTCCTGCGACAGGTACCACGGTTGCGGCAGGCGATACGATTGACTACAGCCTGGAGGCGGTGATTACTACGGCGGCCAACGCATCCGATCTGGTGTTGACGGATACGCTGAGTGCCGGCCAGACGCTGGGAACCCTGCCGGCGGGCTGTACGGCATCGGGTCAGGTGATCACCTGTACCATTCCAGCCGGCACGGTACCTGGCACCTACAGCTTTACCTATCCGGCCACGGTGAATCAGACAGCGACGGTCTCGGTCGATAACAGCGTTGTACCGACAGGCGGCAGTGCTACCGCACCGACCTGTACGACCTGCACAACCACGCATCCGATAGCACCCGCGATTATTGCGGTAAGCAAATCGTCTATTCCTGCAACAGGTACCATGGTTGCGGCAGGGGACACTATTGACTACAGTCTGCAGGCGGTGATTACTACGGCGGCCAATGAATCCGATCTGGTGTTGACCGATACCCTGAGTGCCGGGCAGACACTGGGAACCCTGCCGGCGGGTTGTACAGCCACGGGTCAGGTCATCACCTGCACCATTCCAGCCGGCACGGTTCCTGGTACCTACAGCTTTACCTATGCGACCACGGTGAATCAGACAGCGGCTGGCTCGGTAAGTAATGCCGTAGTGCCCACGGGCGGCAGCAGCACCGCACCAACCTGTGCGACCTGCACAACCACGCATCCCGTTACGCCAGCGATCATTTCGGTGAGTAAATCCGCCAGTCCGGCGACCGGTACCACGGTTGCCGCAGGTGACACGATTGACTATAGCCTGCAGGCGGTGATAGGCAGCGCTGCCAACGAATTCCCACTGGTGTTGACCGATACCCTGAGTGCCGGCCAGACACTGGGAACCCTGCCGGCGGGCTGTACAGCCGTGGGTCAGGTGATCACCTGTACCATTCCAGCTGGCACGGTTCCTGGCACCTACAGCTTTACCTATCCAGCCACGGTGAATCAGACAGCGACCGTCTCGGTAGATAACAGTGTCGTACCGACAGGCGGCAGTACTACCGCACCGACCTGTACGGCCTGCACGACTACGCATCCGATAGCCCCCGCGATTATCGCGGTAAGTAAATCCGCCAGTCCTGCGACCGGTACTGTTGTTGCGGCTGGTGACACCATTGACTACAGCCTGGAGGCGGTGATTACTACGGCGGCCAACGCATCCGATCTGGTGCTGACCGATACCCTGAGTGCCGGTCAGACACTGGGAGCCCTGCCGGCAGGCTGTACGGCATCAGGTCAGGTCATCACCTGCACCATTCCAGCCGGCACAGCGGTTGGAACTCATACTTTTACCTATCCGGTGACAGTCGACCAGGATGCTGTGCGGGCGGTGAGTAATAACGTAGCGCCGACGGGTGGCAGTGCTACCGCACCGACCTGCACGACCTGTACGACCACGCATCCGATTGCGCCTGCCG
>NZ_JBNVZR010000033.1:0-15456 GCF_052527415.1 Legionella navarrensis | reverse complement strand
TCGTAGTCCTGATGTTCCATTTTCACACCGTGCTGCTCCCTTCTCCCTGGTTAAGGGAGAAGGGCCGGGGATGAGGGTTATCCTGACTGATAAATGGGAGCCATTAATTATATACGGTGCTAACAGGGTCTGTTGACAATTCAACGCGCTAATGACGTTGATCACTTTTGCCCAGCAACCACTCTTCCCTGACATCCAGCTCCTGCGCCAGAATGGCCAGCAAATCCCGATTCGGCACCATATTACCGTTCAGTATGGCTTCTGCCTGAAACTTAGGGATGCGCAAAAGCTTCGCAAATGCGGCTACCCGTTCGTTCATCAAATCTGGCGCATCAATGCTATCCAACTCCCGGTTAAGACGCTCTGCAAATTGTTTATTAGACATTACGACTCCGTGATAGAATAAACACACATGTATTGTCTATAGCATAAAAAATCACTTTTGCAATAAGTGATCACATACGCTATAAACAAGAAACACCGCTATGGCACAATAAGGAAGATACTGTGGAATCATTAATAACTCTGGGTCTGTTAGCCCTGTTTGCGATTGCTTTTGTTCTTGCGGGCGTAAAAATTGTGCCGCAATCGGAAGAATGGACCGTAGAGCGCTTTGGTCGATACACACAGACACTGAAACCGGGGCTCGGTCTGATTATTCCTTTTATCGACAGGGTAACCTGGAAAATTAACGTACGTGAACGCGTTCTGGACATTCCTCCCCAGGAAGTGATTTCTGCTGACAATGCCATGGTGACCATCGACGCGGTTTGCTTTTATCAGGTGATTGACGCCCCCAAAGCCGCGTATCAGGTTGATAATCTCGAACATGCCATTCGTAACCTGACCATGACCAACATGCGTACCGTGCTCGGCTCACTGGAGTTGGACAGTATGCTCAGCCAGCGTGATGAAATCAATGGACGTCTGATGCATATTGTTGATCTGGCTACGACGCCCTGGGGTGTCAAGGTTACCCGTATCGAAATCCGCGACATTCGCCCGCCCAAGGATCTGATAGATGCCATGGCCAATCAAATGAAAGCCGAGCGGGAAAAGCGTGCCTCCATCCTCACTGCCGAAGGCGAGCGTCAGGCGGAAATTCTTAAGGCGGAAGGAGACAAGCTCGGGCAGATTCTTCGCGCTGAAGGTAAAAAGCAGGAGGCCTTCCTTGAAGCCGAAGCCCGAGAGCGTACCGCGCAGGCCGATGCCACCGCAACCAAAATGGTATCAGCCGCGATATCAGAAGGTAATATCAATGCCATTAATTACTTTATTGCAGAAAAATATGTCTCGGCACTGCAGACCATGGGTGCGGCGGAAAACAGTAAAATGATATTCATGCCTCTGGAAGCCTCTGGCATTATTTCCTCCCTGGGCGGCGTCAGCGAAATGCTGAGCAACGCATTGAAAAAACAAGGATAAACGTATGGAATGGCTCGTTTACTGGCACTGGTTCACGCTCGCTCTGGTATTGATTATTGCCGAGATCATGGGAGCAGCAGGTTTTTTACTGGCTCTGGGTACGGCCGCGGCTACAACGGGCCTGTTGACCTGGCTCATGCATATTTCATGGCAGTGGCAGCTGGTCATTTTTTCGACTCTGTGCATTCTATACGCTTTTGCGTGGTGGCAATATCTGCAAAGCCGCGCGGTGGTTGCCCCTACCCTGCTTAATCGTCCTGTTGATGAAATGATGGGGCGAACAACAACTCTGATTGAAGCCATCGTTGACGGACGCGGAAAAATTCTAATCAACGGCACAACATGGTTTGTGACAGGGCCTGAGCTGCCGGCCGGAACCAGGGTCACGATTACGGCCATTCAGGGCGATACGCTACTGGTCGTTGAGCCGGTGTCGTCCTGATTGAGGAGCAACCAAATCCTGCACTGCATCCACCCAGAGCTCATCATCATTCACACAGGGGATCAGACTCAGTGACTCCCCTCCCAGCTCCAGCCACTGTGCCTTAGCCCTCATACCGATTTCTTCCAGTGTCTCCAGACAATCCGCCACAAAAGACGGGCAGGCAATGGCCAGGCGCCTGATGCCCCTTTTGGCCAGCTCAGGCAATTCAAAATCCGTGTACGGTTTAATCCAGGGGGTTTTACCCAGTCGTGATTGAAACGAGCTGCTGAATTGATCCTCGTTCAAATTGAGAGCACGTGCCAGAGCCAGGCTTGTTTCCTGACATTGCGCACGGTAGCAGGAGGCATTAGTCGAACTAATGGGCGGGCACTTTCCGGCACAGACTGGCTGACAGCCGGCACGCTCCAGGTGTCGCTCGGGAATACCATGATAGCTGAACAAGAGGTAATCATGATCGGCCAGATACGGTTTAATGCGTGCCGCCTGCGCGGTAATGAAACCGGGATTGACATAAAAATCCCGAATCACACGCAAAGATGGAAGCGTCGTTTGAGAGGCAAGCTGGGTCAATACCGCCTCGATCGATGAGCCGGTTGCAGCCGATGAATATTGTGGATACAGCGGCAATACTGTCAGATGTTCACAGGCAGACAACTCCTGCAGAGCGCTGGCAATGGACGGCTGACCATATCGCATCCCCAGAGCCACGACATGGGTATCCTTTAACCGTGCCTTGACCTTGGCCAGTAAGGCCTCGCTGTGCACCATCAAAGGCGATCCCTTGTCCGTCCATATTTCCTGATAGGCATGCGCAGACTGACGTGGCCGAAACGGCAGAATAAATGCGTAAACAAGTAAATATCGCAAGGGAGCAGGCAGGTCGATCACCCGTCTGTCAATGAGAAATTCACGCAGATAGCGTCGAACGGAACCCGTTTCAGGGGTATCAGGCGTACCAAGGTTAATTAATAGCAAACCCTGCTTCATCATGGCAACTCACTGCAGTTGTAAAGGTTGCCGTAATATAGCAGAAAGTAACGCCCTTCATAAGACGAATGAAGAAGAGACGGCTATGCCATCTCTTCTTCTGGAGTTTCTGCAAGAGCTACTACGTTTGATGCGTGCAGCCCGCGATCACCTTTTTCCAGATCGTATTCCACAATTTGACCAGGGTTTAATGTTTTGTAACCTGTTCCCTGAACAGCTGAAAAATGAACAAATATATCTTCACCACCACCGGCTGGCATGATAAAACCCCATCCTTTGGCATTATTAAACCATTTGACTTCGCCTCTAGCCATGATTCCTCCGTTTGCTAAAGCTGATCAATCGTCGGCTGGAAAACCAACCAGCTGGCAATTGCATTCATCCTTAAATGACAATTGTGCCCATCATTAATAATGGGTCTTTTCAACATATCGTAAAATTGGCACGTATCACAATAGTTTTTACAATTTTTAACCGATTTTTTTATGAAAAAAAACATCCCTTTTGCCTTAAGGTCACACTCACTGAACAAGCCCATTGCTTATGATTCCAACAAAGAGCAATTTGTTCTTTTATAATGCAGAACTTGGTATATACTTCAAGTAAGCACACCGACTAATAATTAAGGGGCGTTATGGCAATTGACACTTCGCTGGCAAATCATTTGTTGATTGCCATGCCCTCGTTGACTGATTCAACATTTGAGCGCACTGTTATCTATGTATGCGAACATCATGCTCAGGGCACGGTTGGCCTGATTATCAACCGTCCGATGAAGTTTCCATTAGGCCTGGTTTTCGATCAACTGCAGATTGAATCGATCAGTCAGGAAATCACCGACAGGCCTTTATTGTTTGGCGGTCCTGTCCAGCCAGAACGTGGCTTTGTTATTCACAGGCCATCGGGAACCTGGCGCTCCAGTCTCTCTCTGGGTAATGACGTGACCGTAACGACATCCAATGATATCATTCGCGCCATTGCGGCTGATACAGGTCCCAGGGAAGTGTTGGTTGCTCTCGGCTATGCCGGCTGGACTGAAAACCAGCTGGAGCAGGAAATCATGAGCAATCAATGGCTGGTCTGCCCTTACGATTCCAGTCTCCTGTACGAAGTACCTTTTGATATGCGCTGGGAATATGCCGGTCTGTCTATTGGGGTCAAAATGAATCAGCTATCCATTAATGTTGGCCATGCCTGATGGCCTGGAGTATACCGTATGCCTGCGGGTGTTTATGCTGGATTTGATTTTGGTTACAAACGTATCGGGGTGGCCATTGGTCAGGCCATCACGCAGACCGCCAGACCGCTGTCTACTCTGAACGCAAAAGATGGCGTGCCGGACTGGAAAGAGCTCGAAAAAATTATCCGTGAGTGGCGGCCTAAGGCGCTGATTGTAGGTTTGCCTACCTGCATCGATGACAGCGAGCAGTATACCACTGCGGCTGCCAGGGCCTTTGCCCGCAAACTGCGCAAACAGTTTGCACTCCCTGTCCATCTGGTCGATGAGCGATTGTCTACGGTAGAGGCGCGCGCGCAGTTGTTTGCCGAGGGTGGATATCGTAAAATCCAGAACACGCAAATTGACAGCATCGCTGCCTGCATTATTCTGGAGCAGTGGTTACAGCACGGTGATCTGACCTGATGAAACATTTTCTCGAAATAAGCCAGCTTTCTCTTGATGAAATCAACCGGCTACTGCAGCGGGCCATGCAATTTAAACGGGAAGGTCATTATCCCTCCCTGGCCGGCAGGCACATGGCAAACCTGTTTTATGAGAACAGCACACGAACCCGTTCGAGTTTTGAGCTGGCCGCAAGGCATCTGTCGCTTTCTGTTCTTAACCTGAACCTGAGCGCATCCTCGGAAAGCAAAGGGGAAACGCTGAATGATACAATCGCCAACCTGGCTGCCATGGGTATTGATTTGTTTGTACTCAGGCATACGCAGGAAGGGATTCAGCAGGAACTGGCGAATACCTTCGCGCAGCAGGATATCCATTTTATTAATGCCGGAGACGGCAGACACGCCCATCCCAGCCAGGCGATGCTGGATGTGATGACCATCCTGGAGCACAGAGAAGACCTCAGCCGCCTGAAGATTGCCATCGTTGGTAACATCCGTCACTCGCGTGTGGCGAATTCCCTGCAATGCCTGTTTGCGCAAATGGGAGTGGGTGAACTAAGACTGATAGCGCCTTGTATCTGGCAGCCTGAAACTGTGCATTTTGGCCAGACGGGGGATTCGCTCAGCGACGGCATCCGTGATGCGGACGTCATTATCTGTCTGCGTGTTCAAAAAGAACGCCTCGCGGAAACAGAGCACCTTGATCTGCAGTCATACCATCAGCAATATGCGCTGACTCAGGAACGTCTGCTGCTCGCAAAGCCGGACGTGATGGTCATGCACCCAGGGCCGGTCAACCGTGGCGTAGAAATTGACAGCGAGGTGGCCGACGGCCCGAACTCCTTTATCCTTAACCAGGTCACCAACGGCGTGTTCATGCGCATGGCCATTATTGAGGCCCTGCTGACTTAGATGACACCTCGGCCCAACCTGCTTCTTACTTTCAATTGGATTGTGCATAAATGACAGAGACGCGATCCAGCTTAATATGCCGTCTCGCTTTCCATAACTCATAATTTGATTGCATCTGCATCCAGCTCTCTGGAGATCGTCCAAACGCCTTGCTTAATCTCAACGCCATTTCAGGTGATAAGTCTGCCTCCCCCTTAACCAGGCGTGAGAATGTAGAAGGACTGACATCAAGGCTTAGTGCAGCCGCTCGCAGGCTGATATTCAGAGGCTCTATGTATGTTTTTCTGATGAACTCCCCAGGATGTGGGGGATTATGCATAATACCCATCAGTGATAATCCTCATAATTAACAATGTAAACATTACCATCTTCAAACTCAAATGTTATACGCCAGTTACCATTGACGATAATTGACCAACAGCTTTTCCGTTGCCCTTTTAATTGATGGAGACCATATCCTGGTAAATCCATATCATTAACTACATTCGCTGTATCAAGTGCAGCCAACTGTAGCCTTATTTTATTTTGATGTTTTACCTGAATGCCGGAGCAATCGCCCTGCTCAAAAAATTTTTTTAAGCCTTTATGTTTAAATGATTTAATCATATTGTAGCTCGATGCGCATCACGAATCAAATAATTCATGTAATCAGGTTAACGTTCCTACTTCGGCATCTGCAGCATTTGCCGGAACGACAGGGCCTGTTTAAGAGCCGATAACCCTACCCGACTTTCCTCTTTCATATCCGCGATGCTGCGCGCGACTTTTAACAGACGGTGATAGGCGCGTGCGGATAATTTCAGATTGCTCATGACCTGGGACAGGAGCACACGCTCCTCATCACCCAGCTCACACAGGAGCTCGCAGTCTTTTGCGCTTAAACTGGCATTGATAACACCTTGCCGACTGAACTGTCGTTCACGCAGGAGCTGCACCCTGTCCCTGATTCGCTGGCTTTCACCCGCCTCAGCCAGATTGGGCCGTATCAGCTCATCCTGCGACAGAGCCTGTACCTGCAGGTGAATGTCAATGCGATCCAGTAAGGGAGCAGACAGTTTGGCCAGATATCGGCTGATCCTATCGGGTGTACATAAACAGTTGGCCTGTGGATTACCCCATTGCCCGCAGGGGCAGGGATTCATCGCAGCCAGCAGCTGGAAACGGGCAGGAAACTCCGTTTGCACAGCCGCTCTCGAAATGCAGATATGCCCTGACTCAATCGGCTCACGTAAGGTTTCCAGCACGTTTTTACTGAATTCTGGCAGTTCATCAAGAAACAACACGCCATGATGTGCCAGCGAAATTTCACCCGGTTTTGGTGGATTACCGCCCCCTACCAGAGCAACAGGTGAGGCGGTATGATGAGGCGAACGGAAAGGTGGTGAGCGCCAGTTGCTGAAGTTCAGGCTGCGCCCCCGGATGGAATTGATGGCTGCGCATTCCAGAGCTTCCGTTTCCGACAGCTCCGGTAATAAGGTGCTGAACCGTTTGGCCAGCATGGTTTTACCACTGCCAGGGGGGCCGCTTAATAAGGCACTGTGCCCACCCACAGCCGCAATCACCATGGCCTGTTTCGCATGCTGCTGTCCCTTGATATCAGACCAGTCCATGCTGTCTTCAACGCGCTGTGTCAGCGCGCGCTCAGGCAGCTCCTGCAGGGGCGTTCCACGGCAAAGATAATCACAGACCTCGCGCAGACTGGAGGCGGTATACACGCCGCGATGACCGGTAATGGCCGCTTCCTCTGCGTTGGCTTCGGCAATAATCAATATCTGTTCGTCACGATGTGCCGCCAGCACCACCGGGATGATGGCGGATACACCGCGCAGATTGCCGCAGAGCGCCAGTTCACCGATGAATTCATGCTGTTCAAGCTGCTGCATGGGTATTTGCCCGGAGGCCGCTAAAATGCCGATGGCAATAGGCAAATCAAATCCACTGCCCGATTTGGGCAGATTGGCTGGCGCCAGATTAACGGTGATGCGTCGACAGGGAAATTCGAAATGACTGTTGATGATGGCGCTGCGTACGCGATCTTTACTTTCTTTCACGGCGGTTTCCGCAAGACCTACAATCGCAAACCCGGGCAATCCATTGGATAAATGGACTTCCACAGAAACCGATTGCGCCTGAATACCCACGGCACTCCGCGTTTTGCTAAAGGCAAGGTTCATTGTTCTTCCTGATTGTTGTTGGACTGTCATCATTCCAAAGCCTGAGCCTCGGAGCGGTGGAGCTATTTACTGTCGTTGTCTTTCTGTTCCATCAACAACGCATCCACTCTCGCCTGCAGGGCTTCCAGCTTTTCACGGGTACGGGCCAGTACTTTGGTCTGCACATCAAATTCTTCACGGGTCACCAGATCAAGGCGTGCAAAGGTGGCCTGCAGAATGTCTTTGAATTTTTGCTGGATATCGTTTTCAAAACCCTTCAGGCTCTCTGGAAGTGCTGCAAAGAGTTTTTTGCTGATGTCTTCAAATTGTCTGGGATCAAACATGGCTGTTTCCTGGGTGGACTCGTAATTTTAAAGGCGACAGTTTATCCCGACTGAATCCTGGTTTACAATAGCTGATACTCTGTACTGTACAAAATTCCGGTCGGTCATTCCCGCGCAGGCGGGGAACTATCCTGGGGCCGGCTCCGGGCCTGATTTGACCCTGGATCCCCGCCTGCGCGGGGAGGACAACTGATACAAAGATTAAAAAATTGTCCAGCACAGACTGGCTAATAAAAAAATAACACTCTGTTAAGGATTCCTCATCTTGAAAATGCTGACCGCCATTATCAAACCCTTCAAGCTCGATGACGTACACGAAGCACTCATGGAGATCGGCATTCCGGGCATTACCCTCTCCGAAACACGAGGTTTTGGTCGCCAGAAAGGCCATACCGAACTGTATCGAGGGGCCGAATACGTTGTCGATTTTCTGCCAAAAATCAAAATCGAACTGGCCCTGCCTGATAACATGGTTGAAGCCGCCATTGATGCCATCTGCAAGGCCGCCTACACCGGCAAGGTCGGCGACGGAAAAATTTTTGTCTACGACCTCGAGCAGGTTATCCGTGTCCGTACCGGTGAAGTGGGTGACGACGCTATTGGTTAGCGAGAATAAAACTCCACTCGTCTGCAGCAACCGGCATCACCGAGAGACGATTCCCTTTGCGTAACAGGATCATGTTGCTCAGTTCAGGGTATTTCTTCAATTCATCAAGGGAGATTACCCGGTCGAATTTTTCCCGAAACTGTATATCAACCATAAACCAGCGTGGGTTCTCCGGTGTGCTTTTGGGATCGGGGTGTTCACTTTCCGGATCCCAGGCCGTATAGTCCGGATAGGCCTTGCTGGTCACTTCAGCGATCCCGACGATGCCCGGTGGCGTACAGTTCGAATGATAAAAAAACACCTGATCGCCGATACTCATCTCATTGCGCATAAAATTACGCGCCTGATAATTACGAACACCATCCCAGGGTGAGCTTTGATTAGGCGCATTGCGCAAATCGTCTATGCTGAAACAGGACGGCTCCGATTTCATTAACCAGAATTTACTCATATCGTTCTCCAATATATTTTTTCCTGCGTGATCACCGCGGTCAAAGGCACATCCCATGTCTCGGGGATAAGCGTTGATTGATGTTGAAATTCATAAGCGACACCGATAAGCAGAGGTCCCTCCTGATTAGCCAGACTGCGGTCATAATACCCACTGCCCATGCCAATACGGGTACAGCGGTCGTCAAAGGCAACCAGAGGCATGAAAATAACGTCCAGATCGGCTGGCTGGATTGCCTCAGACCGATCCACCTCCGGCTCGGGAATACCGTAGATATTGTTTTTAAAGGGGGTTTTCGGGGTGGCCGGTAAAAACGTCAGGGTCTTGTCTGGGTTAATCACCGGAAAATAACAGAATTTACCCTGGCCGGGAGCTGACCTCCAAAGCTCCGATAAATCTATTTCCCCCTGAAACGCATGATACAGGGCAATGCGTCTGGCATATCGATACTGATCCAGTTGCCGGATAACGGCGCAGATTCGGGCTGATACGCTTTGTTGATACGACAGAGGCAGTTGTTCGCGGACCCGTCGGCAGGTGCTTCGAATGGCGTGTTTGAATCTATCTGTCATAGGTGTCTCGAAAATCATAAAATTACTTGTTATTTAACTGAAAGCTGGTTTACATTTAAAAATAATGAATCATGAAACCTGATAATCCGGGCACATCTGCCCGAATTTTGACGCTCGTTTCCGGCCGTCAACAACCAATACTGATAGTGACTGGATAACGAACGTAAATCAAGCTGACAATCTGGCTTAAAATATGGTATATACGCTCCCTTCCGTGATTTGACGCCCGGAAGAGAGACGTATTACAGCAACATTAATCAACACACCAGTACATACACTGGTAAGAACCAAGAGAGAAGTATGAGCGAATTGTTTGATGACGATGACCATTTGGTCGAAGATCCTTTTGATGCGGATGAGAAGTTGACAGACAAGTTAACAATAGATGCGTCCGAAGCCACTATTCTTGATGCGCGCAGACGCCTTGAAAAACGGCTGGAAGAAAAACGTCTGCGTGACGAACTGGATGACTTCAGTGATTACGAGTAACCCGGCGCGCAATCCAGAGCGCCAGAATCAGGGTTACCAGTACCGATAGCACAATGCCATAACCGTTCCAGTCCGGACCTGCCAGCATGAGTACATCTGGTGAGTGAAAGATTGAGAACGGAATGGCCAGCAGCACATCAACCAGAGCCGCACCGGCCACCAGACCACAGGCAATCAGAACTCCTACCTGCTTCCGCTCAGCCCGCTCCTCCTGAGGCAGAGACTGTCTGGACAGGCGCCTGCTTACAAAAAACGCGATCATACCGCCAAGAAACAGGGGAAACGAAGACGAAACCGGCAGGTACATACCAATCGCCACCCCCAGTATGGACAGGCGAAAATAACGGTCAAGGCGAAATGCCCTGCTCAACACAATCAAAACCGCAATAATCACACAGCCGGTGAGCATCATCGACCAGGGCAGGGTATTGCGAAACACCGCATCAGTAATGGCGGCCATCAGAGCCGCCGTTGGCGCAGGCAGGGACTGCGATGGATCCATTCCTTCGTGGGGCATGATGCCTGCAATTCCGTACACATCAAAGAGCAGCTGCATGACCGGAGGAATGACCAGAGCGGACACCACAACACCCAGTAACAGCATCACCTGCTGTCGCCAGGGGGTAGCCCCTACCAGCTGACCTACCTTGAGATCCTGCGTGTTGTCGTTGGCAATCGCCGCAATCCCCGTCACTACCGAGCCAATGATAATGGTGATAGCCTCTGCTGCCTTAAGCTGCTGATCACTCAAAGGCAGAGGAACAAAATGATTCATCACGGTCAACAGAATCCAGGCCGCGAAGAGCATACCGGCAATCACAACGGCGCTGCCGGGACTGGCGGTTACACCGACCATACCGGATAAATAGCCGGTAATAACAGAAAACAAAAAGCCAATGACCAGAACATACAGCACGGCACCAAATACCATCGTTGGCGCAAAATCCGGTTCAAAGCCTGCTGCGTTCAAGGGAAAAATATACTGAAAAAACAAAAATAAAATGGCGGTCATGACAAGGATCGCAATCAGAATAAACGGCATGGGGATATCACGGTCCGTGCGGGCCAGACCTTCTCCGGTCTGTCGTTTATTCATAAAGGAGCTAAACGACAGGCTGATACTCTTGATTAATGGCCTTAACAGATTCAGGAAGGTCCAGGTGCCGGCGAACAGCATGGCACCAATGCCGAGGTAGCGCAGCTCGCTGCTCCACAGAGATATCGCCGCGTCCTGAGGTGCCAGGTGCTGTAAATAGTCAGGGTAATACTGACTCAATACAGGCATGGCGATAAGCCAGGAAAGCACCGCACCAAGGAAAATACTGACGGCCATTTCATGCCCCACCAGATAACCCGCCCCAATCATCGTGGCCGAAAATCCGGCGCCAAAGCCAAACAGGGTTCGTTTGATGACAAACCAGAAACTCCAGCTGCTGGCCAGCAGTTTGAAACCCAGCTGAAATAACTCAAGGCAGCCACCAATGGCGCCACCAAGGAAAATATTCTGTACACCCACCCGTTCCGCTGACGATTTCAACACTTCAGCAATCGCCCGACCTTCCGGAAATTTCAGGATGGGCTCATTAACCAGAACGCGTCTTAATGGAATGGAAAACAAAACCCCGAGTATGCCGCCGGTAGCCGCAATAAAAAAATTAACGAGATAGCCAAAATTCTGCCAGTACTGAATAATAATCAATGCGGGAATGGTGTACACAATACCGCCAGCCACCGCCTCTCCAGCCGAAGCGGCTGTCTGCACGGCATTATTTTCCAGGATAGTGGCATTCTTAAAAAAGCGCAGAATACCCATGGAAATGATCGCGGCTGGAATGGAAGCGGAAGTCAGGATACCCAGTTTCAGAGCCAGATAGGAATTTGACATGGCCAGCAGGGTGGTGAGAAAAATAGCCAGAAGCACGCTGCGTACCGTTAATTCGGCTACATGCTCTTCGGGCGCTATGAACGATGCCGGTTTTGTCATCTGATCTCTTTTTGTTCGTTCATAATCCACTGACCCGCAATCATGGTTCGCTGTGCTATAGGATAGGCAAAATAATAACACAAAGCGGAGCTGTCGTTAATGGACCAGCAAATCAAATCCGCCGCCATGCCGGTCTCGATACGCCCGACCTCGTTCTGAAGGCCAAGAGCCCTTGCCGCCTGAGTGCTGACTGCGGTCAGTACTTCTGGCACGGTCATGCCAAAGAAGCGGCAGGCCATGCTCATCATCAGCAGTAAAGAGGTGGTTGGCGACGATCCAGGATTGCAGTCCGTTGCGATGGCCATCCCCACGCCCAGTTCACGCAAAAGGGCAATGGGTGGCAGGCGTGTCTCACGCAAAAAATAAAAGGCGCCTGGCAACAACACCGCCACGCTGCCCTGCCGTGCCATGGCTTCGGCACCGGCGCGGTCAAGAAACTCCAGATGCTCGCAGGACAAAGCTCCCAGGCTGGCGGCCAGGGCGGAAGCACCCATGCAGGATAACTGTTCGGCGTGGCATTTGATTGGCAGCCCCAGCTCCTGAGCCTTGAGAAACAACTGTTCCGTTTCCTGAATCGAAAAGGCTATGTTTTCGCAAAATACATCCAGAGCATCAGCCAGATTCAATTCGACAATCGCAGGCAGCACCTCGGCACATAAATGATCGACATAATCCTGTGATTTATTTTTGAACTCCGGTGGTACCGCGTGCGCGCCGAGAAAGGTGGTTCGCACACGCACACCCGTCAGCACACCCAGTTGACGCGCAACCTGCAGCATTTTGATTTCATTGGCCATATCCAGACCGTATCCGGATTTGATTTCAACCGTGGTTACCCCTTCCGAGCGCATAGCCACCAGGCGAGGCAACGACTGTTCTATCAACTGTTCCACCGAAGCGGCACGAGTCTGACGAACCGTCGACAGAATACCGCCGCCCTGACGGGCTATTTCACTGTAGGTGACACCATTCATGCGCTGTCTGAATTCATCTGCACGCTGCCCGGCATAAACGAGGTGCGTATGGCAGTCAATCAGCCCTGGCGTGACCAGATTGCCCTGGCAGTCGTGCATGCGCCCGGTCTGGCTGGCGTAATGGGCGGGTAAATCCGCGTGAGAGCCGCACCAGGCAATGCGCCCATCAGCAATCACAATAGACTGATTTGTGAGCTGCCCACCGTCTGGCGCAAGGCTGGTGGCATGGGTCAATATACTGTCGCAGGCCGTCATGATTACTCCCAGTGAGGTACACGGTGCGGCGCCCGCAGCCAGGACGCGTGGTGGAAGGTTTCGTAAATATCCCACTCACGTTCCACGTATACCTCACGCTCGACATCCAGCAGCAGCCAGCACAGAAACGAGGCTACGGTATCTGGGCTGAGCAGACGATTGTCTTTTTTCAGATTTTTATAAAACAGAACCTGTTCCGGATCCATGCCCTCACTGTTGCGAATCAGTGCCTGCATGTCCGTGTCGATGATCCCCGGCATCACACTGGCGTAGGCCGTCTGGCGGCTTTCCAGCTGGCTGCAGCGGGTCAACATGTGCAGGGCTGCTTTGGAAACGCAATAGGCGGCCCAGCCCGAAACCGGGAAATGAGCGACAGCTGATCCCATATGCAGCACCCTGCCCTGCGTTAATTTATCAGCCAGGGCCTGATTTAAAAACAAAGGAGCATTGAGGTTGACTTCCATGGTCTGCCGCCAGGCCTCTTCGGGAATAGCGCCAATCGGCATAATAGGTTCGATCATGCCGGCATTATGAATCAAAGCGTCGAGACGCTCTACCTGCGACAGTTCGTTTTGCAGGTGCTGACGCCCCTCTGCGGTGGATACGTCTGCCTGACAAACTGAAATCAGGGGAAAGTCAGCCGCCGTTTCCACAAGAGCTTCACGGCGGCGCCCAACGATCATAACGGGCCTGCCCAGCTGAGCAAGAGCCTGTGCCAGCGCACGGCCTATGCCGCTCCCTCCTCCGGTTACTACAAACATGAGCGCCTCCTTACCCTTGAAATGCGGGTATCATAACAGAGTTGATTTTGCATAGGAACGACTTCCAGACTGTGCCATAATATCGCCATTGATTTTGTGACAGCGGGTCTGGCTGGGTAAGGCATTATGAGCACAAGGGATAAAAACAGAACATTTCAATTCATCGACCTCTTCGCAGGCATCGGCGGCTTTCGAAAGGCCTTTGATGAAACCGGCGGTCAATGCGTGTTCACCAGCGAATGGGACAAATATTCTCAGCTGACCTACAAGGCAAATTACCCCTGTGAACATGAGCTGGCCGGAGACATTACCAAAATTGCTGCCAGCGATATTCCAAAACACGATGTGCTACTGGCAGGCTTTCCCTGCCAGCCCTTCAGTCTGGCCGGGGTGAGCAAGAAAAACAGCCTGGGTCGATTACATGGTTTTTCCTGTAAAACGCAGGGCACCCTGTTTTTTGACGTGGCCCGCCTGATTGATTATCACCGTCCGAAAGCCTTTCTGCTTGAAAACGTGAAGAATCTGCTCAGCCACAACAAGGGAAATACCTTCAATGTCATCAAAAACGTACTGAGCGAAGAGCTGGGCTATCACATCAGCTGGCGCGTGCTGGACGCCCGTGCCTGGGTTCCCCAGCATCGGGAGCGAATTTTCATCGCCGGTTTTCGTGAAAACTCCGGCTTCAGCTTTGACGACCTGCCGATTCCCAACGCGAGCCAGCATCCCCGCCTGTCCAGCATTCTGCACCCGCAGAACGGCTCGGAACCGGAGGAAACACCTTACACAGTGGACAAACGGGCGCGGGTTGCCGATAAATATACCCTGTCAAATAAATTATGGGATTATCTCCAGGCCTACGCGGCTAAACATAAAAAACAGGGCAATGGCTTTGGTTACGGACTGAATAGTGAGTCTGATGTGGCGCGAACACTGTCAGCGCGTTATTACAAAGATGGGGCAGAAATTCTGATTCAGCAGCCAGACAAGAATCCCCGCCGGCTCACGCCCCGCGAATGCGCGCGACTGATGGGATTCGACAAGGCTGGTGAAGCTTCGTTCAGCATACAGGTTTCCGATACACAGGCTTACCGTCAGTTTGGCAACGCCGTGGTTGTTCCTGTGGTTAAGAGCGTAGCGGAACACATGCTCCCTCACATTCTGTCCGCCTGAAACTCTTCGCATAAGGAAATCAGTCATTGCAGGTCGAATACCAGACGTTTTTACCCCTCAACTGATCAAATACCTGCACCATGGGACAGGCTGTTCTTGCGGGTGGCGTCGTCATGTTTCCCTGTGACGGGCAGACGCCATTGCAGGGGTTATCCAGATCATAGGAACTGGCACAAAAGCTGAGATTTTTAGGATCACACTCGCATTTACAGACAACAGCCTGCAGCTGGCAGGAGAATAATATACTGAATACAAAGATGATTGTTTTCATTGATTCATCCTATGCGTTTTTTGCCAAAATAAA
>NZ_JBNVZR010000032.1:0-15801 GCF_052527415.1 Legionella navarrensis | reverse complement strand
GCGATTGCTCCCTTCTCCCTTGAGGGAGAAGGGAGCAAACTTATTAACCCCGTTCAAATTCAGATGGAACAGCCCTGAATTAATGTGTTCTTTCCATGGACAATTACAAAGCAAGCTGCTAGTATTTTTTTTGGCTTTTAAATCACTCAGGAGTACCACAGATTATGCCCTCATTTGCCACAGACGGCAGTGCATCTCAAATTTTCCGTAGAAAAATTCTGCCCTGGATCGTATGGGGACTTGGCTGCGTTTTTTATTTTTATGAATCCTTATTGCAGGTTTCCCCCAGTGTAATGGGCGCTGAGCTCATGCGTGACTTCGCCATTACCAGCCAGACACTGGGCTTTTTATCGGGCATTTACTATTACTCCTACTCTCCCATGCAGCTCCCCTGTGGCGTCATGATGGATCGCTTCGGGCCGAGATGCATGCTAACCATAGCCACGGCTGTCTGTGCGCTCAGCACCATAGCCTTTGGCGTCACCAACAGCCTGTTTATGGCCAGCATGGCCCGTCTGATGATAGGCTTTGGTTCTGCCTTTGCTGCCGTCGGTACAATGAAACTGGCCGCCAACTGGTTTCCATCCGAGCGTTTTGCACTGCTGACCGGGCTGATGGTTACTGTAGGCATGCTGGGTGCCATCAGCGGAGAAACCCCTCTGGCCCTGCTGGTGGATAATCATGGCTGGCGTCAAAGCATGAATATCATGGGTATCATCGGTATCGTGCTGGCCGTATTGATTTTTCTGATAGCCAAGGATCACCCGCCACGATCGGTTAAAGCCACTCATCACGAACCGACTCCCGTGCACGAACCCATGTGGGCAAGCCTGATTGCAATCCTGAAAAACAGGCAGCTGTGGCTGATTGCCACCTACGGCGGCCTGATGTACATGGCAACACCGGTATTTTGCGGCCTGTGGGGTGTGCCTTTTTTAATGTACAAAATGCACATTGCCAAATCGGCTGCAGCTAATTATGTCTCGCTGGTCTTTGTGGGCTGGGCGATTGCCAGCCCCTTGTGGGGGATCTACTCCAATCGCATCGGGCTGAGAAAGCCGCCTATGTATTTTGGTGCGGTGGGTGCTCTGCTCACCTCCATTCTGTTCATCTACGCCCCCATCGAGTCGGGTTGGATGATGGGCTCTCTGCTGCTGGCCTTTGGCCTGTTCTCAGCCGGTTTTCTATGCGCCTTTTCTGTTGCGAAGGAATTATGCAGCAATCATTATGTTGCGACAGGCCTTGGTTTCATGAACATGCTGAACATGGTTGGAATCGCCGTTGCCCAGCCTCTTATTGGATTCATTCTGGATAAATTCTGGGCTGGCGAAATGTTGAATAATGTGCGCGTTTACCCGTTGCATGCCTACTATATTGGTCTGGCCATTTTACCCATCGGTATCCTGATTGCCTTACTGATTTTACCCAAAGTGCGCGAAACCTATTGCCACCGGGTTGCGGATTAATTTGCAATGAAAACAAAAACCATTCTTTTATCCAGTCTGGGTAATACCATTGAATGGTTTGATTTTGGTCTCTTTATCTTTATGGCGCCGATCATCGGCGCCAGATTTTTCCCCCAGTCCGCTACCAGCAGCAGTATTGATGCTCTGGTTGTCTTCGCAGTCGGTTTTCTCTGTCGCCCTCTCGGCGGTATTCTTTTTGGTTATTTTGGTGATACACGCGGTCGGGCGCAAACCCTGCGTTACTCTGTTCTCATCATTACCCTGTCTACATTTCTGGTCGGCGTTATACCATCCTGGGAAACGGCTGGCTGGCTGTCTCCGGCTTTGTTCATTCTGTTGCGCCTGATACAGGGGCTGTCCATCGGCGGAGAATACAGCGGTGTGATGATTTACCTTGCCGAATCGGCCCCAGCCGGACGACGCGGCTTTTTTACCAGCTTTGCTGCGACGGGTGCAAACCTCGGTTTTTTATCGGCCACCCTGGTGCTGATGGTACTGAATGCCAGTTTTTCCAAAGAAGCCATTCATGACTGGGCCTGGCGTTTGCCCTTTATTTTCATTGGCCTGCCTGGTTCGCTGATCATCTATTTTCGTTTTCGCCTGGCTGAGACGCGGGTTTACGCCGAGCTCCAGAAAAGTCATCACATTGAATCGATGCCCTTCCTGTCTGCCCTCCGACAGGCACCGTGGCAATTGCTCAAAATTCTTGGACTGACGTGCATGAGCTCGACCTTTTACTACGTATTTTTTGCTTTTATGCCAACCTACATGGAGCACTATCTCGGTTTTTCAGCGAAGGTAGCCTTATCTATTCAAAGTTCCCTGCTGGTCAGCATGCTGTTTTTGGTTCCACTGGCGGGTCTGTGCGGTGATTACCTCAGTCGTCGAACGATGCTGTTGCTGACCGCTGGCGCGGTTATGCTGACTGTGGTTCCTGCTTTTTACCTGCTGCAGAGCAACTGCCTGCCCCTTATTATGCTGGCCTTAACAGCAGCCACCGTTCTCAGTTCCATGGATCAGGGCAACAGCCTGACAGCGGTTGTGGAAAACTGCCCATCGAACGTACGGTACAGTGGCATCGCCTTTTCCTACAATCTAGGTATGGCCCTGTTCGGCGGTACAACCCCTTTGCTGGTGACGGTTCTGATTGAGCAGGTCAGCATGACGGCTCCCGCCTGGTATTTACTGGCGATGGCGGGCGTCAGTCTTATCGCAGCCAGTACCCTCGTTAAACATAATCACTCCCTTGGGCCGGTTTAGGGTGTGCTGACTATCGCCCCTGAAATCGATTGGTTTTTTTTTCATAAAGTATTACCATCTCAGCGACGGAATTAAACCAGGATGGACATTTTTTATTCCTTTGTGGCTCAACAGAGCCGTTTTACATTTTGAGGAGCTCATCGTGCTTTTTTTCTATCGACCCTTGCTGGTCAGCGCATTGTTATACCATTCGCGTACACCGAACAAGGATACACCTCTCTTAAGGATGACCTCGCTGGACACTGTTGTGGATGAGTCGACTCTCTGTCCGCCCTGCGAAGATACACACAAGCCCATCGCTCAATACCGCCGCCCCGCCACGGCGACTCTGTCGCAAAGCGAGGTTATGATGCTGCGAGGTAACATCATTGCACAGGATGAGCTGAGAACGCTGATAAACAACATCCTCGTCCGTCAACAGGCTACGCTTGAACTTCAGCTCAGCTGCAATGATTTAGGTGATGCGGGGGCGCTTGCCCTTGCTGATATGCTGAAGCTTGACCGCCGCCTGAAAACATTCAGACTGGCTTTTAATCAGATCAGTGGTACTGGAGTCAAAGCGGTGGCGGATGCACTGGTCAACAACGAAACACTGGAATCTCTTGACCTGTCAAGCGCTTCAATTGACAGAACGGCAGCCATTGCTCTGGCGAGCATGCTGGAAAGTAATCATGCCCTGCAAAGGCTTACGCTGGAATTGTGCAGCATAGGCGAGCGAGAACTCATTATCGTTGCAGATGCTCTGGGAAAAAACAGCGCACTAAAAGTACTGGATATCGGGCTTTGCGATGTTAAAAACAGCGGCCTGCATGCCTTAATTCAGGCACTGGAAACCAATCATACCCTGGAGGCCGTTATCCTGCGAGGCAATCAGAATCTTGATCCTGGGCTAATCAGAGAGTTAAACAGACTGCTCATCCGCAATCAATACCTCAATGGTGTACCGAACCTCGAACCCGAGGCTTCTGTATCGTCGCGGCTCTGTTACTGATGATTGGTCATCGAGGGCATGCCCCCCGATGACGCTCAGATAAGACAAAGATTATTTACGTGGGAAAGACAGGAAATGATGGCGGGCGTTCTGACCGTCATCGAGAATGGCAACCGCCAGTCCACCGGGCAGATCGTACTCGCAACCTAACATACCGTCAAAATCACCAGGCTCTGGGTTTCCTGTCAGTCTGGTCAGCCACTTGCTGCCTTCGAGACGCGCTTCGTCAGCTGAGTCTGCTTCGATCAGTCCAAATACAAAAGTCCACACAAATTCGGTGCCATAGGTATCCGTCTTAAACCCAAACCACATATTGTCAACCATCTTGTCTACGTCATAAAAACCGACTGATTTAATGAGGCTGGCATCGGGGCATCGGTCTGGAACATCGTTTGCCGCGACAGCCGCGGTAGACAGCAGGACAGCTCCTGCAAGCATGGATATGGCCGTTTTAAACATCATGTAAATTACTCCTTTAAGTCTCAACAAAAGGTCGAGAATGCAGGAAAAATATATTGCAGTGGCTGCTGGCTGTCAATCAGCCAAACCAGGTTTTCATATCGCCTGTCGAGAAAAGAAAACTCCCTACTCCCTTCTCCCTTGAGGGAGAAGGGAGTAGGGTCAAATCGAACTGGGGCAGCCTTGCCCATCACTAAGCCATGTATTGACTTATAAATAAATACTCTGCACTCTTGAGCAGCAACAAATGCCTTATCCATGGTCTGGATAACAGACTCTTAAGCATCGTTGCGCCTGTTTTTACCATTAACCTATAGGATATTGACCATGGCATCAGATGAGAACTCCGTAAAAAAAATGTTCCCGGAAGGCAGTATCAGCCTGTTGAATACTGAGCTTGCGCTCAAACCCGGCGAAGCCGTGATTGGGATTTATTTCAAAGAATCAAAAAAACGGGAATTATTAGCCAATCCGTCTATGCCGGTTTTGCCGGATGTCATCACCGTTTTGATTGAAAAATTTGCCAGTACAGGTGAGTTGACCTATGAAAACGTTATCACAGAAGGTTGTGGTGGCCGCGCTGTCGTCAGATTTGGCGCCCAAAGAGATGCCATACTGGATGTGTTGGGCTTTATACAAAAAGAGCGTTCAAAAGAGCGTTCAAAAGAAAAAATTTTTTTTAAAGTTCCTGTTGAGGTGACTGGAGAGCTGATGGACCGTATTTTTGATGAGCTTAATACCAATAAATCCCCTGACGGCAAAGTACTGTTCGATACGGTTGTGAAAATTCTCGCTGATGCCGGCCATAAGCCTATTGAAGCAAACGTTGCTGCACCCGCTTCATGGAGTTGCTCTATCAGCTGAGGCGCGGGAGCAGGTTGAGTCTTGGCTCAACCTGCTTGTGTACATTATTAAATCATTCGGCGCTTTAATTTCCCGGGTACAGATTGGTGATGTCTTTCCAGTTTACGCTGCCCGGCTGAGACGGGGTAACATAGATAGCATACACCTGATTCGATGCCAGACTTGGGCTGGGTGGATTGGGCGGATTCGGCGGTGGAGGCAGAGCAAAGATATCCTGCTGGAACGATACCAGACCCGCATAGACATAGCCCACCAGTGTTTTCCTGTTGGCCGGCAGCTGATCCAGCTGCAGAATACCGCGACCATCATAGTATTCCGACACAGGAAGGAACTCAGAGCCAATTCCCATGTACAGGCAGGTTGCCAGGGGTTGCCCGCTGCACACCGGTTTGAAATTGGCATACTCATGAACACTCCCCTGAGCATCAGCCCGTATCAGGCCCAGAATATTACCAAAAGGCGTGGTATTGTCGTATTGCAGACCGCTGGTTGACCAGTACAGGTTGCTCAAACCTGCAAAGGTCGCCACGTAGTCGATGCCGGCATTGCTGTGCATGGACAAATGCGCACCGGCATATTGGTTGGCCTGCTGGTTAATGAAGTTATCGTTGCTGAGCAGACTGGAATCGAACAGAATGCCGTTGGTCCATACCTGCGCATCATCGCCGCGCGTAAACGGGCCGGCCATGGCCAACAGAGACTCGACGCCAGCAGACATAATCGGAGCCAGCGAGTAATCACGACGACGCCAGCCACTGTCGCCAATCTCGGGTTTCGATACAGAATCAACAATACTGGTGCTGGCCAGTGTTGGATCGGTCACAAACTTATAAATGGCGTTAGTGTAGGTCTGTGTGGTGCAATAGCTTTCCCCTTCACAATCCTGGCCATAAGCAAGATAAAACCTGTCATCGATTTTACCCAGCTGACCACCGGTTACCTTAAACTCAGGGATATCTGTCCTGACGTGAGCAAACTGATTCAGATTAGTCTGGTTATTGATAACCGCGTTGACCATGCCAGGAATGTCGATGGCAGTGATGGTATTCAAGGTCGTCCAGGCAATGTTATCTGCCGTATAAAAACCACCCACGATATATAAGGTATTGCCATCCTGAATGGACTGGGAACTGGCGCTGTTTATCTGGGCTTTGATGGCCGGATCCAGATCGGTGCTGCTTACGGGAACCGCATGCAGTTCTTTTGTGAGGGGATTATATACCTGAATGTCTGGATTAAAGATGTTGTTAAAATTATGAAAATTCCCCGTTGAACCACTCATGATCAGCCAGTTGCCACCGTTTACTGCGACAACCGGATCCCGCAGGGCGTAGAGTCTGCTGCTGTCAACCGGCTCCATGGTAACCGCTGGCAGAGCCGGAGCGTCGGTTACCTTGATCACAATGGGATACTGAACCGCGTCGACTGTGGGGCTGGCCCACTCTTTCAAGGCGCTGGTCACCGTTCGTCCAGTTGAAGGCGCCTCAAATGCCACCTGAATCACGCAGGACTGCTGCGGGCCCAGCGGGCTGCCACAGGTCGTCGAGCTGATGGACAAACCACTGCCAGGCTGGAAATTACTCTGATCCACAACAGTGACGCTGGCTTTTGCGCTGATATTAGTCACGGTAAACGTGGCCGATACGTTTGCTGTGGCTGCAACACTGGCTGGGAACGGTTTTGTTGCAGCAATGGATATCAGGTGAGCAAACGATGCCATTGGGAACAGCAAAGCCCCTCCAACCATCATCCTGACGCTGTTTGACCATCTCTGCTGAAGTTTTTCCTTATTCTCCATCTGATTTCATTCCTTAAAATAAATGGGTATAGGCGATGTACACGTCATTACTGGTGAGCGTACCTGTGTTTAAAGCATAAGGGTAGGCAGCATTTCGCCCTCCGAACGAAGCGGTTCCAAGATCCACGTAACGATACCCCAGCGATATCCGCTCACTGGGAAAATCCGATTTGGACTGAGGGAACTGAAAGTCGTGGCTGGCACCCAGGCCGATCTGCCAGGCAAGGTTACGGTCCGTATGTGACTGAAACGCCGGCAGCGGTGGGTATCCCATGCTGGTCACGGCCGACTCACTGTATCCACTCATTCGGTTCCATGCCGCACCGATTCCGGCATTGATGAAAGGAGAAAACTGTGTGAAAGCCCAGGACAGCTGCAGTTCAGCCATGAGCCGGGCGCTGTTGGTATGATAACGGTAGTTGTATAAGGGGAAACTGGCGTCACCCTCAGCCGTTTCAATCACAAGCCCCTTATAATTGTAATGATCAAGGGTACTGTACAGTCCCAGTCCCAGGGCTATGGCTGGCATTCGATCCACAGCAGACCATTCATAACCACCATTCAGACTGAGGACAGCCGCGGTCGTGCCTGTATCGTGCAGAGGGTAGGCATCGGTTATGGTGGTGCTGCTGAAATAGGAAACAGAAGGCACAGCCTTACCTGTCTCGGCAAAACTGGCACCCAGCGTGCTGCCGAGGTAGGCGTGTCCGGAGGCCAGGCAGGTGGGAATGACAACGGTAGATAGCGCAAAGCAACGAAGAAAGCGGTTTTTACAAGCGGAGATGATCATGATAAAAAGCCCTGTCCATTTGACTGTGATGATCAATTAAACAGGTATTGAGAGATCAAGTCAATTGGCCATGAATGTACATGAAGCCGTAGGTTGGGCCTTGGCCCAACAATGGATTTGGTGAGATATTCTTTGTTGGGCCAAGGCCCAACCTACTTTAGGTTCGACGAGGGATTTCAAATCAGGGTGTTTTGACCTAAATGCTCTCACTCCCTCGCTCTGGGTACAATGGTCAGGTTCAGACGCTCCTGCCCTCTCTGCACCTGCATTGTCACCGATTCGCCAACGCGCAGCGTATTGAGGACAAAACTGTAATCGTAAATATCACGCACGTTCTTACCAGCCAGGCCAATGATCACATCGTGCGCCTGAACACCTGCCTGCTCAGCCGGGGAATCGCGGGTCACCGCAGACAGGGCCACCCCCGACCGATCGGAGCTGGCGTAATCGGGGATGGTTCCAAGATACACGCGAAACCCTCGACCTGCCTTGTCGCCGGTTTTGGGTACGCTGCGATAGGTTATGGCCGGCGCGGTTTCTTCCATCGCCCGTATCACATCCACCAGAAAAAGGCTGATACGTTGCAGACCCTCGTAATTAAGGGTATCCGCTGTATCACGGGCACTGTGGTATTCATCGTGCGATCCGGTAAAAAAATTCAGTGCCGGTACGCCATGCAGATAAAACGAGGTGGAATCGGTGGGTAAATACGGATCGGACTGTGTGATCAAGGGCAGATGGTGTCTGACATTCGCCTGTTCAAGCAAAGCCGTCCATGCCGGACTGGAGCCCACGCCCTGCAAAACCAGGTGCTGGCGCAAACGCCCCACCATATCCAGATTCAGGTTGGCTTCAATCGCCGAACGCAGGGATTTATCCGGTGACTGGCGCATGAACTGCTTCACGAACCAGGCCGATCCCAGCAGGCCGGACTCCTCACCCGACCAGACAGCAAAAAGAATATCTCGCTTACCCGATAACTGCCCCTTTGCTTCCATGCGGCTCAGTTGAGCGGCAGCATCCAGAACCGCCGCCACGCCGGATGCGTTATCGTCTGCACCCGGATGAATCGGCCTGTTCGTGCCCCGCTCCCTGGAGCCGCTCAGCTCACCATGCCCGAGATGATCCCCATGCGCGCTGACAACCAGCATCGGCGCATCTGACTTACCCACACGAAGTCTGGCCAGCACGTTGCGGGCGCGCCGACTGTTTTGTCTGATGTCAGTCTGACCGTTCAGGCGAATGCCGGTTAAAGCCGGCAGGGAAACCATCTCCCCCAAATCCAGTCTGTCCTGTAAGGTCTTTAGGGAATAGCCTGTGTTTTTAAGTAAATCATCTGCCGTTTTGTCTGTCAGCGACAGGGCCACGAGGCCGGATCCTGACAAAGACGCGTCCAGTGACAAAGGTATCAACTCCTGCCTGACCCGCGAATTCGGGCCGCTGACAAACAGGATTCCCCTGGCGCCATGATCTCTGGCAGTAAAGGCCTTATGGCGCGGCGAGCTGTAACGACTCAACTGTCGTCGCTGCCCGTCACTGACGTTCTCTGGCGCATAGCGGAACACCAATACCCACTTTCCCTTGACCTCCAGTCCTTTATAGGAATCATAAGCCGGGAACCGACCCAGTGCCGGTGCGGTAATGCCATATCCTGCCACGATCAGCTCCTGACTCTCAAAACGCTGATTATCGGAAAACGACAAAGGACGCCAGTCCTGATTTAAATCAAGGTCCTGCGCATGACCATCCGCCGTACGCAGCGTCAGCCTGTTGTTCAGCCCCAGCGAAACACCGGCACGGACATCAAATTCCTGAAAATAGCTGCCGTGATCACCCGCCGGCTCCAGACCCAGGCAGCGAAAGGTATTCGCTACATATTCGGTAGCCCGTTGCTCACCGGGCGACCCGGCAAGACGCCCGCCCATGGCATCGGAGCTTAACAGGGAAACGACGGCCGGCAGGGAATGGTCTGTCAGACAGTCCATTTGTGCGAAGGCCAGCGCGATGGCAGTGAACAGCGTGAACAGCATCGGTCAGATTATTCCGATTCGCTGCCACGCTCATCGTCCGCTGTGTTATCGGACTGATGACAGGCCATGCAGCCTGCCGGAGCATAGTCTTTACGTTCCGTCGTGGCGGGAGCCTCCTGGCCTGTCGAACCGGCCTGAACCACTGAGACATGGATAAGCGCCAGTGCCACAATCATTCCCTTTAATATGCGTCCTTTCATGTTGATTTTCCTGAAGTTACGATGAGATACCTATCTTAGCCGAATTACACCGCTTGAGTCCAACTTGACAACATGTTAAAATTTAGAACATATTAAATTTAATTTGGTCTAACAGATTATTTATGATTACAATAATTTCCACAGAGCGTGACTTTAATGATTCACAGATTGCCAGGACGTTGTCATGGGCAACATGGCAAAATGTCTTTTTCTGCCGCTTCGATGATTCAATTAGTAATGTGATGTTACTGGGACGTCTTGCAGAAATAAACGACCTGTCGGCCTTTCGTTATGTATGGCAGTCGTCACCTAAACCTTCGTTAAATGTCATGCTGGAAAGAATCATTCTCAGCGGCAGCCTTGACATCCTCCGATTTATTCTGGAAGAAGAGAAGGAGGCTCCTTCCCTGCCCGAAATTTTAAAAAACGCTGGTTCGCGATTATCAACCATTGGTAATCCTCGCAACCCGCTCGTGATCGACAGCGAAATGCTGGCCTTTCTTATTGAATTACCGGCAATCCAGAACGGGTTTAGATCGAGTCCTGATTCCATTGCCCGCATGCTCATGTATACCATTCGCCAAAATAACAGGGAGTTATGTGGGCGCATATTAGAACTGGCAGGCGATAGCCTGAGCAGGCAAGTACTGACCAGATGGGTGAATCCTGATATTGTGAAAAGTAATTCAATTGAGCTCGTCAATGCTTACTTTGTGACTCTGCCAGATTCTTACCATCAGGAAATGATAGCCTGCAATGATTTTTCTCTGATATGGCAGGCAGCAAGAACAAAGAATCACGACTTGCTTTTTGTTCTCCATGATCATCCTGATGGATACAACTTTTTTCACCGTACACCGGGCTTGCGCGCCCTGCTTTTTACTGTAGCGGCACTTGAAGGAAAACGGCAGCTGATGCAGGATTTGTGCAAAATAAACGCATCAAGTGTGCTGAATATGATAAATACTGTTGATAGCCTGGTGACATCCTGTGGCCTTGACAAGGCTACGGGGGTATCTACCCTGAGCAAGCTGTTCTTTACTTTAGTGTCACGTGGGTACGGATACCGCGAGGTCGTGACTTGCATTTTGGATATGGCAACCCCAGCGCAGCGTGAGCAACTCTTTTCCAAGCCAGTCATATCTCTCGTCCTTGAACAGAGAATTGGGTATCTGATTGACGTAATCCCCCCTCTCCCTTTGCTGGCGCAGGCCTTGGAACATCATCCTGATTTACCCATAACCAGGCAAATCGTGGACCGCCACCGTCAGAATCTTCACTTGGGAACGCTGCCGTCCGCGTTTGGTGAGTTATTAGTGACAAGCCGTTGCGATATCAACGATTTCCGCTTACTGATAAGCCAGCCTGAAATCAGAGAAAAGCTAAGCTCCGATTTCTCTTTTCTCAATCATGTGCTGAATAAATGCGTCGAACATGAGAGTATGGAAAAACTACGTTTCCTTCTCACTGTCGATGACGTCAGGAATCGTCTTCCTCATATTTTACATCGGCTACCCTTCCAGTCCGCAAGCCAGATAAGCCGTCAGCAGATCGGTTTTTTATACAGCGAAGCACATCGCACCATCAGCCATGTCGGCCCATTTGACTACCTGCTGCCCGCTTTTTACGAAGAGGCTTTTTTAATCAGACAGGCCGAGAGGGTGCGTGACAATACGGAGGTTACTCGAGTCAATATTAACGTCAATCATGCAGAAAATTCCATGCATACGGGGGGCTCTTTATCCCGCATTGCAGAGAATGCCTGTAGAGCGTTTCCGCAGGGCGATTTTAACCGAGCCTACCTTGATTTTGTCGAATACGTAGCCAGCCGACTCGAGACCCTCGAGGGGCATCGCTATGCTGAAACGCACGCCTCGCACAGACGCACGTTCATACCTGAAAAGCAAGAGATGGGTGGACAGATTCGTGATGCCTCCGGGATGCTTATGTCCTCAAAACAGCAGGAAATTGCCATCCTGCATACGGTCATGCGACTGTTTAAGCGCGATCCTTGTGAGAGGCATTATGGCTCCCATGAGCATTACAGCTACGAAATTTCCTTTGAGAACATGATGGGCATGCTGTACAGTTTTGCTCGTTTGGCCGGCACTGAGGATGCCCTGGTGAACGACGTACTCTCCATCCGACGAGGGCATAACTCGGACAAAGATCCCTATACTCATGAGTACCTGCCCCGAGCCACATCGGATGTAGACTGGATGACCTGTTACTCAGGTTATCAGGGCCGTTGCTGGCAGGCCTATGCCTTTAGCGTCAACCTGCTTCAGGAAAACGGCATTAAACGGCTACACCCCTTCGATGCCAGAGAATTATGGGTTGGCATGCACGGCGTTGTCCGTGAACAAATCACACGATGCGCCTCCCTGTTGCCCGCCGCAGACGCCAGAGCACATCTGGCTAATCTGGTTCATTTTTGCCTGACTGCTCCCATCGAAGCTTATGATCCAGATGAATATTTCAGAGATCTTCAACAGGAGGCCAGGGCTGCCATCACCTGGGTGAGCGACCAGATAGACATCAGCGCTGCCGCTCAACAGTTACAAAGAACCGTGGCACCTTCCGTGAATGATGTGATTGTTGATGAGCAGAAAATACGAGATATTGCACAGCAAACGCTTAGCGAAGGCATTGGTTTTTTAGCAGACGAACCCGTCCACATGGAATCCTGGCAGGCTAATCAATACCAGACAATGCAGGATATTTTGCTGGAGCGGGTACTGCCTGCCCTTCTTGCTCCTGAGCTGGCTGAGCAAAACCAGGGTCTGGATCCCGATAATATGCAGCGCCTGCAAAACGTATTTGCTGAAGGCATGCCGAGTGAAAAAACCCAGAAGATACAGAAGCTAATCGCGAATAAGATTGAAAGCTACCTGCTGACACCGGGCCACCTTCCCTTATCCTCTCAACTGGCAGACAGCATCAAGGACCTCGTGGAACGAAAATTCGTCCTGGAAGATGATTTGAGTGCGGCATGTTATAAGGCGTCTCAGATCATTCGCCGGCCTTTACAAATCAAGGCATGGGTTAGTTTGCAGAATCTTTGCCAACAGCTGGGGTTCCGCCTCCCAGCCGATCATTTGTTTGATGAAACCCGCCACACAGTCAATCAGCTCGCTGGTGCTGTACTGGCTGACAGGCAATCGCTGCTGCAACGCTATCAGACAAGACTCTGGCAGCGTATCGGTCCCCTGCAGCAGCTGGATATCATGGCTCACGAGGGCCTGGCTCCTGCGTCTCTGAAACTGGCAGAACTGCATCTTAATGGACAGATCCCCACCCTGACAGCGAGTAACAGGGATCGGAATCGTGCCATGGCCGACCGCTATAGCCTGATGGCGGCCAGACAGGCGGCCTGTTGTGGTGATGAGGCCCTTTTTGTCCAAATCAACGAATGGCGTCAAAATAATAAGATGGAAGAGGCACAATTGGACTCCAGTTTTGTGCCGGCCCAACAGCAGCCACGTGTTATGGCCGATGACGACTATTCTGATGATGATCTGGAACGGACAAACGAGCCGGTGGCGGCTTCGATGGAAGTCCGTCCGGATTACTCGCTCCGCGACGCAGTCACAGCAGCTGTGACTAACTACCGCAACTGGCATCGCGGAGGGTTACGCGATGAAGGCGCGCGCAGGGGCAAGGGCAGGGGTTTTTTCAGCTGGCTTCGTCATGGTGAACTGGGTATAAATAATGCCAGTCAGTTTAATCAACTGATCGAAAGCATCGGTTCAGCGGAAGATTGCAATGTGAGGGTGCTGGATATGGTTATCGCCCTGCTGAGCGACAGAGGGGTGCGCCTGCATCGTCATTCGTTTGCAACCTATGTCCTGGACAGCATTCAGGCAACAGCAAATCTTGCGATTGCAAAAAACCGGGATAATATCTACAGCAGACGTGAGGCACTGGAAAAGCTCACAACCCTGCGCGGATCGCTGTCTAACCCTGACCTGCCAACCCCTGCTCCCTCACATTGAGCTTTTTAACAAAGCCCTGAACAAGGGAGCGGTGCGGTGAGAGAATTGAACATCGGGACTACGGTCTGGCACAAAACAGACTCCCTTCGCCCTGGTTAAGGGAGAAGGGTTGGGGATGAGGGTCGTTTCATCAGGCAAACCAGGCAATTAAGAACAAGGTTTTGATGGCCTTATGTCCATAAAGACCAGATCAAAGTCTTTAAGACAACAAACTATAATAAATGATATTTATTTAAACATCATTCTGTGAGACAATGATCGATTTTCTAACATGACGGATTTTCCATGCTCTTTACCCTGCCCTTATACGAGATACTGAAAGAAAACACGCAAAAAATATATGAAATATTCTCAAATAAAGCCGGGCTGTTTGAGTGGCCGGATTATCCAAAACTCCAAGAGTTGATAGAAGGGCTGGACCGACTGAAAGCACCCTTTTTACCTGGCGCAGATCGGCCAGAAACGGTAGAAAATAAAACTATTCTCATGGGTGCTCTGCTCTTTTATCACTATTATCCATCCAGTCGCGAGGTTCGCAAATTTCTTAGCGATGTCTTTAGCATCAACGCCCGTCAGCAGCCGGACGCCTACACCATTGTCACCTGCTGCTCAGCTTACTATCATTTCCTAAAAGTGACATTTTCTATCGATCTTCGAAAAGCAGCGTCACCTGAGTCCGCGATGTTGCTTCGCAGTAAACTGGAGTCCATTGTTGAGCTGACAGAACAGAAGCGCGCTGCCGCCCAGGCTCTCTGTGATCAGCTGGTATTTTTTCCCTTTATCCAGTCTGTTCTGAGCCAGCTCCAGGAATTCAGCGAAGAAGCCGAGGCGACCCTTGATTTGCTTGAGCCGCTGGTGAATGAACAGTTTAAACAGCATGGCACCCTTGATTATTTTGATATGCTCACCTGCCTTAAGCGGATAGAGACCAGCAGACTGATGCGTCATTTTATGGAGGAATACTTTATTCCCAACAGGATGACCTCTGGTAACTGGCGCCCGCTTATCAAGTACCAGGTTGAATTATGCAGTCAGTTTGCCCTGTCAGGCGCTTACGTTCTGGTTCTCGAGGAAACAAAATGTCAGCTGACAATGCGCTATTTACGGCAAACATTACAACAGGTTCTGACAGAGCTTGAGTTTGGTGAAAAAAAAGAAAAAGCCGAGGCGCTGAGCCTGCTGTATACGTTTGTCTGTTTATCAGATACCCTCCATATCAACCCCGCCGGATGGCCAGACATTAGTCGCTTTACCCAGCGCCTGAGAGCGGAATGTGAGAAGGCGCGCACAGGGATACGGTATGGCCGGCATAAGCTACTGGTTCAGCACGAGGCCTTGCGGCTGTACGAGACAGTGAAGTACATCTGCTATTACCCAAAGACCCCTGAGCATCCCTTTCAATTATTTATCCGTGGCGAACCTATGGGTAAAAACAAATTCAAGGCCTTGATCGACTGCCTGCGCAACAACAGGGAGCCGCTGGTTCTCCTGCTTGAAGGCCTGTTGGTTGAAGGACGCATTCCCGTCAGCGCCGAAGAGACAGGCGATCCTCATGCCCATTGGGAGCAACGGGCTCATGACGCCATCAGCAGGTATGGTGAGGCCGCCAGAGACCCCGACCTGCGGGAGTTGGTGAATTATCTGTTATGGGAAATAAAAACAACCAGCCCCTACGCCTCCGTGCAGCAACGTCTCGGCCTGTGCGATTTAGGTCCCTCAATGCGTTATACACCTGCCTACGCAAGAACAGATAAACGGGCACATAGCCTGCCGCCTGTCAAAAGTGTTCTGTTTTTCAAGCCGGAACCTTTACCAGATGCCGTGGAAATAACGGCAGCGAGTTCATCAGGCCATCAGCCTTAATTCAGGACACGTAGCCCGGATTAGGCGTTAGCCGTAATCCGGGACGCCGAAGTCATCACGGCATGGTTCCACGCTTGTGGCCTGT
>NZ_JBNVZR010000031.1:0-17381 GCF_052527415.1 Legionella navarrensis | reverse complement strand
TGTTTCGTGTCAGAGCATAGCCCTGTGTTTAGGGAGAAGGGAGTCTGATTCGTGCCAGCCAATACGCTGACTACTCTACAATAAAATGGTTTAAATAGATTCATACGGAATTTATATTGATCAATTAGCGGGTTTCATGTAAAGTTCGTCCGGTTTTCCATAAGATGCCATCCGTCAAACAATGGAGGCAGGACATTTTTTTTGAAGAGCGCTTTTTATTAAATCAACAAGGATAAACACAATGAACTTTAACGGTATTATTACAGGCCTGTTGCTGGCTGGTGCGTTGTCGGGCGTCACTCATGCCGAAACCTATTCCTACACTATTGGCGACAAGGCCTTAGGCGGCACGGTATTTTACGTGACGGCCGATGGCTCTCACGGCCTCGTTGTTTCCAATATTGATCAGGGAAACACCATGTTTTCACTGGCGGCAGAGTATTGCACGGATCCGCAGCGATTTGATACCGAAGGACAAGCTTATACGGACTGGAAAGTACCTACTGAAACGCAGCTGACAAAAATCTATGAGCAGCGTTTTGTAATCGGTGGTGGTATTCAGGAAAAATCCTATTGGGGATGGCCAAGACCCAACAACATGGCGCCTTATATTGATTTTAAAACAGGCGGTCACGCTGTTGTTAATACGCGCGGTGGCAACAAATGGCTGCGTTGCATCCGAAGTTTTTAGAGCCTGCCCCGCGACGTCTGCAAAAGCGGAGAGCGGGGGTCATTTACCCCCCTCCGCCTGACCACGCAGCTTTGTCAGCAACATCATGATCTCAAGAATCCGCTCTTCATGGCTAGTGCTGTCGAGATTAAAACGCAGTTTGCTCGGTCCTTCCATTTGATAGCGGGCAGAATGCACCTGAATCAGACTGATCAGCACGCCGGGATCGATTCGCGCGTCAGGGCTGAACTCGATTTTTCCCTGCTGCTGGCTGGCATTAATCCTGTTAATCCCCAGCTCAGCAGCCAACAGTTTTAATTCCGTAACCAGCAACAGGTGTTTTGCTGCCTGAGGTAACAGACCAAATCGGTCAATCATTTCAATCTGCAATTCCCGCAGCTGCCCCTTGTCTTTGGCATTGGCGATGCGTTTATACATGATCAGACGCTCATGAATATCAATAATATAATCGTCCGGCAGCAGGGCGCTGAGGCGCAGATCAATTTCCGGCCCCTGGTGAATGGGCGTGTTCAGTTCCGGTGTCTTGCCCGCTTTAAGATCCGCCACCGCCTTGTCCAGCATCTCCATATACAGCGTAAACCCAATTGCCTGCATATTACCGCTTTGATCCTCGCCCAGCAGCTCGCCGGCACCGCGAATCTCCATGTCATGCGTAGCCAGGGTGAAGCCCGCGCCCAGATCCTCCAGCGACACGATAGCTTCCAGACGCTTCACCGCATCCCGGGTCAGCGCCTTTTCGTTCGGCGTCAGCAGATAGGCATAAGCCTGATGATGCGAGCGGCCCACACGGCCACGCAGCTGGTGCAGCTGCGCCAGACCAAAATTATCAGCACGGTCAATGATGATGGTATTGGCCGTTGGAATGTCGATGCCCGTTTCAATAATCGTGGTGCATACCAGAATGTTAAAACGATGATGGTAAAAATCAGACATGATCTTTTCCAGTTCACGCTCACGCATCTGTCCATGCGCTGACGACACTTTGGCTTCAGGAACCAGTGCCTGCAGCTCCTGGGCAATGCGATCAATAGTCTGTACATTATTATGTAAAAAGAACACCTGACCGCCGCGCAAAATCTCCCGCAGCAGGGCTTCACGCACCAGTGCGTCACTTTTTTCCTGCCAGAAGGTCTTAATAGCCAGACGCTTGGCCGGTGGTGTGGTAATGAGCGAAATATCGCGAATGCCTGCCATGGCCATATTCAGAGTACGTGGAATGGGGGTGGCGGTCATGGACAGAATATCGACGTTCAATCGCAGAGCCTTGATGTGCTCTTTTTGCTTGACTCCAAAGCGATGCTCCTCATCAATGATCAGCAGGCCAAGATTACGAAACTTAATGTCTTTGGAAAACAGCTTATGCGTACCGATCACAATATCGACGTTGCCATTTTGCAGGGAATCAATCACCTGTTTGCTTTCCTTGCCACTGCGAAAGCGTGAAAGCAGCTCGATATTGATGGGAAAACCGGCAAAACGATCACGGAAGTTTTCAAAATGCTGGCCGGCCAGCAGGGTCGTGGGAACCAGAACGCATACCTGTTTGCCGTTTTGAACAGCCAGAAAGGCCGCGCGCATGGCCACTTCGGTTTTGCCAAAGCCCACATCACCGCAGATCAGGCGATCCATCGGCCGGCTGGAGCGCATGTCTTTAATTATACTTTCAATGGCCTGCTGCTGGTCGATGGTTTCCTCAAAGGGAAAACCACTGGCAAACTGCTGGTATTCCTGCTCGTTGTATTCATACACATAACCAGGCCTGGCTTCGCGTTTGGCGTAAATTTCCAGTAATTCAATCGCCACGTCATGAATTTTTTCTGCGGCTTTTTTTCGCTCTTTCTGCCATTGATCACTGCCCAGTCGGTGCAGGGGTGCATGATCACTGTCCATGCCGGTGTATCGGCTGATGTAGTGCAGAGACGTGACCGGAACGTAGATTTTGTCATCGCCAGCGTAGGCTAAAATAAGAAATTCATTGGTTGTACCGCCACTCTCCAGCGTTGTCAGTCCCTGATAACGACCTACACCAAATTGCAAATGCACCACCGGCGCATTGAGCTGCAGCTCGGCCAGATCGCGAATGATTAAGTCCGGATCAACCGATTTTTGCTGGCGGCTGCGCTGTGGCGTGCTGTGTTCGCCAAACAATTGCGATTCAACAATGATAACCAGATCCTGATCCAGTAATTCGCAGCCATCCAGCAGCGGGCCGGTGGTGATGTTGACCTGCTCCTGGCTGTTAAGAAAGCTGTACCAGCCGGCCTGTGTGTGGGCACTGATACCGCTCTGGCGCATCAGATCGAGCAAGACTTCACGCCGCCCGTTGCTCTCCACAACCAGCAGATAACGGCGATTGGCCTGGCTCAGGTAATCACGCAGCAGAAACAGAGGCTGTTCGGCCTTGCGATCCAGAGGCAGGGCGGGTGCCGTCTGCACAGAAAAAAGATGCACGTCGCCTTTTCTCTGCACTGGCTCATGATAGCAACGCACCTGTGCGTACTGCCTGGCAAATGTCAGAAAGTCCAGTGGTTTCAAAAAACAGCTTTCAGGCTTTAGTATGGGGCGGGTCACGTCATAGGCGCGCTGGTCATGACGCAACACCAGCTCATGCCAGAATGCCTCGGCCTGCCCGGGAATGTCTTCAATCAGAGCAATACGGGCGTCTTCAGGTAAATAGTCAAATATCGTCGCTGCCTGTTCAAAAAACATTGGCAGATAATATTCAATTCCGGCCGGATACTGGCCATTACTCACCGCTTCGTAAACAGGTGACAGACTCGGATTTCCACTGAACTGTTCGCGAAAATTGCGGCGAAACAGGCCGATACTGGCTTCATTTAAGGGAAATTCGCGCGCCGGCAGCAGGTTAATGTGATCAATTCTGCTAATGGTACGCTGTGTTTCCGTATCAAACTGCCGCAGGCTGTCGATTTCATCGTCAAATAACTCTATTCGAAAAGGCTCGGTGCTGCCCATGGGAAAGACATCAATGATAGAACCGCGCACGGCAAATTCACCATGCTCCAGCACTTTGTTCACATTGCGGTAACCAGCCTGTTGCAGGCGCTCACGAAATATTTGTAAATCCAGCGTCTGTCCCTGTTTCAGGGTAAAGGCATGTTGCTGCAAAAACGACGGCGGGCAAAGGCGGTGCATCAGAGTGGAAATGGAGCTGACGACAATGGCCTTACGGCTGTGCTGCAAACGGCTCAAAGTGGCCAGACGCTCAGAAATAATATCCTGATGCGGCGAAAACTGATCGTAGGGCAGCGTCTCCCAGTCCGGGAAAAACAAAAGATCACAGGCCTCGTCACCCAAAAAGAAGCGCACTTCATTGAGCAATTGACTGGCGCTCAGATTATCCGGTGCAACCAGCAGGCTGACGCCTGACTGCTGCTGACAGTAATCGGCCAGGGCCAGGGAAAGGCTGCAACCCGGTAATTGCCCCCAGGTTTGTTTTTTACTGGTGGACGGATAGTTGAAAACAGAGGATGACATGATGAACGGATATCTGGGCTATGGAAAGCTGGGCAGTATACTAAAAAAAACGGGAGAAATATCGAAAGTCAAGACTGTTTTTTCATCTTTTTTTTGCTATCATAGCGATGCATCCTACTCTATATCCACACCATCTCCTCCCTGTGGATAAAATAATTAAAAATACGTTTTTTTTTCACGCACTTACTGTAAATTCCAGTCTAAAACTATCAGCCCCCCTTGTCTGTCAAGGACTTTATCGTGTTATCTTCGATAATCAGCCAATAAATCTTATCCACAAAAACTGTGGATAATCCTGTGTACAGGGTGTAAAAGTCCTTGTATATCCTAGTGCTTTGCCAATTGATTCCGTATTCACCACAGTGCCTGGGAGCCATAAGCCCGCACCAGCGTTCCTGAACCCCTGATTTAACCAGGGTTTGTTGACAGTCTTGAGCATTCCTCGGAATCTTATTGCACACTTGTACCCCGCGAACTAGTCCTGAGAGATCCACACGAAATATAACCCCCTACGTACCGCGCTTTATGCGCGGTATCCAGTACGATGGTCCGAGTAAACCATAAGCGTCATGCCTCAATAAGCCTGCTCTGGATACCGCGCATAAAGCGCGGTACGTAGGGATTTTTGTATAATTTTTTTAAAAACATCAAGTTATATAAAATATTCGTGTGGATCTCTCAGGAACGAGTCGCAGGGCGTAGTGATCTTAATTGTCATTGCTCTAATTTATAGAAACGTGCTTAGTGCGCTACTATGGCGCATGGTATTTAGATAAGATACTGATTTGCGATTGAGGCATGAAATGAAAAATCGACTGACAAAACTTTACGAAAATAAAAAATATTTTGAGATATTGGAAATAGAGCCAACCACAGATTTAGGGAGCATCAATAAAGCGTTTCGGATGCTTGCTCTTAAATACCATCCGGATAAGGGTGGCAGCCACGACGAGATGGTGATTATTGTTGATATCATGCAAAAATTAAGCAATAAAGACTACCTTCAGAAATATTTCCAATGCATTATTGCCGGGGAAACTTTCAATGAAAGTCATTTCCGGTTTGAACCCACATGGCATACAGCCACGCCACACGACTTGCGAAAGTATATGAACGATATCATTCAATCCATGAATGACGTGTTGGAAGAGGTAATGGCGGCTAGTCCCTGGGACGATTTAATAGAGTCGGCTGAAAGTCCTTTTGACGTAGATTTTCATTATAAACACAGGGACGGTTACGGTGAGATAAAGATTGTTATTCGGGAAGAATCAGGTAATGGCGATTACTGGGAACAACATTTTCAGCATGTCTTCGCGCATGACGTTCTCATTGGTAAGGTAGAAGTGATGACTTCCTTTCCTGCTAAGCCTGAAAACCTTCAACACAAAGTGGGAAAGTTAATTCAAAAGATAAATGCAGGGACAAGTAAACATACAATAAACCAGGCGCTGTTTGAGGAGCTGGATAATTGGCTGGAACGACAAACGATAGATCGAAACAAAAAAATACCGATAGAAACAGGCGAAAATACCAGACAAGGTCAGTCGTTAAAGTGGTTAAGACAACTCTCAGAGAAACAAAGAATAACGCCAGATACTTTCAGCAGAGTCCCAAAAATAGCTACCGCAGCTCTGTTGCCTTTCTTTAGTCCCGCTTTATTGGCATCCTCTCAGGATACTTCGGTAAAACAGTCTGAGCATTCCGCTGGGCATTTTGAAATAGATTATTATTTATTAAGCCTGCTGACGGTTGGTTCCCTGGCAATCTTAGCAGTACTTTTATATAACCTTTGTCGGTTTGAAAAACGATCAATTTCAGAGGCTGTTGACAAGGATAATCCCAGTCAAAAACCATGTTAATTTGCACCAGGTGATTGAGCCTGAGGTGGTAGTGGCACAGCCAGCCAACTTAAGGAGTTTCTCCTCCAACGCTTTTGGCTTGCTCATCAATTAAATGGCCCTGTTAGGTGATGTGCCTTAGTCAGTCTTTGGCCATGATGAGCAATTCCTTGAATTCACTTTCTATCAAAACCTGATTTTTTCTCAATTGCACGCCTCGTATTGAGAGATTACCAATGGGCTGGTTTTCAGTAAACGGTAAGAGGATTTTGTGTGTGTAAGTCCCCCCTGTTTAACGGCCATGCGCCTTGGCCCAGCATAGGTTTACACCAGCACCTGAGTCAGAAAGCTGAATGCTATTCCGGCCAGCAGGCCAAACAAATGACCCTCCCATGACACGCCTTTCCTGCCCGGAAAAACACCAAAGAATATCCCGATGAAATAATACAGACTGACCACACCCAGAATAATCGAGGTCAGTGAGTCCTGCTGCACAAAGCCGCATACCAGCAAACCCCAGTAACCGGTGATCAGGGCGCTGGCGCCAATATGCAGCCCCGGCTTGCCAAAGAGCCAGATAAGACTTCCGCTGACTACCGTAATAAACAGGGTAGCCCAGAGAAAATAAGGCAGACCGTTGACCAGAATAAAATTACTCAGCACCAGCAGCGGAATGGAATTAAAAAACAGATGGTTGAAATTGGCATGCAATAACGGTGCGAACACGATGCCGGACAGACCATACCAGCGGCGGGGGATAATGCCCAGAAAAAACAAACGCCTGCCCAGCAGGCCATTCAAAAGGTAAACCAGCCATGGCAGCAGGACAACGCAGGCCAGAACAGGCCAGTTGGCCTTGGTTTGATCAATAACCTGATACAGACTGTCGTTTAATTCGTTAAGCATGTTTTTATTCCTCTATCTGAGTGACCTGACACAAGAGACGCCCGCTGGCCAGCTGCAGGCGCAGTGTGTCGCCGGTGGTGACCTGTGCACTGCTGAAAACCACCTGCCTGTTATGCGTCGCAATGGCATATCCACGATCCAGTGTGGCCAGCGGACTGACGGCGTGAAGGGTTGCCATCAATTCATTGAATCGTTGCCTGGCCTGCTGCACAACGACCAGCAGGCTCTGTCCAAGGCGTTGCTCCAGTTGCTGAACGCGTGCCGTCATCTGATGCAGGCGCACCGATGGATTATTGGCCTGCACCGCTGCCGTGGCAATGCTCAATCGATGCCGCTGCTGTCGCAGACAGCTATCTGCCTGCTGATGCAGGCGTCGCTCCAGATAGTCAAGCGTCTGCCAGTGTCTGGAAATGATCTGCTCTGGCGAAGCCAGCCTGGCAAGGCGGTTAGACAGCTTCATCTGTTGATACTGGATGGTTTTGGTCATGGCCTGCTGTATGCGCGCAATAAGATTATGCAGAATCTTCAACAGTTCGTCTCTATCAGGCGTGACCGCTTCGGCGGCGGCTGTTGGTGTGGCCGCCCGCCAGTCTGCGACAAAATCAGCGATGGTGAAGTCGGTTTCATGGCCAACACCCGACACGATAGGCAGGGCGCTCTGGCTAATGGTCATGGCCAGCTGTTCGTCGTTGAACGGCCATAAATCCTCAATGCTGCCGCCACCACGGGCCAGAATAATCACGTCAGCCCGCCGGTCGTTATTAGCCTGATGAATAGCGCGAATCAATTGCTGAGCCGCGGTTTTTCCCTGAACCTCCGATGGATAAATAACCACCTCTGCCAGAGGATAGCGTCGCGCCAGGGTGCTTAAAATATCGCGCAGGGCCGCGCCACTTCCCGACGTCACGACAGCGATACGTGCCGGAAACAAGGGCAGGGGCCTTTTTTTAGCGGCAGAAAACAGACCCATCTGCTCAAGCTTTGCCTTTAACTGTTCAAATTTCAGATACAGTTCACCCAGGCCTGTCTGCAGCAGATCCTGGACAATCAGTTGATAATCACCCCTGGCTTCATATAAACTGAGCCGGCCCTGGGCAATGACCTGTTGACCATCTGCGAATTGTTTTGTGTCTGCATGATGATGATTACGGAAAAATACACAGCGAATCTGGGCGTTTTTGTCTTTCAGTGTGAAATACAAATGACCCGACGCGGGCTTGACCAGATTGGACAACTCGCCCAATACACGAACGCTGCCCAAATCCTGTTCAAGCCAGGATCGGACCTGACGGTTTAATTGTGTTACAGTAAGCGGAGCAGTTTCGTTTTTCATAGGGCTCAACAATGTTTTTACGTTAATTTATACGAAAACGCAGCAATGTTGAACGATTTTTTACGACCTAATGAGTGAACTAACGGTATGAGATTCAGGAATTTTTACAGGACATCAACAGGGCTGATTGCAGCCACCATGCTGACAGGTCCACTGGCCGCCGATACCCTTGCCGAAGCCATTCAGCAAAGTCTTATTACCCATCCGGACGTGTTGCTCTCCTCCAGCAGCACCCTGCCGAAAGAAGCCGGATCCTGGCATCCCGGTCTGAGCCTCAATCAGCCGGCCAGTCATGGCTCCAGCCTGTTCAGCTCGACGGCATCGCTGGCCTTGTCCAGTGCCGAGGCTCGAATCAACGAATTAAAACGCCAGGATATTGCCGATGATTTGGCTCTGGGCGTGGTGGATCGCTATCTGGATGTATTGCGCTGCAATAAACTGATGGAAGCGGCACAGAATAATTTTCGTCTGCATCGTTCCATCTATATTACGCTGAGCCAGCAAAAGGACAGCAGTGCGGCGCATCGTTCTGAGTTAAGGCAGGTGAGGGCGCGTCTTGCTCAGGCCGAATCGGCACAGCTGCGCGCCGAAACAAGGCGGCATGCCGCGAAAACCATATACGCCAAGGTTGTAGGTCGCTGGCCCATGCATCTGGAGTGGCCGGAAGGTCCGGCCAGCACGGATCTGCCGGGCTCGGTTGGTCAGGCAATTGAGCAGGGGCTGGATAACTATGCCATGCCGGTATCCACAAACCCCGATACGCAAAAAATGGAACGACGTTCCATGATTGCCCTGAGCAAGGCCATTCGCGAGTCCTGGGAAGACTGGACCGCGGCCGGTCTGCAGCTGAACCCTTTGCAAAAGCAGCTGAGTGCAGCGGAAGACGCCCGCAATGAGCTGAAAGAGCAGTTTAAACAGGGACAGGCGACAGGACTGCAGGTACTGGATGCTCAGGCTGTCTATTATCGTCTGCAAAAAGAACACATTAATGTCACCAGCCGCGAACTCAGCGCCCGTTATCAGATCCTGAACAGCATTGGCCGCCTGACTCCCTTTGTGATAAAAGGGGATGAAGAAGACGGGCAGGTCGCAGCGGTCAGCGATCTGGCAACCACCGCAGAAAGCACGCTGCTGCAAATGGCTGAGCTGGATAAAACCGATTATCCCTACCCCAGCTATAAGCCACAGTTTCAGGAGCAGATGGCGCACATGATGCAGGTAACGGCCTTGAACATGCCTGACTTAAATACGGTCACACAGGCTCCCGTCAGCACACATAAGCCGGCATGGTACGTATCTGCGGGTGATTTTAAAAACAAGGCTAACGCCATCGCCTTGACCGAGCGCCTGAAAACTCTGGGTTTTATGGTGGTATTACAGGCTAATGGCAACAGCTCATCTGTTCTGATTGGCCCGTATGAGTATCGTACCCGTGCGCTGCGCAGCATGAAACGGCTCAAGGATACGGCACATGTTCAGGGTGTTCTGGTTTTATCGAAGGAAAAAGCGAACATTGGTTAGCTGATTTTTTACAGGGTGGTATGTTGCAATGACCTTAATCAATAAAGTGACGGCTTGTTTGCTTCTTCTGTTGCTTCTGCTGTTTGCTGGTACCTACCTGGTTACGTTGAACAACGCACGTAATTTTTTCATCGAGCAGCTGAACTCCAATGCCCGCGACACGGCCACCTCACTGGCCTTATCACTGTCCCGGCCCATCGCCCGTCAGGATCAGGCCACGATTGAATCCATGGTCAAGGTTGTTTTTGGCCATGATGATTTTTCCATGATTGATGTGCGCGATGCCAAGGGAAATCTACTGGTTTCTCAAAATGAAAAAAGCAGTCGGCAGGTGGCGCCTGGCTGGTTTGTGGATTTGATCGAATGGCCATCCTCTGTTCAGTCGGCTGCGATTATCATTGATGGCAAACAAAGCGGGGATGTGCTGGTAACCAGCGACAGTCATTTTGCCTGCGACGCTTTATGGCATAATGCCATGCAGTTGCTGCAATGGTTTGTGCTTTTTGCCGGCCTGTTTGTTTTGCTCATGTACAGCATGATGCAAAAACTGCTGGCACCCCTGCAACGTGTTATTATGCAGGCGGAAGGCATGGCTAACAATGATTTGTTTGTCGTGAGTGATATTCCCGACACACACGAGTTCAAAAAAATAACGCTGCTGATGAATCAGATCGTAAACAGCCGCGTCCTTGGTCAGAATCGTGGCCCGGAATAGCGAAGTATAATCCCGTACCATGCTTCCCGGATTACGCTGCGCTAATCCGGGCTACAAATTGACGAAGCCGATCGTAGCCCGGATTAGCGCAGCGTAATCCGGGTTTGCCGTTCCGTGCCGCGATCCCCGCGTAAATCAATACCTTGCCCTCATATTTTACAACCCACTTTCTGCCTGCCGATTAATGCGATAGAATAGCTCCTTTTTACAGACAGGTTTTTCACTTGAGCGATTTAACGCGAATTCGTAATTTTTCTATTATTGCCCACATCGACCATGGAAAGTCCACGCTGGCCGATCGATTCATCCAGATGTGTGGTGGTTTGAGTGATCGGGAAATGAGCACCCAGGTGCTGGACTCCATGGACATTGAGCGTGAGCGCGGCATCACCATCAAAGCGCAGTGCGTGTCACTTAATTACAAGTCAAAAGACGGCAACACCTATCTGCTCAATTTCATTGACACGCCCGGACATGTTGACTTCAGCTATGAAGTCTCTCGCTCTCTGGCTGCCTGTGAAGGGGCTATCCTCGTGGTGGATGCCGCTCAGGGTGTAGAGGCGCAGACTGTAGCGGTCTGTTATACAGCTATCGAACAGGAGCTGGAAGTACTGCCTGTCCTGAATAAAATCGACCTGCCTCAGGCCGAACCCGATCGCGTTGTAGCCGAAATTGAAGACATTATTGGCCTCGAAGCCTCCCATGCCATTCACGTCAGCGCCAAAAGTGGTCTCGGCGTAGAAGACGTTCTCGAAGCATTGGTTAAGTACATTCCTCCACCACAGGGCGACATTGAAGCGCCTTTGCAGGCCTTGATTATTGACTCCTGGTTCGACAGCTATCTTGGCGTGGTATCGCTGGTGCGCATCATGAACGGAACCCTGCGCAAGGGCGACAAAATGCGCGTCATGTCTACCGGTCGTGCCTATGACGTTGATCAGGTCGGTATTTTTACCCCAAAACGGACAAAACTGGACGCACTCAAAGCCGGTGAAGTCGGCTATGTGGTTGCTGGAATCAAGGAAATTCAGGGCGCTCCCGTGGGTGATACCCTGACCCTGGAGCGCAATCAGGCTGATAAGCCTCTGCCAGGTTTCAAACGGGTCAAACCACAGGTATACGCCGGCCTCTTCCCCATCAGTGCCGATGATTTCGAAGCCTTTCGTGAAGCGCTGGCCAAGCTGAGCCTCAATGACGCATCTCTGTTCTACGAACCCGAATCCTCCGAAGCCCTTGGCTTTGGTTTCCGCTGCGGCTTTCTCGGCATGCTGCACATGGAAATTGTGCAGGAACGTCTGGAAAGAGAATACAATCTTGATCTGATTTCCACAGCGCCAACGGTAGTTTACCAAATCGTGACCAGCAAAGGCGAAACCGTACTCATCGATAACCCATCGCAGTTGCCTCCGCCACAGCAGGTCAAGCAGATGTTTGAGCCTATTGTGCGCGCCAATATTCTGGTTCCCAACGATTACCTGGGGCAGGTTATTACGCTGTGTATCGAGCGCCGCGGTGTGCAGGTTAACATGATGTACAGTGGCCGTCAGGTATCGGTCACCTATGACATGCCCATGAGCGAAGTGGTGTCAGACTTCTTCGACCGGCTGAAGTCGGTCAGTCGCGGCTACGCCTCACTGGACTACAACTTTTTACGTTTTGACGAAGCCGATCTGGTCAAGCTCGATGTCTTGATTAACAGCGAGCGCGTTGATGCGCTGGCCGTTATTGTGCATCGCAGTGCCGCGCAGAGCCGTGGTAAGGCTCTGACCGATAAAATGCGCGAACTGATTCCAAGACAGATGTTTGACGTAGCCATTCAGGCCGCTCTTGGCAGCCACATCATTGCGCGCCAGACTGTCAAAGCCCTGCGCAAAAACGTGATTGCCAAATGCTACGGCGGCGACGTGAGCCGAAAACGAAAACTGCTGGAAAAGCAAAAAGCCGGTAAAAAACGGATGAAACAGGTAGGCCATGTCGAGATACCGCAGGAAGCGTTTATGGCAGTATTCCAGACAGATAAAAAGAAATAACTTTGTGTATGTCGTCCCAGCGCAGGCGGGGACGACATACACTAACATGGCTGCAATATTTTTATCTGTCAAAATTAAATGAAACCGGTACTGGTTGCCATGGTTGAGACATAACAGGAAGATACCTATGAATTTTGCATTATTGCTGGTTGTTTTATCCCTGGTCAGTGGGGTTATCTATCTACTGGATATCCTGTTCTGGGCCAGGAAGCGAAAGGCGGATCAAAAGCCGAATAAAATTATCGAATATTCCCGTTCTTTTTTTCCTGTTTTTTTTATTGTCCTGCTGGTGCGTTCATTTTTAATCGAGCCGTTTCGTATCCCCTCCGGTTCCCTCGAGCCCACTCTGATGGTGGGTGATTTTGTTGCGGTGAATAAATTTGCCTACGGCTTTCGATTACCGGTCTGGGAAAAGAAAGTTATCCCGGTGGCTAATCCCAAATCTGGAGACGTTGTGGTATTTCGCTGGCCGCCGGATCCTTCCTACGATTACATCAAGCGTGTGATCGGAGCAGGCGGTGACAAAGTGGCTTATCACAACAAAGTATTGACTGTGAACGGTAAGGAAATGAAACAGAGTTTTGTCGAGTACACCACCGATGAAAGTTCAGGAAGGGCAGTCGCCAGATACCGTGAAAATCTGAACGGGGTTGAGCACGATATTTATGTGCGCAACGATGTACCGGCCGAAGATTTTGAACTGGTGGTACCGGAAGGGCAGTATTTTATGATGGGCGACAACCGCGATGACAGCGCTGACAGTCGTTACTGGGGATTTGTGTCCGACGATTACCTGCGTGGCAAGGCCTTTGCTGTGTGGATGAGCTGGAATGGAAAAACAGATGCGGTTCGCTGGTCTAACATTGGTCGGTTGATAAAGTAAGAATAGTTAATATCAGGACGAATGCGTGAGTAGTTGATTTTGATATAAATCAAAGCGATCTCTGAGCATGGATTGCTTCGTTTCACTCGCAATGACGGACGGTAGGTTCCTGCAGGCAAAGCTGCCTGCCGCTTTTGACTTCATACAAGGAGGTATTATGCAAAAAGAACAGGGTGTTACGATCATGGGTGCCTTAATCGGCATCGTTTTTTTTATTGTGGCAGCGATATTTTTAATGCGTATCGTGCCGGTTTATGTCAAGAGCTACGAATTACACAGTTCGATTCTGGCTTTGAAACAACTCGACCCATCGAGTTTTTCCTCAGAGCCTTCATTGAATGTCGAGGTATTAAAGAACAAATTGATGGCTCAGCTGGAAATTAATGATCTGGACGAAATCAAGCCCAGCGATGTTCAGATCAAGGCACTTGAAAATGATACGTATCAGATTCAGGTAAAATATCAGGTGATTCGCCCTTTGTTTTATAATATCAGCCTATTATTTGATTTTGATGAGTTACAAGAGGTTCATATTGCCAGCAGTTGATTTAAAGCGTCTTTGCAGACGGCTTGCCTACGAGTTTAACAACCCTGCTTTTTTAAAGCAGGCGCTCACGCATTGCAGTGCCGGAGCAGATAACAACGAACGTTTCGAGTTTCTTGGCGATTCCATCTTGAGTTTTGTAATTGCCAACGCTTTGTTTGAACGTTTCCCGGATGAGCACGAGGGTAAGCTCAGTCGCCTGCGCTCTTTTCTGGTTAAGGGCGATATGCTGGCTGATATTGCCCTTGAGCTGCAGCTGGGTGATTATCTATATCTGGGGCAGGGGGAGCTTCGCAGCGGCGGGTTTCGCCGGGCATCCATCCTGGCCGATGCGCTGGAAGCGGTGATTGCAGCTGTGTTTCTCGATGGAGGGATTCAGGCCAGTCAGGATTTGATTTTGCGTTTATACGCTACCCGTCTGAATGATGAATCGCTGCAGAATAATTTAAAAGACGATAAAACCCGTCTGCAGGAGTTCTTGCAGGCCAGTAAAAAGCCCTTACCCGGTTATACCTTGACCAATGTCGAGGGCGATGAACATAACCAGGTTTTTTATATTGATTGCGCGGTACCTGGTTTGAGCATCATTACTCATGGCCGTGGTTCCAGCCGTAGAAAAGCGGAACAGGAAGCGGCGAGGCAGATGTATCTGCGTCTGCGGTCAGGTGATAAGGGTTGAGCCAGGTGTCATGGTGGGCACGCTGCGCTTTGCCCACCCTACGCATTCTATTGTTTCGGTCCTGTATGCTGCTCGTGAACAGTAGCAGACGTTTTTGTAGTCTCCGTAGAGGCCGTTTGGTGTGTGTTAAGAGCATCCAGGCGGTCCGCATCGTTCGGTACAGATGGTTGCATCAGTTCTGGCAAATCATCAGTCTTCTCCTCCAGGGCCTCTCTATCTGCCTGAACTATCTTATGCGCTTCTTCGACTCCCTGCTTCAGTTCGACAACTTCCACCGCCTCCTCTTGATGTAGCTGCTCCATGCTTTGAGCGTCCACGATCTCCCGTTCCACGTTCCTGATGTTCTGTGCCTCCTTGATAGCCACATCAATGGGATTATCCTTTCCTTTCAATCGATCCATGGTACCTGCGATTAATGGTTTGTCAGTGTCCAGCAGACCGTTTACCTTATCGGACAAAGCGTCCAGTTTCGCCCCACGTAATTTTGGCAGCTGACTGCCAATGGCCTGAAATGCTTCTTTGGGGGCAACGTGGTCGTCCATTTTGTTCAGCATGCCATGAAGTTTTTCCAGTTCGCCCTTGTCCATACTCATTAATGTTTTCAGCGTATCGTTACGCGTCAATGGCACCTTGTTTGCCTCCAGTGTGGTGATACAGTTTTTCAGCACGTCCATTTTATCTTTATCCAGCTGGTCGGCGTTATTTATGATCGTCTCAACCCGTTCTCTTCCCCGACCGTTTCCGTCTTTCATAAGATGCGAAATCAGCGTACCGCACTCGGCAGGATTGGTTTTCATAATGTGGTTCAGATCTTTATGTCCTACGTACAGGCCGACCTTATTCATGGCTTCAACAGTCTGACCAACTCCGTTGATCTCCGCTGTAGACATCCCCTTAATATTATTCACAATACTATCGTATTTGCTGGACGTCAGGCCTGATGTTGCCAGGGCACCTTGAGAAAGGGTATTGATGTATTTGATTAAATGCGTGGCCTGCGATATTTCTGTTGGTGATTTGGACATCATTGTCTGTAATCGATTATTACTGTCCGACAAAGACAGGCCGCTGCCAGACATTGCCTTAATGTACTGACCCAATGCCTCACCTTTTTCCGGGCTGTCCAGCTTGTCGACGTTCTTCATCAGCACATTGAAGCGTTTGTCAGTCAGGTCGCCTTTATCCATTTGTCCCATGGTTTTTGCCAATGCGGATAATTTGCTTTCATTAAGGGCGGCCAGCTTTCCCATGTTGGGGCTGATGGGGATTTTGGCACTCTCAAGTTGCTCAAGACAGGTTCCCAGAGCCTTTGCATTGATCGGTGGCGTTTTCTGGCAGACTGTTTTTACGGCATCAAAGCGCTGCTGAGTTACTTTGTCCATGGAGCCCAGCAACACACTGGCGCTCTTGAGTTGATCCTGGTTCATGTTCATCAGCGTGGCCAGGTTACTGTTACTGCCTTTGCCAAAGATCGAATTCAGACTGATCTTTTTGTCAGTCAGTGGAAATCGGATATTTTTATCGGTCAGTGGAATCTGCCCGTTTATTTTTTTGACACAGTCTGCAAGTGGCGCCATTTTATCAGGGTTAAGACTTTTGGCATTGTCCAAAACGATGCTGGCGCGCTCTGCGCCAAGCTTGTCCGGCCTGATTTCCTTCAGCGTCGTAAGCAGCTGGTTAACCTCGTTCAGGTTGCCATCGCTGATGGTCTGCTCAAGGCGTTTGGGAGCCAGTTTCATGTTGTTGTCGGCAAGCAGCCTGACGGTCTTTGCCAGAGAGTCAGCGGCACCCGGTGCTGCCAGTTTACTGGCGCTTTTTGTAATCACATCATAACTGTCGCGATCCAGTAGTTCGCTGTCTCTGCTGTAAGCTTCCAAAACAGTGTTGGCGGCCTTCATCTGATGAAAATCGAGATCCATGAAGTTTTTCAGACGTTCGCTTTTGCTGGTCAGTTTCAAGTCGGTGCCTGACATGTTATTCATATACTGAGCCACAGCCTTAGCCTTGTCCTGATTATCAATTTTTATCGCATTGTCCGCCAGAACTTTGGCACGCTGTTCACTTAGCCTGCCAACATCTATATTACCCACTAAATCACCAATGAATTCAGATTGCATCAGCTTTTTGATATCTATGTTTTTAATCTTATTCTTATCCAGAGCCTTGAGGACGGTGATGTTATTTCTCATTTGTGTTTCATTAAAGTCTTCTGGTTTTATACTGGACGCCAGAGAAACAATTTTGCTTATCATGCTTTTGCTGTCATTCTCTTTAAGAAGGTTCATGCCCTCTATTTGTTTCCAGTTTTTCTGAAGCCAGTCTTTATTATTTACCTCAATTTCGTCCCCAATAATCGGGAAATCATTGAAATCACCCAGATAAGGTGCGAGAAGCTGTGTCTTAGGATCTTTTTTGATGTCTCTGACTCGCATTTTAGGCATATTGCTTCCCCGTTAATCAGTTTTGTAATGAAATTATAGAGCATTTAGAGGGGGCTTTTGCGGACGGGAGGATTTTCATAACGATTTTTTTACAATTCTGGGGGGATGTACGGCTAGAATCCACAAAAACGGCTCCCAGAGCGAAGAGAGAATAAATCGAAGCCGTGGCACGGATCTGCTCCCTTCTCCCTGTGTTTAGGGAGAAGGGCTGGGGATGAGGGTGAGGCCAGGTGATAACCGGGAGCCATATGATGAAACCCACGTAAATAAAAAATAACGCTCGCTTCGACGCCCCGGTG
>NZ_JBNVZR010000030.1:0-17412 GCF_052527415.1 Legionella navarrensis | reverse complement strand
CCTGTGTTGTGCCAGACCGTAGTCCTGATATTCCATTTTCACACCGTACCGCTCCCTTCTCCCTGTGTTTGGGGCGAAGGGAGTCTGTTTCGTGCCAGAGTGCAGCCCTGATGTTCCACTTTCTCATACCTATTTGAAGAAATATAAAAAATAAATTGCATTTTATAATAATTAATTATTGTAAATCGATAATTAATTATTATAATAGGCAACTCGAACAATAAATAAAGGAATCTGTCATGCAAAAAATAAAAACAACCAGTCAACTACTTTGTTTTTTCTTTCGTGCTGTCTGTCTGCTCTTGCCTCTTGTAACGGCGTATTTGATTTTTTTTCACTTAGGAGACGTTCTCAACGCCGGCTTTTTTGACTCGATTATTTCGTCCTCACAAATTCAGGATGTTGGTCATTTTTCGCTTTGGCATCGATTAATTATTTTGGCAATACAGTTACTGCCTTTATCAATTACGGTCCTGATTTGCCACCAGTTAGCCGGGCTTTTCCACTTATATGGGCAGGGATATTTATTTGAAGAAAGCAACATCAGACTGATTAAGGCTATCAGTATTTATATGATTGCAGGCGAGTTGGTTCATATCATTTACCAGCCTTTAATAACGGCGGCACTGACTTTTAACAATCCCGTGGGCGAGCGATTTGCGACTATTTCATTAAGTACGACCAACATAGCAACACTGATTACCGCTGCTATTATTTTAATCGCGTCATGGATTGTTAAAGAGGCACAGCTATTAAAAGCGGATGCCCAATTAACGATTTAAGGAAAATACCCATGGCCATTATTGTGAATTTAGATGTTATCCTCTCCAGACGAAAATGCCGTTCAAAGGAATTAGCTGAGGCCATTGGGATAACGGAAGCCAATCTTTCCATTCTCAAAAATGGAAAGGCAAAGGCAATTAAACTGTCGACTCTTGATGCCATTTGCGCCTACCTGCAATGCCTTCCCGGAGATATTATTGAGTATCGGGCTGAGCCCGGTGATCATATAATCCGGGGGACGGCACGCACGCACGAGTAACTCAAGGACATGACATACTATCTGGCATTGGCATGTTGAATCTGTTGTACAAGCGGTGCCATCGCCTTATTGACCGCAGGAGCCTGGCAGGGCCAGGTTTTGCTCACGCCCAGCCAGGCCATCTGCGAGACGGTCATTTTGTCTTTGTCGCTCTGCTGGCTGGATAATTCGCGGTAGGTTTTCAGTATCACGTCATTTAAGGTATTCGCGTTCAGGGTCACGCCGGCTGGTAGGCAAAAGAACGCCTGCCCCTGGTTTTTAGCCAGCTCATTCGCCTGTATCAGGGTTTCGGCGATGGATTCGTTGGTGATGATCAATACATTGCGCGCTGAACGCGCCCAGGTCTGTGCCTGAGGATCCGCCTTCATTTCCATTTGGGGAATCTGGTTTGAAATACCCATGTAATGGTCCATGGTATCGGCATGGGCAATCAGTGACGTAAAAAATAACAGGCTCGCAGTCAGGTAACGCATAATCCGTCCTCAATAATCCAGAATCAGTAAAAGCAATTTTTCATAGGCAGGGTAACCGCATCTAAATTCTGAGCACGGAAGCAGTCTCAATTGCGTGCCGTGCCTTACGCACCGCATCCGACGGACTTGTACCGAATTCCGTACTGGATTCCGCGCATAAAGCGCGGAACGTAGGCAGACTGAGCTGATTCTATTTGTTTAGACGCGCTTGCCCTGTTTCGATACGCTAATTTGACATAAATTGATAAAAATAGCGATAACATGCGCTGATGCCCATACCTAATGATAGAGTCTCATTCACTCTGTCCCTCGTCTGCCGGCGCGCTGGTAAACAAATGATGCAGCCAGGCCTGCAGGTCCACCAGATTCATGGGCGACTGCACCAGTCCGATATACTTGTCCGGCCGGATCAGCATGGCGGTGGGAGCTTCCAGCCTGAACTGCTGGTGGATGGATTGGTTGACATCGATCCATATGGACAGAGACTCAGGATACACCGATGGTGTGTCGAGCAAAATCACATGGACTTGCAGTACGTTTCTGAATTTAGGCGCCAGAACCGCGGCTTTCATGCTGGTTTTGCTCACCCGGTCTTCTTTTCCGACAAATAAAAACAGATGATGCTGATTGTCGGCACAAATCTCATTCAACGTCAGGTGACTGCGATCCTGTAGATTTTTCAGGAGCATGTGCGGGGCGTATTCGCCCGCCTTTAATCGGGTTTTCCTGCCCATACTTTTTACAATCGGGCTTTTGGCGTAAGAAATATTCAGTTCGGCCAGATCGCGGGCCATCATTCTGCGAAACGCTGAAAAAGACGCCAGCAAATGAATGAGGCGATTTCGCATGGCAAGCAGAAAAGGTTGTTTAATGAGGAGCATGCGGGTCATGGCGTCGGTCTTTTTCAGAACAGCCTTGCCTACGGGGTAGCGCTCTTCGTGATAACTGTCCAGCAGGCTGTCAGCTGCGTTCCCCTGTTGAACCAGCGCCAGTTTCCAGACCAGATTATACACATCCTGAATACCGGTATTTAATCCCTGGCCGCCCATGGGGCTGTGAATATGCGCGGCATCACCGCAAAAAAAGAGACGCTGATGGCGATACTGCTGAATCTGGCGATGATGAATGGAAAAGGGCGTAATCCAGACGGGATCAGACAGGAGTGCGGCATCAGAACTGCGCACGTTAAAGGCCTGCTGAATATCGGCCAGCCCGGGCGACGGGTTATCATCAGGAGCTGTCATTACCAGACGATAGCGTTTGTTACCCATGGGGAAACAGGCGAGGGGGCCTTGAAGACTGGCGTTAAGCATCATTCGGTCTTCTGGCAGAGACCAGTTGATATGCAGATCGGCCAGCCACCAGTTCTGTTCGTAGGCTGAACCTGCAAAATCAGCATGAATCAAATGACGCAGGCGGCTGTGCGCGCCGTCGCAGGCAATGATCCAATCGGCATGAATGTCTGTTTCAGAGCCATCGGCCTGTCTGATGCGCGCGATGACCTGATCAGCGGTCTGTTCCATATTGAGCAGTTCCGTCTGCCATTCTACCTGGACTCCCTTGTCCAGCAGCCCCTGATACAGGATGGCTTCGCTTTGATCCTGGGGCAGATCAATCAGATAATCGCGGCTGGAGCCAATGTTTTTGAAATCCAGACTGGCGAGGCAGTGGCCGGATGATTTCAGCGTGAGGCCATGTACGGCCAGACCTTTTGCAAGGAAGGCATCAAGAAAACCGGTGTCCTGTAAGACGTCAAGGGTACGGATATGAATGCCCAGCGCCTTGGAATGCTCACTCAGGGAAGATTTTTTATCCAGTATGCGACAGGTCAGTCCCTGTCGAATCAGCTCGTTTGCGCAAAAAAGGCCAACCGGGCCGGCGCCGACAACCAGTACATCCGGGCGTTTCGCATCCATTTTTCTGTCTAGTGACAAGTCCATTTTATCTTACTCAAAATAGAATATATTTCATTATCACCAATTATGAGGTGATCTAGCAATCGTACGTCAACCAAATCCAGCGCATGTTGCAATCGTTCCGTGATTTCCAGGTCATTCTGGCTCGGATCCGGCAGACCGGAAGGGTGGTTGTGAGCGAGGATGACAGCAGCAGCATTCAATGTCAGCACGCGCTGAACCAGTGGGCGGGCATGAACACTGGCGCTGTTGATTGTCCCCTGAAATAATTCCTCATAGCTTATCACGCGGTGTTGATTATCGAGAAACAGCGCTGCAAAGGTTTCGTTTTTGCGATCACGCAATTGTCGTTTCATGTACGTGCCTGTCGCCTGTGAGTTGTTCAGCTGTGTTTCTTTTTGCAGGGCGATAAAATCGCTGCGCCGACATATTTCGCGGGCGGCCTGAATCTGCAGGTAACGGACATCTCCCAGCCCATTGATTTTTTTGAAGGTTTGCGGATCCGCATTAATCACCGCGCGCAGGTCACCACAGTGGCGGATGAGTTCCTGGGCAAGCTGCAGACAGGATTTTCTGCCACTGCCTGAACTGATGAAAATGGCTAATAACTCGGTATCGGAGAGGCTGTCAGGACCGAAGGTGGCTAATTTTTCGCGCAGGCGCAAAGGCGGCACGGTTGGCTGCGTCATTATTTTTATTCCTTTATGGCGAGGTTTGTGTTTTGATCTCGGGTATTCTTAATCAAAACGGGTTGAGCATGCAAGATTTTGCGGGCAAAAAAATTGTGCTGGGTATTTGCGGTGGCATTGCCGCCTACAAATCCGCATTGCTGGTGCGCGAGCTGACGCGCCTTGGCGCTGAAGTGCGTGTGGTCATGACCGAATCGGCACAGCAGTTTATCTCCCCATTGACCCTGCAGGCCGTCAGCGGTCACGACGTGCGCGTGGATTTATTTGATGAGCAGGCTGAGCGCGCCATGGGACATATTGAGCTGGCGCGCTGGGCAGATTATCTGCTGGTGGCGCCAGCTACGGCCAACTGTCTGGCGAAATTTGCCCAGGGGCTGGCGGATGATCTCCTGTCAACTCTATATCTGGTCGCGGAAACGCCTGTGATTGTCTGCCCGGCCATGAATCGCAGCATGTGGGCACATCCTGCGACACAACACAATTGCGACCTCCTGCGGCAGCGTGGCGTGATGCTTGTCGGGCCGGACGAGGGGGCTCAGGCCTGTGGCGAGTTTGGTTTTGGGCGCCTGAGCGACATGGGGGCCATCATTAATGCGCTGCGCCTGTATCCGGTACAGAACCTGCTGGCAGGACGAGAGCTGTTGATCACGGCCGGGCCAACACGTGAAGCGCTGGATCCGGTGCGTTATCTGTCGAATTTCAGTTCAGGAAAAATGGGCTACGCTCTGGCTCAGGCAGCGGCTATTGCCGGTGCGAGGGTAACTTTGATCAGCGGCCCCACGGCGCTGGATCTGCCGGCCGGTGTGACGGTGCACAGGGTTGTTTCTGCCAGCGACATGTATCATCAGGTGATGGCGAATCTGTCGCCAGGTATTATCTTCATTGGCTGTGCGGCGGTCGCGGATTACGCGCCTCAGCATGCCGCCAGTCAGAAGATAAAAAAAGATAAAAACCCAGGGCTTAAGCTGGAACTGAAACAAAACCCGGATATCCTCGCGGCGGTTGCTCAGAGCGGCAAGGCCGCTTATGTGGTTGGGTTTGCCGCTGAAACCAATGATGTGCTGGCCGCGGCGAGGAAAAAGCGCCTGAATAAGCAGGTGGATATGATCATTGCCAATCAGGTAGGGGCCAATCTGGGCTTTGACCACGATGAAAACGAAGTATGTGTGATAACAGAGCACGCGGAAACTCCCTTGCCAGCAGCCTGCAAAGTGCGCCTTGCCGGACAGATTATTGCAATCCTTGCCGCAAGCCTGCAGAATGCCGGCCATTCAACATGAGGTAAATAACATGGAACAATCGATTCAACTTAAAATTCTTGATCCTCGCGTCGGTGACAGCATCGATTTACCGGCTTATGCAACAGCCGGTTCCGCCGGACTGGATTTGCGTGTCTGCCTTGATGAGCCTTTGCAGATAGCCCCCGGTGAAACGGTATTGCTGCCCACGGGACTGGCGATTTACATTGCGGATCCTGGTCTTGCCGCGGTTATTCTGCCGCGCTCGGGACTTGGTCATAAACACGGCATCGTGTTGGGTAATCTGGTCGGTCTGATTGATTCGGATTATCAGGGCGAATTAAAAATATCCTGCTGGAATCGCAATCAGGAGCACTTTACCATACAGCCCGGCGATCGCATTGCTCAACTGGTCTTTTTACCCGTGGTACGCGCGGCGTTCACTGTGGTAGACAGTTTTCAGGAAAGCAGCCGGGGTGAAGGTGGTTTCGGCAGCTCTGGACGGCAGTAGATTCTAATTAAATCAGTTCAACTCCGGAGGCATTTTGAAATATCAGACAAGACAGATCGATCGCTCGGTGTTCCGGGCTTATGACATTCGCGGCATTATTAATCAGGATTTTGACGAGCATGCTTTCTACACCATCGGCCTGGCCATTGCCTGTCGACTGCGCGATTTGTCCCGCGATTCCATTTTCGTTGCCCGGGATGGTCGATTAACCAGTGACGGCCTTGTCTTTGCTCTGATACAAGGTCTGCTGGACAGCGGTATTCATGTGGTTGATTTGGGCTCAGTGGCTACGCCCGTCATGTATTACGCGGTGCACGAACAAGGCATTGACTGCGGGCTGATGGTCACTGGAAGCCATAATCCGGCCGAATATAATGGCATTAAAATGGTCCTGGCTGGTAAAACCCTGGTGCAGGCGGACATCGATCTGCTATTCGAGCTGGTGCAGGCCGGCAAATTCATGCAGGGCAAAGGGCAGCTGCGTTCGCAGGACGTTCTGCCTGACTACGTAGCCCGTGTCGTTCAGGATGTGCATCTGCAGCGTCCGTTTAAAGTGGTCGTGGATTGTGGCAATGGCATCGCTGGTCCGGTTATTCCGGGCGTGCTCGCTCAGCTGGGCTGTGAGGTGATTTCGTTGTATTGTGACGTGGATGGACGATTTCCCAATCATCATCCCGATCCCACCATTGAGGAAAACCTGACGGATTTAAAGGCAGCCGTTGCCCGGCACCAGGCCGATATTGGTCTGGCCTTTGATGGGGATGCGGATCGTCTGGGTGTGGTGACTAACCTGGGTAAGGTCATCTGGCCTGATCGCTTAATGATGTTTTACGCACGGGAAATTCTGAAAGACAGGCCAGGGGCTACAATTGTGTATGACGTGAAGTGTTCCGCCCATCTGGCCGAGGTGATTGAAGCGGCAGGAGGTCTGCCTCTGATGTGCCCCACCGGCCATTCCATTGTGAAAGGCGTCATGAAAAGCTCGAACGCTGCGCTGGCTGGTGAAATGAGCGGCCATCTGTTCTTCCGGGATCGCTGGTACGGGTTTGATGATGCCTTGTACAGTGCCTGTCGTTTACTGGAGGCGCTCAGCGTCCGCCCCATGTCGGTAGACGGGCAATTTCAGATTATCCCGGACAGTGTGAACACCCCTGAAATTAAAATCCCCATTGCGGATCAGGACAAGTTTGCTTTCATGCAGCGTATGAGTGTTGAGGCGGATTTCGGCCAGGCCCGTATTGTGCGGGTAGATGGACTGCGTGTGGAATATCCGCATGGATGGGGTCTGATACGCGCGTCTAACACAACGCCCTGCCTGATTGTGCGTTTTGAAGCGCGTGACAGCGACGCTCTCGAAGCCATCAAAGACGTGTTTCGTGTTCAGTTGCAGCGCTTTGATGGTGATATGACTGTGCCATTTTAGATTATATATCTGACATCCGGGATTACTGTACCTAATCCGGGCTACGGTAATCTTTGTAAGGCGATGAGATACTCCGGTACGGCGTTGCCTTCCTGACGCCGCGCGATGACCACCTCCTGGCTGATGACGCTGAAACCGTATCTATTGGCTAAACCACGTAAATAATCGCTATGATGGCGGAAGCGGGCGTTTTCCTGCAGTTCCCAGGACGATGTTTCACTGATTTCGGTACTGAAAATAAACCAGCCGTCCTTAAGCAGGCGGTCACTTACGGCTGCGAACAAGGGTTGCAGATCACCCAGATAAGGCAGCACGTCCAGCGCGACTATCAGATTGTATTGTTCCGGTGTCTGGTGCAGAAAGGATACCAGCTCAGATTCCGTCAACTGATCGTAAATTCCTTTTTCACGCGCCTGCGCTATCATTTTAGCGGCAATATCGACACCATCGAGCCGCTGGCTGACATCCCGCAACACCTGACCGCTCAGACCCGTACCACAGCCGAGATCCAGACTGTGAGCCGAAGAAGAAATACCCAGTTCGGCCAACAGTTTCAGCAGCTGATTGGGCAGGGTGTAATGCAGTTGCTGCCGGAGATGCTGATCGTAAAACAGCGCGTAATTATTAAATAAATTTTCTGCGTATTCAGGCGAGGTTTCCGCCTTGTCTGTCTTGCCCGACAGGGCGCGCAACATATGCTGACTGGCTGTATCAGCCGGATTGGCAGCTACGGCTTTTTTGAGCAGTTCCCGGGCCTTGCTGCGATTTTCCAGGCGGATAAAAATGGCCGCCAGATTGTTCAGGGCCGAAAAATGATCCCCCTGCAGGCTGAGTAAATGTTCGAAATGCCCGGTCGCCTCATTCAAATGTCCCAGAGCCATCTCTGCGACACCACTGTTATACAGATAATCGATGTTGTCCGGATCCCGCTGCAATAACACATCGTAATGCATAAGCGCGTTTTCAAAGCGATCATAATGCATGAAGGTCGCCGCCAGGTTGTTGCGTGATTCGCTGTGATCGTTGTCCAGTGCCAGCGCTTTGCTGAAATAATCGATGGCCAGCTGCCCCTGTTGGTGTTTGAGCGCCACAATGCCAAGGTTACACAGGGTCTGCACATGGTTTGGATCATGTTGAATAACCTTGCTGAAACACGCTTCAGCCTCGTTAAGCCTTTCTTCTTCGAGGGCCAGTACACCGAGATAGAATTGCGCATCAAGGTGTTCAGGGTTCAGGCTCAGAACATTGCGGAACTGCGTTTCTGCGTGTCGCAGCTGATGGTGATTAAGCAGCAGCAGACCAAGATTAAAATGGGCCGCGCTAAAGTCAGGTTCTGCATGAACGGCCAGATGATAATGGCGCAGCGCGGCCTGGTATAATCCCTGACGGGCATATATCCCAGCCAGATTATTGTGCGCCTGCGCGTAGTCTGGGGCCAGAGCAATGGCCTGCTGATACTGGGCAATAGCCTGTTCTGTCTGTCCGGTATTTTTCCAGGCGTTGCCCAGATTGTTATGCACCGCAGGATTATCCGGTGCAAGCCTCATTGCCTGCTCAAGGCAGCGAATGGCCTCCGGCATCTGGCCCTGCTGGGCGTAAATCAGGCCTTGTCCATGCCAGGCATCTGCGTGACTGGGCTGGTGTTGAAGAATGCGCTCATAGAGTGCCAAGGCATCAGACAGCTCTCCGCGATGCTGATGCTGGCGCGCTTCGTGAAACAGAGCATCGATATCAATCATGTCCGGCCAGAAGATGTTTGAGCTGTTGCAATGCCCTGGCCCGGTGGCTGAGCGTGTTTTTTACATCAGTCGCCAGTTCGGCCATGGTGCAGCCCAGCTCTGGCAGATAAAATACAGGATCGTAGCCGAATCCATGGGATCCTGAAGGCTTACGGGTAATACTGCCATGCACTTTACCGCAGGCTATCAGAGGGGTTGGGTCATTGGCATGTTGCACAAGGGCTATGGCGCAGTAAAAATAAGCCTGCCGCTGGTCATCGGCCGTTTGTGACAGTCTGTCCAGTAACCTGGTGATGTTGTCTTCGTCGCTGGCATCGGGACCGGCGTAGCGGGCAGAGTAAATGCCAGGTTCACCCTGCAGGGCCAGCACAGCCAGACCCGAATCATCGGCCAGAGCCGGTCTATTGCTGATGCGGCTGGCATGACGGGCCTTGAGCAGGGCATTTTCAACGAAGCTCAGGCCCGTTTCTTCTACGCTGTCTATGCCCAGCGAGCTTTGGCTGATGCAGTGGGCCGGGGCCAGAATAGCCTCAAGTTCAGCGATTTTTCCGGCATTGCCGGTCGCCAGTATAATTTCGTTCATTTAAATGGCCATGACAAAGAGGGTAAGGTAAACCAGCGGCCACAAAAGTCGGGCCAGCAGCGATTCAGTTCTCTGGCTTCGTGATGAAAGATAATGGCCTCCTGTTCAAGCATGCGGGTTCCTTCTTCCAGTTCTTTTAAGAGTGCACCACGCAGCTCCATTTTCTGTAAATTACTTTTCATAATGTCCGTGGTTTCTGCCAGTTCGCGTTTTATGGCTTCTATTTCTCTGTTAACGGTATGGCCAATCACATCATCAGCCACGGTCTGCATGGGCAGCTCATCAATAAGCAGATAGCGACACAGATGGTTCAGCTGCTTGCCTGTCAGCTCGGTATCCGTGGCGATGCCAAAGCAGTGGTGTCCCAGCGTTCGCGCGTAAAGATGGTAGCCCTCTCGTTCTGCGTGATGGTATCTGCCTGGTTCGAGATGGTCAATAAATTCAGCCATCGATTGCTTGATGCTGCCGATGTAGTTATTGACGAACATCGTGATGAGATCGCGGTGACCTGCGGGTATGGCCCATTCTATTGGGTTGGTATTCATGCCGCGCTCATCCATGTCTTCATGATTCATGCGCCTTAACAGCACGTAGCATCTCATCAGTATTCTCCTTCCTGGAACCCGTGTATTTTGATACACCGGCGACGTCCCCCTTGGTGTGAGGAACCTGGGCAACCAGTTTAAATCCTGTGAGATAAATTTCAAGTCGGCTGAATCCCGGCAGACCAGATATCGAGCCTACCACACCTGGGTGTGGCCTTTAACTGTTTCGCTGCCAGTGACCTCAGACCGTTTAGCACAGAAATCTTCTGTGTTAGTCGCGTAATAGATAGCCAGCCCGGCTTCGGTCAGCAGCACGCCAAAGGTAACCATCAGCAGCAGAGCGAAAAACAACTGCCTGGCCTTCGATTTTTTGGCGCTGATTTGAGTAACAACCGACTCATTTCCGTGGGAGAGGCGGTCGTTTAAAACCGTAATAACCGAGTCCAGAATGGCATCGTAACAATCTCTGTTTTTCTCGGAGCGAAGATCGTCGAGCAGGACGTACAGCACAACCACAGGCTCGGCAGCCTTGACGGTAACCGTACAGGGTCGATTTTTGACAATCTGCATTTCGCCAAGCGACTGACCACTCTGCAGGGTTCCAATTTGTTCCTGTTCTTTGTTTTTATCGGTTTTAAACAGGTTTACCGTGCCGGATACGATGATCTGCACACGATCATTCCCGCCTCCTTCCTGTAACAGGGTTTCACCCGGCTCATAGCTGGCCCGGTGTATCAGCTTAAGAAACCTATCCATCGTTTCCGCATTGAATCCGCTTAATAAACGGCTGCCTCTCAGCAGTAACAATTCCTGCTCGGATAGTTTATCCATGGCTACTCCCTGTGAATATCTGTATAGTTACATCGGCCTATATTGTCTAATAGTAGCATATAATGGTCTAAAATTTATCTTTTTGCGATACGGGATTCGGAGTGTTCTTATGTCAGTAAAAACAATTTTGATTACAGGTTGTTCCAGCGGAATAGGATACGATGCCGCACATACCCTGGCTAAACGCGGGCATCGCGTAATTGCGTCCTGCCGTAGTGCCATTGATCTTGAACGCCTCAGTGCATCTGGCCTGACTGCGGTACTGCTGGATGTTTCGCTGCCGGAATCGATTACCGCTGCTCTTGAGCAGGTGCACACAATGACCGGTGGCAGGCTGGATGTTCTCATTAATAACGCTGGATACGGTCAGGCTGGCGCTCTTGAAGACGTGTCTCGTGAGCTCCTGCGCGAGCAGTTTGAAACCAACGTGTTTGGCCTGATGGATTTAACGCGTCGGGTGATCCCATGGATGCGCCAGCAGGGCAACGGTCGCATCATCAACATCAGTTCGGTGCTGGGCTTTATCAGCATGCCGTTTCGCGGTGCCTACAATGCCTCAAAGTACGCGGTGGAAGGTTTAAGCGATACTCTGCGCCTGGAACTGAAGCCGTCCGGCATTCAGGTGATTACCATCGAGCCCGGGCCTATCGAAAGTCGTTTTCGTGATAATGCCATTGATGGAGCCCTGAAAAAAATCGACACGGAGCACAGTTATTTTAAAACGCAATATCAGCATATGCTGGGGCAGTATCGACAGCAAAAAACAGAGTCCGTGTTTACGCGCGGCGCTGATGCTGTTGTCTGTAAGCTGATAAAGGCTGTTGAAAAAAAACATCCTAAGCCCAAATACAGAGTGACTTTTCCAACGCATTTAATGGCTGTTATGAAGCGAGTGCTTAGTACGGCTCTTCTGGACAGAATAATTGCCCGTGTTTCGAAGAAAGAAATGGGGGGATCTTGAACGATGAACGCGATGATGTCATGCTCTATGCGCAATACATAACCGGCCCGATACAGGGCTTACCAGATAAGGATATTACTGATGAACAATATGAAAAAGTGGATGATGGCTTCTTTGTTTTTGATTGCAAAAACAGCCTCTGCCGACGCCGTCAACCTGCCTGATTACGCTGCGGTAAAGTCAGCCGTAAGCAAGGGCAGCATGGTGCGAATCGCCATTAATTTTGCTCAGTGCACGGCTGTTAAAAACAGCATTCCGGCCGTTGATGGCATGGCTTTGTTCACTCCTAATGAAATCGTACTCGCTTCTGATGGAAGAATAGTGGCCTCTTTGACGCATTTTACGCTCAACGATCCAAACTTCCCCAGACACGCTACCTACCAGCACATACAGTATATGCTGAAGGATAATAATCACCTGACATTGTCGGCTGTCGTACTGAATGCGACTGATTTTTCGCCAATGGGTGAAGAGGCCATTGTCGACTGTGCCATGGGTTCGGGCGCAAAAATTTATAGCTGAAATGGGTGTTATTACCTCCTGACCAGGCTATCATCCGCGGCTATATGCCGGGGGATAGCCGGCATGTCCAACAAAGTCTGACAAAGGAGGTATGCAATATGTTTATCAAATCCGGTTTTTTTGCCTTACTGGCCGGCCTGACCTGCAGCATGAACTGTGCGGCGGCCTCGCTGACAAAGCCCGACCAACTGTTAATGACCAATGCCAAATATGAGCAGGTAAAGGACCACGTGCAGTTGTTGAGTCAGGCTGATGGGTTCAGTCTGGTTCAGGCCATCCTGGACGACGATCTGATGCAAAGGCTGCATGATGGCTCACAGGGCCGATTTATCAATCTGGAGCCCTGGCGACACCGGCCAACTCCTCTGCGTTTATTGACACAGACCGGCCAGAAAAAAACGGCTCGAGCCAGTAGACTCCCAACGCTCAGCCACAAAGCCGAGGTGATGGATTTATACGAATTAATACAACCCGAAAAAATCTGGCAAAACATGCAGCATCTGACGGATTACGTCAATCGGGCGGCCAAAACGAATGAAGGCGTTGCCGCAGCCAACTGGTATAAACAACAGTTTGACAGCATGGCGCGTGAATACGGACGCACAGACGTCAGCAGCTATTACATCGAAACGGGAACACGTTACCGTCAGCCATCGGTTGTCACCGTGATTGGCAAGGGTAAACGCAAGCCTGGTATCGTAATTGGCGCTCACATCGATACCCTGAGCGGCAACAAGCCGGGTGCTGATGACGATGCCAGCGGCATCGCGGTGGGACTGGAAGTGAGTCGGGTGCTCCTGGCCAGCAAGATCCGTCTGGACAGACCGGTCTATATCATCGCCTATGCGGCCGAAGAGGAAGGTCTTGTTGGTTCTGCCTACGTTGTGGAATCCTTCCTGGACCGGGCCGTTCAGGTGGCGGGGGTGTTGCAGCTGGATCAGGCTGGATATCGTGCGAATCCTGCCGATAAGACCATCTGGCTTATTGATGATTACGTTGACCCGCAGCTCACCCGCTTTACAGCGGATCTCTTGACGGATTATGTTGGCGTTCCTGTTGGCTATACACACTGCGGCTATGCCTGCAGCGATCATGCCAACTGGTATTTTGCTGACTTCAAGGCAAGCTATCCGTCAGCAACCACGCTGGCGGATGACAATCCTTATGTGCATACCGCGCAGGACAGACTGGATATTATCAGTCTTGAGCACATGCTTAATTTCACTCGCCTGGGTCTGGCGTTTGCTGTAGAACTGGGCCTGGATAAGCGTGCCTGAAAATGCTCTATACTTTGGAAAAAATCAGTCTCAATCGAAACTAACAGGGTTTCCATTTGATTTTGACATGTGCCTTGATAGAGATGAATCCCCGCCTGCGCGGGGACGACATACTTTTAGCATGGCTTGCAATATTTTTACCTGTCAAAATTAAATAGAAACGGAGCTAAATTGAGACTGACACATCAAACCAAGGAGTGGCACCATGATTACCGTTAATGTTCTGGACAATATTTCACAGAAAGGGCTGGGTCTGTTTGAGCCAGAGCGTTATCAGTTAAGCGCAGACGCGGCCGCTCCAGACGTTATCCTGGTTCGCTCCCGCGTTCTGCATGACCATGCGTTTTCGGATAATCTGCTGGCGGTCGGTCGGGCCGGGGCGGGTACCGACAATATCCCCATAGATAAACTGACCGGCATGGGGGTGCCCGTGTTCAATGCGTCCGGCGCCAACGCCAATGCCGTAAAAGAGCTGGTGCTGGCGGCTTTGTTGATTGGGTATCGGCATCTTAATGAAGCGATGACGTTTTTGAACCAGCTGACAAAAAATGATCAGCAAACGGTGCACCGCGAAATTGAGCATCAGAAAAAGAAATTTGTTGGCCATGAAATTTCAGGAAAAACGCTGGGAGTGATTGGTCTGGGCCATATTGGCGTTAAGGTTGCCAATGCGGCCCTGGGGCTGGGTATGCGGGTGATGGCGTTTGACTCGAATATTTCCCTGTCTAATGCGCTGGCCTTAATGCCCAGCATTGAAAAAGTCGATGATATGAACACGGTGTTGCGTCATGCGGATATTATCAGTCTGCATGTGCCGTTAACGACGGATACCACGCATCTGTTGAATGAAACAAATTTGCCCTTGCTGAAAAGCGAAGCCTTGCTCCTCAATTTTTCGCGTGAAAAAATCGTCAGCGAAGAAGCGGTTTTATCCATGCTCAGCAATAAAAAAATGATGGGTTATATCACCGATTTCCCGACCGTCAAGCTGGCTTCTCAGCCCGGGGTTTTGAGTTTTCCGCATTTGGGGGCCAGCACGCACGAAGCCGAACAAAATTCGGCGGAGATGGTGATTCGTAATATCCGTCGCTATCTTGAAAGCGGAAATATCGAATATTCGGTCAATTTTCCCAATATTTTTCTCCCGGTGCTACCCTCCGCTAATTGCCATCGCCTGCTCATTATCAACCGCAATGTTCCCGGTGCCATTGGGAGCATAACCGAGAGCCTGTCGAAAATGGGGTATAACATTGAGCAGATGGTCAACACCTCGCGCGACAATATTGCCGTCAACCTCATCGATATGACGGGCAAGGCACCGGTTCCACAGGCGCTGGCGGCACATTTCAGGGACATTCCGAGTTTTCTTAAAGCTCGACTGATTGGAGCATGACGAAAGAGGGGCTTTCTGCCTGTTTTTCTTGAAAAATGGTTGCTCATTAAATACGATACGCGTCCTGACTGATCCGGATGTATTGATTTGAAGACTGTTGCCGAACTATATAACAAGCTGTTCAGTGCTATCTGGAAGAAACTGCCAGAGGCGCGCCATCCGAATATCACAGCGGGAGATCTGCCTGCTCTCCTGACTTGCCTGAAATTGCCAGAATTTAAAGACCTGATCGGCCATATTAAATTGCCAATATCTAATTGCCTGAAGGATACCACTGGCATGGGGCAAAATGCCCTGCAATGGGTAAGCCGACATTTCCCCGACGAGATTAAAAATCTGCGGGACATCCTGGGTTTTCTTGATGCCGGTTCGGTGGCTGACCTGTTGTTACAGCAAAACAATAAAGGCAGCAATCTGCTCGGCCATCTTGTTTACTGGTGCGACAGCGTGGCTCTGCAGGCCTGGTTGCCGGTGCTGCAGGCGTTGAATGCCGATGTTCGGGCAAAATGTCTCAGCCAGCGCGTATCGGGGTGGTATATCCCGCGCTTTGTTGCCTGCGCCAGGCCCGCGTGTTTTCCGGCCATACTCAGTCTGATGAAAGGGCTTGAGCCCGACAGGATAGAGATACTTATCAACGACAGAGATGCATGGGGGCGAAATCTGGAGGAATACCTGGCTCTGTATGCTGCTTCTTTGCTGGAGGGTTTTCGAGAGATGGTCAGTTTTACGGGCTCCGGTGAGCCGACAGCGGTTGTCGCGGCCTCGTCATCGAATGACGGGCATCTGAGTCAGTTCGGCTTTTTCGCCGCTCATGCTTTACCTCCTGAGGAGCAACATCCGAAGCCAGATGCCGGACCAATGCCTTATATCTAACCCGCACTGGCCAAGGCACAACATGCTTACGGAGCGGCTGCCATCGTGTGTGTAATCAGGTCAACACTGTCGTTCCAGATAATACCGAGTCTTCCCCGGCTGATATCATGCGACAGACTGAAAAAACCAGGATTACCCTGTCTCAGTCCGGCATGACGGCTCACTGCCTGTTGGCGCAGTCTGTCCAGATGAAGGGGATGAAAAATGGAGCGCAGATCGTCTGTGCCGTTCAACTCGTCCTGTAACTGCCGGGCAATTTGATAGTCTATTTCGCGATTATGGGCACGGGCTGCGGCAAACAGCGAAAAGTCGCCTGCAAAGCTTCCCTGAGCATCTCGCTTCCGATCCGTTTCGGCAATATAGCGCGCAATGCGCCCGGCAATTTCGTTTTTTATGGTAACAGCCTGTTCGACTGGCATCGTTGTCTTTGTCTGTTGTCTAATCCAGCAGGTTTGCGCTGTTTTTTTAAACAGCAGCTCGACATTCATGCCTGTTTTGGCGCTGGTTTCAATGTATCCGTCAATGGACATATCGGGATGCTCGTTATTCCAGCGCGTCATCAGATCGGTAATCTGCTCGTCGGACACCTGTTGCTCTCTGAGATCCGACTTTGTTCCAGCCAGAATAATACCAGGGTATCTGCCGTTATCGTCTGGGGTGATTTTATCTAACCAGTAAGGCAGGTGCTGGAACGATGAGGGATCGTCGAAACTGAAGCAGACAATAATGGCATCTTTTCTGGCGTAATAAGGGCTTATTATTCCCTTAAATCGCTCTTGTCCACTCGTATCCCACAAATGCAGCCTGAATATCTGATCGGCCGTGTACAGTTTAAATTTGCTGTAATCAACGCCTATGGTGATATCCGAATTACCCGTAAAGCTTTTTTTACCAAATCGGTCTACAAGGCTGGTCTTCCCTGATGAATCATCACCGATAAGCATGATTTTATAATCAATAACCGAGCCTGGCTGCGTTTGCGGTAACGCGAACTCAGACCAGTCAGACAATGCTGACGTTGGGCCATTAACGAAAAATACCATAGCATATTCCTCCCTGGTTATGCGGTCTTCATTCTCATCATTCATCTTTTTTATGTCTTCGTCAACGACTCCTGGACGGACCTCGGCTATTGATAATGTTAAAACCATATCTCATGTGATTGAATTGATTATCATTATTAAGTTATTTTATTTCCAGTATCTGAACCTCATATGATTATATGCCCCCATATTCAACTAACCATATGATTTAAATGACTTTCTCATGTGATCCTCTTCCTGTGATAAGTAAAATTTTAATTCAGACCATGTTAAATTTCATGTGATCGTCATGTGCTAAAGAAGGGTTTAACGGTATGACTGCAGAAAAGAAATGGATAGATTTAGCCTTACAG
>NZ_JBNVZR010000003.1:0-221945 GCF_052527415.1 Legionella navarrensis | reverse complement strand
CCACCCTGCCTAAGGATTCAATTGTGACAAAGCCCTACCGAATATACGCCGGCAGATTAATCATATATTGCTGAGTCATCATCACCAGCTTTTCCAACAGCCAGGGCATTAATGACAGCAAAATCAGAAACATGACGATTAACTTAGGTATAAAGGTGATCGTCATTTCATTAATCTGAGTAGCGGCCTGAACGATGGAAATCACCACCCCGACAATCAAAACCGGTACCGTAATAATGCACACGGCCAGCATGGTCACCATCAGCATATGCTGCAGGGCCGACATAATCGTTAAAGGTTCCATTCACGCTCCCTGGCTGACACCACAATCGATAAATCCGACAAATCACTGTCATCCCTCTTGTCCATGGCAGCGGCCATTGCAAGACCAATATCATCCCGTATACTGCTCACGGCATCGAGCCTGTTGTTGAGCTCATGATAGTTTGCCGTCAAATCCTGTTTAATTTTGTCCAGCTTTTCCAGCTCTGTTTTTTCCAGATGGATCACATGAGCCAGCTGCTGATAAAAAGCCAGGTTGTTTTTGATAATCTGCGCGCTTTGATTCAAGAGTGTATCCGTCCTTTTTTCATAGGAAGCCGCATAGTTCTGTAAGGTTTCGATGGATTGTTTTTTTTTCGCAATGGTGGCGTTCAGCTGCATGATTTGATTTTTTACGGCGTTTTTACGCAGGCTGAATGATTTGATCATCAGCTCAATCTGAGCCGGATTGCGTGTCGCCTGACTCATCGAAACAACCCTGCCAGTTCAGCCAGATCACGCGCCATATTGGCCTGCTCGTTGATTCCCTGGGTCAGATAGGCAAGCATGCGATCATGATAGGTGATGGACTCATCTACCACTCGGTCTGAGCCGGGGTGATACATGCCCATTTTGATGAGGTCCTGATTTTGCTGCCAGGCGCTGTACAGACGCTTAAAGCGCTGCACCCGCTCCAGATGCTCGTCGTCCATAATCGAGGTCATCACACGGCTGATAGAGCTGCTGATGTCGATGGCGGGATAATGCCCCGAGTCAGCCAGTCTGCGCGACAAAACAACATGGCCATCGAGAATGGATCGTGCATGATCGGCAACCGGATCATTCATATCATCGCCTTCGGTCAATACCGTATAAAATGCGGTAATCGATCCCTGGCCTTCCGAGCCGTTACCTGTGCGCTCAACCAGCTGAGAAATTTTTGAGAACACGGACGGAGAAAAGCCCTTGGCCGACGGCATTTCACCCAGAGTGAGATACACCTGGCGCAAGGCCTGAGCGTAGCGGGTCAGTGAGTCGATAATCAGCAGCACATTCAGACCCTGATCGCGATAATATTCAGCGATGGTGGTCGCAACCATGGCGCCGTTGGCGCGCATCAGCGGTGAGGTATCAACCGGTGCTGCGACAATGACCGTTTTTTCCAGATTATCCAGACCAATATTTTCCTCGATAAACTCTTTGACTTCGCGGCCGCGCTCACCAATCAGCCCCACAACCACCACATCCGCCTGCGTAAACCGGGTGATCATACCCAGCAAAACACTTTTGCCCACACCGCTGCCGGCAAAAACACCCAGGCGTTGCCCCTGACCTACGCTGATCAGGGCGTTAATTGCGCGCACACCCACATCAATGGGTTGGGAAATGCGGGTGCGTTCAATCGGATTGAGAGTCTGAGCCTGCAGCTCGTAAAAGAGAGAGGCATGCAGTGGCCCTTTGTTGTCAATGGGCTCACACAGACCGTTCAGCACCCGCCCACGCAGCATTTTTCCAACCGGTACGCGCAGAGATTTGGCCACACAGGCAATCTTGCTGCCCGGCAATATGCCGTTGATTTCCTCATAAGCCATCAGATAGGTGCAGTCATCAGAAAAACCAATCACCTCGGCCATGACGTTGCGATCGCTGCCGGTCAGATATATACGACATACCGTACCAACCGAAACGTGAAGCCCTGCGGCCTCCAGCATAAATCCGGAAATACGTACCACGGTGCCATAGGCGATAACGTCCTGCGCCCGATCCACTCCATCATTCAAACGATGAAGCGTTCGCTTCAAACTGGCAATCACGCTCATTTTATAATCCAAACAAAGATTGCAGTCTCTGTTCAAGAATGGCTTCCACTTCGCTTAATTTGGTTTTGATAACAAAATCACCCCGCTGAAGAAGATGATCGCAGCGGATATCAAGTTGAGACAGGGACATATCGTGATGCAGAACATGATAGTCCTCTTCTGATACATACACTATGCAGGCCTCGCTGCCTTCCTTCAGGGTATCGAGTGATTCATTGATCATGCCTTTCATCACCGAGTCATCGAGCAGTATTTCTTTATGAATGATTTTTTTTACAGCATTTTTAATCAGCAGAATGATGTTATTGACCATCGTGTCATCTATTTCGGAGAGACTCTGGTTAATTTTAGCGGTGATCTGATCGAGAGCATCAATCCTGCTCTGCAGACAGGCCATGCTGTCTATCAGGGCGGCCTTTTGTTCCTCGAGTTCAGGAGATGGAAGCTCGGGTTCCGGCTCTTCCACTACCGGGCTGACAGTATCAGGACTGTGGTATTCGATCTGATCAGGTTCGTCATCCAGCGAAGGAAAAGACCAGACTTCAAACGCGCCCAATTGTTGGTGAAATTCGCTCACGTGACCTCCTATAAAACCTTATTGCTTCCCTTCAGTCCGGGTAAGATAATCTTCTGTTCTTCAGCCAGCTTTTTGGCAACATCGATGATTCGCTGTTGCGCATCAATCAGGTCTTCCATTTTTTTAGGACCGGTCGAATCGATATCGTCGGTGAGCAGATCGACCGTTTTAGACGACATGCATTTGAAAAAAGCCTTTCGAATTTCGTCTGTTGTCCCTTTCAGTGCGAGAACCAGATCCTCGTTACTGATCTCTGAGATAACTGTTTGCATACCTCTCGAATCCAGTCTGGCGAGGCGCTCAAAGGGAAACAGCTTGCCCTGTATTCTTTGCCAGGCATCCAGGTTTTCGTTGGTCAGGAACGACATGATTTCACTTTCTTCCTTGCCATCCATATAGGCAATGATATTGGCGGCCATGTCCACGCCATCAGAGGTGATCAGTTTGAATTTTTCCGTTTTGGTGAACTGTTCCTGTAAATACTCGGACAGCGTTTTCATCGCGTATGAGGAAACCGGGCTGAGGTTGGTCATTCGATTAATAACGTCCTTGCTCTGTTCAGAAGGCAGCCATTTGAGTATCTGTGCCGATTTCTCACCATCCAGACACATCAATGCCACCGTAATGATCTGTGGATGCTCTTCTTCGAGCGCATCAATCACCACATGCAGGGGCTGCCATTTAAGCAGTTCTACGCCCATCAGTTCTTCCGATAAATACGCTTCATCAAAAATGGTTCCCGCTTTATCGGAGCCAACGGCTGTTAAAAACGTTTTACGGATGTATTCGCTGGAGCTGACGTTAATCCCAGTGGTATTGTTAGCGTCATTGAAGAAGGCATTGAGAGCAACGATCACCTCCTGCTCCGAAACGTCTCCCATGTGGTTCATGGTTTCAATAATGGATTCAACTTCCTTGTGGCTCATGTTTTTAAGGACTTCAGCCGCGCACTGTTCACCCATTCCCAATATTATAATTGCTGCATTTTTCAAAGAATCCATCTTATTTGGCAACCCACTTCTTAATCACGCCCACGACCTTGTTCGGATCTTTCTGAACCAGTTCTTTCAATATCTCAATCTGTTCGTTTTTTAAACGCATCATTTCGGCCGAAATCAGATTTTGCTTTTCAGTCGCCTCAAGGCTCAGAGCCTGAGCCGAGTCTTTTTTGCGAACCAGTTCCGGCGAAATTTTTCTGTAAATGATGAACAGGAACACAAAACCGAGAATAATGCCGGTGGATTTTTTCACGAGATCCCAGAACCAGGGTTCATCCCACATGGCCACGCCGCGATCAGGCTCCGCTTTGGTTTCAATAAAGCCACTGTTGATAACGGTCACCATGTCTCCCCGCGACTGGTTGTATCCAATCGAGGATTTGACCAGTTCGGTTATCTTGTCGAGCTTTTCCTTATCAATCGGCTTGCTCAGCATCTTTTTGGATTTTTTATCGTAGACACGCTCATTATCAAGGACAACCGCTACAGAAATCCGCTTGATTTTGGGTGTATCTGTCTTGACGTAGGTTGTGGATTTGCCCAGCTCATAATTTTTGACAGACTCGCTGCGACTCTGGCCGCTGGAAGCAGTTGGCTGCTGCTGACCGGTGGATGGTGGCTGATTAGCCAGAGAGCCTGGTACGCCGCTGGGTGAAGAGCTGGTATTATCCTCCTTGACCGTCTGCTCGCTTCGAACGGCGTTTTGCGAGGGATCGTAAGCCTCCTTGGCCTCTTCCTGCTGAGTAAAATCAACATCAGCGTTCACGTTGATACTGGCTTTGTTTCGGCCCAGCAAAGGAAAAATCAGGGACTGAATACGTTTTTCATAATTGTTTTCAAGGTTGGTCTGGTAAGTCAGCTGCTCCTGATTATGCAGATAATCGGTGTTGGTTACGGAGGTCAGGTAGTGGCCGTACTGATCCGTTATCGCTACGTTTGTAGGATCCAGTTCGGGTACGCTGGCCGCAACAAGTTGAATGATGGCACGCACCTTTTCTTTATCACCATCATAACCTGGCGTGGTATTAATAATGATAGAGGCGGTGGTTTTGGCATTTTCATTGGCAAAAATATTGGATTGTGGCTTGGCGATGTGCACGATCGCGCTGGAAATACCCTGTATCGAACCGATGGTTTTGGCCAGGTCTTCTTCAAGCGCACGCAGATAACGGGTATTTTCGAGAAACTGGCTGGAGCCAAGCTTGTTTTTATCGTTGAGAAATGCGTAATTAACCGGTGCCGCATTTAACAGACCGGCTGATGTAAGCCGAATGCGAGCCATGTTAACGTCCGTTGCCGGCACTGAAATCAAACCGCTGGCTTCGTTTAATTTATATTTGATATTGGCCTTTTCAAGCGTTTCAACCACCGTGGGGAAGTTTTTATCGCTCATGCGAAAGTCCAGGGGGCTGTATAACGGCTCCTGGGTCCACTGATGAATGCCAAGACCGATAGCAACGCTTAACGCGATGCCCCCCAGAAAAAACAGACGCCTCATCACATCAAAATCAATAATGGATTTGATTTGCTGTATTATATTTTCAACTCGATTTTCCATGCACTCTCACCGGACCTTTAAACGGGCATATTCATGATTTCTTTATAGGATTCCAGGAGTTTGTTCCTGACCACCAGCAGGCCTTCAAATGCCAGCTTCGATTTCATGGTTGACATCATAACCTGCGAGATTGAAACCGTGGGATCACCACTCAGGTATGATTTTTTGAGTGCTTCAGTCTGAAACTGAGCATTATTGATATCGGACAAAGCATTCTTTGCTACGGACATGATTTGATCGAAACTGGAAACTTTTGTACTGGTCAGTTCCGATTGACCTGATACCTTTCCCTGTCCGGTTAACGCCCTGATCTTTTCAAGCGTTGCGCTAATGTCTACCTTACTGATTGCTGAGCTTGTCATAGTCATAAGTCTGATAATTCCAAAAGTCCGTTAAATCAAAATACAGAAGCCAGGCTCTGATAACATTCCAGCTATATATATGCATGGATCGTGCCAGTTTTGCAAGTAATTGCGATGGATAAATGAATTTAATCATCATCCTGTGAAAAAATTTATTTAAGTTTCGAGCGAATCCCCCGATAGATAAGGTGTAAGACAAAATTAACTTTCCAATCAAGGGGATTAAAAATGGCTATAACCATCAATACCAATACATCGTCATTAATGGCGCAACAAAGTCTGGGCAGAACTCAGGACCAGCTGGCTCAGGCAACTAACCGCCTGTCTACCGGTCGTCGAATCAACCAGGCTAAAGACGATGCGGCTGGTAACGCGATTGCTGCCGGCATGACCGCTCAGATTCGTGCTGTTCGTCAAGGCGGCCGAAACGGAAATGATGGGATCTCTCTGATTCAGACAGCTGAAGGCGGCCTGAACCAGACACTGAGCCTGTTGCAGCGTATGCGTGAACTGGCTTCTCAGGCATCTACTGGAACCTATACTACCAGTGACCTCGCTAACCTCGACACAGAGTATCAATCTCTGATGACTGAAATTGACCGTGTTGCCGCTACTCTTGATTTTAACGGCACTTTTCTGATGAACGCTGCCACTACGATTTCCGTTCAGGTTGGTTCTAACAACACAGCCAACGATCGTATCGACATCGCCCTGATTGATTCTACGTCTGCTACACTGGCTGTAACAGGTGACGTAACATCGAATGCCAACGCGCAAGCCGCTCTGGACCTGTTGGACGATGCCATCACAACCGTAACCACAGGCCTTGCCGGACTCGGTGCCAGTCACTCCAAAATTGAAGCTGCTGTAAACGGCAACCTCGATCGCGTAGTTAACCTGGAAGCATCCCGTTCACGTATCATGGATGCCGACTTTGCCGAAGAAAGCGCGAAACTGGCTCAATTGCAAATCCTGCAACAATCAGGTGCTGCCATGTTGTCACAAGCCAACTCGTCTGGCCAAATCGTTCTGAAACTGTTACAAGGTTAATAATCAGCTCCCCTGGTTGTTTCGACAACCAGGGAGTTTTCTTATCATTTAAACTCAAGTTGATACTATGGCAAATAATGTTACGGGAATTGGTGATATCAACGCCTTGGTTGCCGCAACCATGGACGTCGAAAAACTGCAGCTTGCTCGACTGGATAAAAGCAAGTCGATGCTGGATTATCAGCTGTCTAATTATACGAATCTAAGCAGCCTGATAAAAAAATTTACTGACTCACTCGACCACCTTGGTCAAATATTCGATAACAACGCCTGGAAAATCAGCTCATCTGATAACAGTGTTGTCAGCAGCGTACTGACCGGAAAAAATACGTCGCCCGGTAATCACCAGATTAATATCAGCCAACTGGCTCAGGCGCATAAGGTCAGCAGCGCCGTTTTTACCGACAAAGGCACCGCACTGTCGATGGCAGGAAGCCTGGACATTCAAATTGGCAGCGATGCTTTCAGTCTGATGATTGGTACAGATGACAGCCTGGAAACGATTCGCGATAACATTAATAATTCATTAAATAATCCCGGGATCAGCGCCTCTATTCTGGCAACAACATCTAACCTGGGAACCCCCGAGTATCGATTGATTCTGACATCCAAAGACACGGGTCTGGCCAGACAAATGACCATTGGCGGAACCGCCGCGCCCGCACTGGATCTCAGCCATGAGCTCAGTGCTGCGCAGGATGCCCAGTTTACATTTGATGGGTTTAGTGTAACCCGCCCAGATAACACAGTCAGTGATCTGCTGGATGGCATAACCTTTACCCTGAATAAGGCCGGTCAAAGCGCGGAGCTCAGTATCGCCGTAGATACTGAAAATCGCAGTCAGACCCTGAAAAGCGCTCTGAATGATATGGTGAATGCGTATAACACGCTGATTGATACCATCGATAAAAACCAGGCCACCCGGTTAACGCGCGACAGTACGTACTCCGTCATCAAAATGCGACTGACTAACAGCCTTGAGCAGAGTCTTGGCAGCCTGTCCATCCAGAGTCTGCTGGACGCTGGGATTAAAAAAGCACCCAGTGAAAGAAAATTCAGCGAAGACATTGATCCCAATACACAAAAAAATGTAGAGTACACTTCAAACGGAAAACTGACCATTGACGATAAAGCCCTGTCTGCAGCCATAGATGGTAACTATGATGACCTCTCTGCATTTTTTACCGATTCAACCAATGGTTTTATCAAGACAATTGATGGGGTATTAACGGAAATAACCCGCGAAGGCGGTAATATTTCCAGCCGCGAAAAAATCATAGGCCGGCAGGAATATGCGCTGGATAATCGCATTACCAGGGAAGAATCACGACTTGATGCACTGGAAGAATATCTGTATACAAAATTCTCCGAGCTGAACAACTTTGTTGAGCGTTATCAGCGCATCAGTGAATACATGGAAAGACAAATCACAGCTCTTGAGTACATTTACAAAAAATAGGATGTTTTATATGAATCGTCTGGATATTTATAATGAGATTGGTGCATACAGCGAAGTATTGGGTGCACCGGGGCACAGGCAGATACAAATGTTACTTGAAAAGCTGTTGTCTGATATTAATCAGTCGTTAACGGCCATGAAAAATAATAACATAACCATCAAATGCAAATGTCTGGCCAGCGCAGGCTCAATCGTGTCATATCTGCGTGACTGTCTGAACTTTGATGCGGATCCGGTGCTGTCTGAAAAGCTGGATAATATTTACGAGCATTTGGAAAAGCAACTGTTTACGGCCAACGCAAAGAACAATCTGGAAGCCCTGCAGGAATGCCAGACCATCGCCGTCAATATTAAAACATGGTGGGACCATGTCGTTGCCTGATTCCCTGCTTTCGGCACTTGATAATCCGGATGAGTTTAAAAACCTGACCGAAAACTTTCTCAAGTCGAGGCAATTGCTGATTGATCAGCTATCTGCCGAGCAGGATCTTGCGTCTTTAAGTACCCTCCTGAAAGAAGATCGGCAAAATCTGTCGCTTATGACCGCTGAGCTGGTAAAAATTCGTGATGTGATGGTTAATATCAAAAAGATCGAACAATACACTCATACAGAAAGGGACGATGCCTGATGTCATCGTACCCTATACCGGTTTTTCAGCTTCCGAACCGTGACCGTCGGGGTTCGGAAATAACCTCGGCTCAGTACAAAAAAACCGGTGATTGAACGGTCTGACAGTGTTACTATGGGACGCATTAACTTTTTTGTGAGGTCAGGATGGCCGCAAGCAGTCAATATTTAAGCAAACAGCTTCGCATACCTTTCAGTGTTTCCCGCTATAAAGAATCTCGGGCATATGCTCTTCGACATAGACACGAATATGGACTTTTCGGTAGTAAATCAGGCAATAAGACAAAATGTGAGACTCAAGATGAGATCGCTGAAACATCAAGGTTTGTGGCTCTTTGGTGTGCGTTGCTCGCCTCAGGTGCAGATGAACTCTCGTTAATTAAATCAGCAGGTGAAATATACGGTGGTAAAACCCCAGTAACTCCTGAAGATAATTTAATTAAAATAGCCCTGTCTTTTTTTCCGAAACAATTTAATCATTGCCTCCAAAACATATTCGACGACAGGTATGCGAAACACGAACCAAAATTCGATTACGGTATATGGAGCTTCAATTTATTATCAGATGAAGAGATAAAATTTAAATACACATTGTATTTTAGAATGATCGGTGCAAAAACATTTTATTCATTAATCGATGTTAATACTAATAAAAGAATCAGAGATATTGAATTAAAATCGTTTGTATTTACATCCCCCTTAACTACTGAGGCATTGGAACAACAGGAAATTCCTATTCTGAAACACATTGAAAAACAAGGTCACATTAAACCTTCCAGGATAGTAGTAACCCCTTCGATAGAAGATACCGCTTCTGTTATCGGGCATCTCCTGATGGAATTAGATTTTCAAACGTCCAGGCTGAATGAAATGGCGAAAATACAAAGTGATTTATTTGGTGAGCAAGCGGATATTATTAATGATTATCTACGACAATTATCAGATTGTCACCCTGAAGCCAGGGCAGCCAGGGAGGAAGCATTAGCAGATGAATCCACAAGCTCGAGTGAAACTCATCGTCTTGAAGATAGTACTACTACCGTTACCATTTAATTTTGACAGGCCCCATATGCCCTCCCTATCCTTCCATAGACAGAAAAAAACTATTATTATACCGAACAAAACAGACACCCTTAAAGGAACTTAAAATAGTAATACTTTTCCTCGCACATTTGCACGGGCTTTGAATGTCGTTCAAGCGCCCCCGGCTTCATCTGAAGCGCCCACAAGATTCGGTCCACCATATCCAAGGGAAATAGAATGCTGATTTTTGAAAAAGAACAAGTAAAAAAAGCAACACATCTTAATCGTTTTACAGATTTTATAAATGAAATTGCACCGCTGTATGAAGCCATCATTCCGTTTGATGTCATAGCAATTTTCCCTTGGGATGACATCCAGAAAATTCTCAGTGAATACATTATTACGGGCTTACGTGAATTGACGGATTCGGCGGGCCAATCACCGGATGTCGTTTTACCAGACAGCATCAAAGGCGTTTATTTTTGTCTGGCAGATGATGCACGCCATTTTAGTATCCATGGATCATTGTATTACAATGAAATAGACTGGGCGGCTCAGGCTGACTACGACTACAAGGGTTCTAATGAACTGTTCACGCAATTATCAGACGCATTGCGTTCACTGTCGCTGAGTATAGAAGTTACTCAAGACCTGTTATATCTATTCGCGGCATTTACCTTGTTAAAAACGCTCAGAAAAATCGATAGCATCCCGGATGTTGCAAATGCAGCCATGACACTTGGTTATAGTTGCGGTGATATATTAATTTTAGGCCGTTTTATAGATCAGGCGTTTCACGAACAGATTGAGATTGTTATAGATGGTGAATATGAGAACCCATCCACAGCACCTGTTATAGCCCATGAACCAACGGAACCAAGAGGCGATCTATGGCACTACATGGACAGTTATTCTACAGATTTCATAAGAAATCACGGCCTTACAGAGCGTTTTTACAAGCTTGGAGAAGCAGAGGCTGTACGAATCAGTGAGGAATTTAAAAGCGAACTTATTCTTAATCAATGTCCGCTGTGTAACGCGATTAAAAAAACGCCTCGCGCCAGATTCTGTTTAAAATGTGGCGAATTTACAGAGCCACGTGTCAATCCTCAATGATATCACCAGTGCCTTTTCCACCTTCAATCCCATGGAGGGCATGAGCATAGCTACATGCCCTCCATGACGGTTCTACTGATCAGCAGTCACAGTTATCTTCCCAGCTGCGCCGCGGCTAATCACGGAGGGATCATACATTGACTGAGCAAATATCCCCGGCACTGTAAAGTCACCCTGATTGGTCGCCTTGATGTGGTACACCAGTTCCTTAACCGTTGCGTCCAGTCCAGTAAAGAACAGAACCCGATCCTCACGGACATCGGAATACTCAACATGCTCACGGTCTACCGTATCATCCACCACCTCAAATCCACCCGGCAGTAAATCCACAATCGCGACATTGCTCAGCCAGGTATCTCCCAGAGCCCTGACCCGGATGCGAACCTCAATTTCCGAACCGAGCGAAGTTGAGGAAATAACGTCCTTGCTGTCAAGGGAACGATATTCACGGTAAATCTCAATACCATTACTAATGGTCTCGGTAGATACCTGCGTATCAAAACCCGCCTGAGTCAACTGGTAAAAATATGTTTGCTTACCGGGGTTGCCCAGCACCGCCTTAGTCACCCCCGGCTCAAGATTCGCTTTTGCAAAGCCATTGCTGGCTGTGCTCAGTAAACGCTGCCCGCCATCCGCCGAAACGCCGCTAATCGTTAATGCGCTGTCTGCAATCGAGGAACTGATACCAGAGTAAGCGCTCAGCGCCAGGGTGGCATAGCTGGCGAAAACAGTATTGATTTCACCACTGTTGAGCGCCTTTACCAAAGGCATAACCAGGGACTCACGCTGCCTGGCAAGTTCTGGGAAATGACGTGCCAGCAAATACAGATACTGGGCGTTCGCTGTTCCCTCATCGTAAAAGTCAGAACGGCTGCCCGGCTGGAATGAGTACAGGCCTATCAAACGCTCTGCCTCGGCTGTATTCTGCATCATCCTGTATACGGCTGCCAGATAAGCGCTGGTAATATCTTTCTGCCACAGATTATCCTTATCGCTGTCTAGATAACGCTGCAGATTGGTCAGATAATTGGTTGTGATGATTTCATTGCGGGTCAGGACATAAATCGCATAAGCCTGCAATCTGGCATCATCCAGACTGGTCGGATTGCGTGACGCGAGTTCACGTAAATAAGCAATGCCCGAATAAAACATATCATTGGGAACATTATAGTTGCGGTCACGGGCCTTGCTTAAAAAGTGCATGGCATAAACAGAGGCAAAAGGATTATTGACGTTATCGCCCATACCCGGCCAGTAGCTGAACGCGCCCGAGGACATTTGCCGTTGCGCCAGCATTGCAATGCTGGCATTCACCTGAGCCGTTGCAGCCTCACTGTCCTGAGTAAACCATGGATAGTTTGCCAGCGCCAGAATGGGGAAGGATTTACTGGTCAACTGCTCCGTACAGCCATAAGGATAGCCTTCCAGAAAACGCTGCAGGCCAACAACCAGAATCAGAGGACTCGACGACATGGCCGCCTCGACCGTACGATACTGTGGATAAAGCACACGATCAACCGGCAACACCTGAGACGCCTGATTGCCGCTACCGCTCGTCACAGACGTCATAAAGGTACTCGCCGGACGAATACTCAGACTGGTGCTGAGGGTCGAGGACTGCTTACCCAGTGTCGCACGCAGCGTGACCGTTGCAGAACCCGGTTCAGCTTTGGCGCGCAGCCGGAAGGAAACGCTTTTCTCATGCCCTTCACCTATTGTCAACCTGCTGCTGGACTCGCCAACAACTTCCAGCCCCGGGGAAAGGGTCAAATCAACATTGATTTCAGGGTTATCGCCTGAGCCTTTCACGTTATTGGCAATCGCTGAGCTGACCTCGAATTCGTCTCCCGGAGCAACAAAGGTGGGGACGTTTGGACTGATCACAAAGTTGCCACGTACCTCTGAAAGCTGCTCCGTCGAACCCACCGCATCGCTGCTGATGGCAACAGCCATGACCCGCACCGCACCATTAAAATAATCCGGTATCGCAAACGCCAGCTGGCGGGGTGTGCTGTCGCTGTCCAGGCTGCCGGACCAATACACCATCGGCAAATCGGTTTTACGCTTGAAGGGGTTTAAATGACCCGCAATACTGGCCTCTCCATCGTCTCCGCCTACAGAAGACAGCTCCCGGTCTTTAATAAAGTCGGGCAGGATCTGATCAACGGTCTGCTGCGTCAACACTTCCAGTGCGTGTTTTTGGAAGAAGAACGCGAGCGGATCAGGCGTGAGATATCGGCTGACCTGTAAAATACCTTCATCAACGGCAAAGACAATGATTTTACCGGGCTTATCCGTGCTGTAGCTGATCGGGAAGTTTTCACCCGGACGAGCCAGCTTTGGAGCGTCGAGCGTGATCTGTATGCTGTGATCACGGTTGTTCATCGTAAAGGGAACCACGGAATAGCTTAAGGGACTTATAAAGATTTCCGGTGAGTTCCAGTCGCGGACAAAAGCCACGTTAACATACCCATTCCCCTGAAAATCTGCAGGAATATGTATGCTTTGCACGGAATTACTGGCATCTGTCTTAAACCACTGAACCGCATACACTTTATCCCGTTCAATGGTAATCAGACCAGAGCCGGTATAGGGTGCGCTTATTTGCAGCTCGATGTCTTCGCCCGCAAGATATTCGCTTTTGTTCAGGGTCACGCTCAATTCGGCATTTTTTGCCAGCGGTGTCTGACTGTCGCCCACAATCCTGAAGTTTACTCGACTCAGCTCGGTGTTTGTGCTGTCAAGCAAAACCAGGGCGTAATCACCGGGTTTATCCGTTGGCAAGGCATAACTGCTTCCCTGGCCACTGATGGAAAACGCAGAGGTACTCACGACGGAGCTTTGCATAATCGACTGATATTGGTAGGTGCCATCGGTTTTTTTCACCAGAGTGGTCACAGGACGCAGTGACAGCACCTGCATTTTCAAATCATCAATCGGCATTTTTTCGAGCTGCGGATTCACGGCGATGTAGTTGATCTGACGTGCGGCGTTTAATTTGATGTAGCGCAAATCACCATCTGCCTTGTAACCAACAAACCATGGCAGCGGGCTGACCAGTGCCGACACCTGAGTCGTGACACTCCGTCCACCATCGGCTTCAAATCCTTCAGCAAAAAAGGTCAACTGATAGGTAGCGCGGTCAAAACGCTCAAGATTCAGGCTGAACTGCGCCTCTCCCTGCGTATTGGTCGTGGTATCCGTCAGCGTATCGGTAAATGTTTTCGCTGTTTTAGCCGCATCCAGCAGTGGATCCGCAAACACGTAATCAGGGTATTCGTCAAAGTGCACGGCCTTGGGAGTCAGAATCAATTTGCCACTAACCCGCCGTCCCTCTGCCGGACTGCCATATAAATTCCACAGACCGATTTTAGCGGTCAGTCCCTGTGGAGACACCCAGCCATCCCCCTGAACTGGGCTCAGGCTGGCGCTGATGCGCATTCGGTCGGGCTGAAACTCTGCTACACGAAAGTTTGCTGAACCCAGCATGCTTTCAGCACGATCGTCTTTGACCGTATAAAGGCTGATATAATACTGACCGGTTGGCGACGTAGCCTGGGTCGTGAAATCCGTTGTCAGCAAACCACTGTCATCGAGGGTGAATTTTTGATCATAGACCGTGTTTCCGCGCGGATCGGTGATAGTCACCTGCAAGGGCAGACCGGCTGGCTGAGCCTGTGCGTAAGCCTGCTTCACCATCATACCAAAATGAGCCGTATCGCCAGGACGGTAAAGGCCGCGATCTGAAAATACAAAAGCGCTTAGACTATGCAGATCCTGGTTGGTGTAGATACCACCAATATCAAAACGGGAAAAATTGAGCTGGCGGCTGAAATTGTTATAAGGAATAAATGAAACATCATTTCCCTGGCGCGCCAGCCAGGCGACAGGCTCGCGATCAGCCACAAAGTCTTTCAGACCAGGGAAGCTCGCCCGTCCCTGTTCATCCGTTGTACGGGTCAGTACCGGCAGACCGTTTTTACCCAGAGCGCTGACTTCGATGCCTGCTACAGGAAGGCCGCTGGTGATGGACTGAACAAACACATCATGACTGCCATCGTTATTGTCTTTCACCAGCATACCCAGATCCGTGACCAGAATAAGGCGGCTGGTCTTGATATCCAGCGGGCTGTTGCTGGCCGTATCCCAGCCACTGGCCTGCAGGAGGAACAGCCCCTGGGGACCACCGGTATTCTCGCTGGTGCTCAGATATTTAGCCAAATCAACGAAACTATACTGTGCCTTGGTCAAATCGGTTGATTCAAATGTCTGGACCTCGGCATACAGTTCGCTGATGTTTTGCTGGTTGAAACTCTGATTAATAAAGTATGGGTTGTTAAAATCACCCTGTGTCTGCGTGATCAGCTGGTTGACGTTATCAGGCAAAACCCGGGCAATATCAAATCGAACCGCTGCAAGCCCGCGTACCTGCACCGACAGCTTTTTCTCACTGCTCAAGGCCAGTAAGGCACCATTATGCAGAAAACTGATTTCTTTCGGTAATTCAGGCACGTTGATGACGGCCACGTAATCTCTGGTCAATGCAAAATCACCAAATCCACGTGTGCCTTTATCAATTTTGACGTACATATAACGAGGCGTATTGGTCGCAAACCTATAGCTGTGCAGGCTCGCAAAATTGCGGTCAGCCGGTATCGCATGCAGGGGCAACGCCTGAGCCTGGCTTAGAACCTGAGGCGTTACCTCCCCTGGGTTCTGCCAGTTGTAATTTTCTTCCGCCCGCGCGTACCGGGTCGCCGGCTTTGTGGTGGGCAGCAGATAGGCGTGGACCGATTTGTTCATGACGGCTTCGGTTACACCAAGACTGGTTTCTATGTTTAATATCTGCTCGGGACGATCTTTTTCATTTCGAATAATCGAGGCGCTGACGTTCAGGACCTTGAAATAACTGCTGGCATCCGGAATCAACAGATTTTTTGATACGCTGACATCGGTCTCGGCGCTGTGTGTGGCCGATTGAATGCCCTTATCCAGGGTCAGCAGCAGGTACTGCGACACCTCGGGAATGGACAGATTTTCGGAATGCAGCCAGGCTACGCGCTTGAATTCATCGTAGGTCAGTTTGAATTTGAAGGATCGGCTGGCCCCCTCTTTTTTGTCAGCTGCGCTCTGCTGCTGAACCAGAGATAATTTCTTTTCGAGGCTGGCAGGATCAACTGGGAAATTAAAATTCAATGTAGCAACTGCTTCACGGACATTGACGTTGACCGGATCCTGGTAGAAGCTAAAGTCGGAAACAGTGGCCTGAAATGGCAGCGTAGAGAAGCTGTATTCATGTGAGGCCATCTGGGTGCCAGGAGCAAAGAAATTGTCGGCAAAACGTATGCTGTAATGTTGACCGGCAGGCCAGTCGGTTGAGGGTGTGAAGACCAGCTGGCTGTCTGACTGCCAGATCCACTCGCCGTCCAGTTCTGGACTCATGGTTACGCCGTCACTGACGTCCTTGCCAATCTGATCCAGAGGTGCTACGGATTTCGGCGTAAACTCATCCTTGGACACACCAAAGCTGATGCTCAGACTGTCAGGCACCAGGGTTTCTTCAAGCGGAGTAATTTTAGGTGGCGTTATCACGGCAGTAACCCGCTCCGGGATGGGAAGATGACTGTACCAGTGTGCGGCGTAGGCGGCGGCTGCCAGCAGTGCGGCAGTCATCAGCACCAGTATCCAGAAACTCAGGGGATTGGTTCGTGCCTTAAGGCCCACGTAGCGCAGCCAGGGAGGGCAGCTCCAGTTCAGCTTTCCAAAAATCGATGCGAAAATCGAGTTTTTTGAATCCGGAGTCTTGTTCATGTTCCATCCTGAGTAAAGGTTATTGAGGTTAATAAATCATGCGCGGATTCCCGCCCTTCCACTTGATTCATCTTAATACCATGCTGTATGCTGTTTATCTTTTACGCACGCCAGCACGCATGTCTTCCATTGCCAAGTACATTAGAATAATCCTTGTTGGGCTGTTTGTCAGTGGTCTTGGCATATTATTTTTTTGCCCCAGGCCACCCCTGCTTGAAGGCCTTGATTTTTCGACTGTCGTGTATGACAGCCAGGGGCGATTGCTGCGTCTTACCCTCAATAAGGACGATAAATTTCGCGTGTTCACACCGCTGTCCGACATATCACCACAAATGGTTTCCGCCACCCTTCTGCAGGAAGATCAGTATTTTCGCTGGCATCCGGGAATCAATCCCGTTGCGCTGATTACAGCCTCGTGGCAGACGTGGGGCGCGCGCTCCCGGCGAATGGGCGCGTCAACCATTACGATGCAGGTCGCCCGCTTGCGTTTTGGCATAAACTCCAAAACCCTGAGCGGAAAAGTGCAGCAAATTGCGCGTGCGCTGCAGCTGGAACGGCATTACAGCAAAGATCAAATCCTTGAGGCGTATCTTAATCTCGCACCTTATGGCGGCAATATTGAAGGCGTTGGTGCGGCCAGCCTTATCTATTTCAATAAAAAAGCGGGCGATGTCAGTCTGCCGGATGTGCTGACCTTAAGTGTTATCCCGCAAAATCCAAACCGGCGAACCCCGCGCAACCTGGAATTAAAACATATCCGCGACAGGCTGTTTGACCGCTGGCTAAAACTGCATCCTGAAGACGCCATTCAACAGGCGGGCATGCAGCTCCCTCTGCAAATGCAGAGTCCCTCCTCGCTTCCGTTTGCAGCCCCTCATTTTGTCAATACCATCCTGCGCCAGAATCATGGTGGCTCAGATAAAAACGTGGTTACCACGCTCGACCTGCGTCTGCAGACCACCATGGAACATGTCACGCAAAACTACATAAAGCGCAGGCAGGCGCTGGGCGTATATAACGCCGCCGTCCTGCTGGTTGATACCCGCGACATGGGCATACGGGCCATGCTCGGCTCGGCCGGCTTTCATGATGTTCGTATCGGCGGCCAGATTAATGGCACGGAAATCAAACGCTCGCCCGGCTCGACCCTCAAGCCATTTATCTACGGCCTTGCTCTGGATCAGGGACTGATTCATCCCAATACGGTATTGAAAGACGTACCGCGCAGTTTTGGCAGCTACAATCCTGAAAATTTTGACTACGATTTCATCGGCCCGGTGCGGGCCAGAGATGCGCTGGTTTTAAGCCGAAACATTCCTGCGCTGCAACTGGCCAGCCAGTTAAGCAGTCCCGGTTTGTATCAGCTGCTGATCGACGCAGAGGTCAGCCATTTGAAATCAGAATCATGGTACGGTCTGTCGATGGCACTGGGTGGTGCCGAACTCAGCATGCAGGAACTGGCAGGGCTTTACGCCATGCTGGTTAATGATGGATTGTGGCAGCCCCTGCGCATGCAGGAGGGCGTCATTCATAACACAACAAAGCGCCTGTTAAGCCCAGAAGCCAGTTTTCTCGTTCTGGACATGCTGAAAGACGGCCCTCAGCCGGAACCTCATGCAGAAGGTACAGACGTAGCATGGAAAACGGGAACCTCATCGGGTTATCGTGACGCCTGGTCTGTGGGTCAGGTCGGGCCTTATGTTCTGGCTGTCTGGGTGGGTAATTTCGACAACAGCAGCAACCCGGCCTTTGTTGGCAAAAACATCGCAGCCCCTTTGTTTTTTGAACTGATCGAGGCGATTAAGCATGAAAAAGGCGCCATCCCCAGACTGGAAAAACACCCGGAAAAAATGAATTTAACACGCATTCCGGTCTGCAAGGCCTCGGGCATGCTGCCGACACGATATTGTCAGGATCAGGAGATGACCTGGTTTATTCCCGGTAAATCGCCGATTAAAACCGATACCATTTATCGTGAAGTGGCCATCGATAATTTGACTGGCCTGCGCACCTGTCATTTCGATGACAACACGCGCTTTGAAATTTTTGAATTCTGGCCATCCGATTTACTGGCTATTTTCCGTCAGGCTGGCATTCAACGGCGTATCCCGCCTTTTTTCTCACCTGACTGTGCCTTTTCCAGCAACCATTCGTCGCGCCCGCAAATCACATCACCGCAAACGGATCGGCATTATATTATCCGGGCTGACAGCAGCGGGAAAAACAGCATCCCCCTGTCGGCTATTACCGATGCGGATGTTGCAGCACTTTACTGGTTTATAGACAACAGGTTTTTAACGAAAACAAAACCGGACAACATCATCATGTGGCCTGCCAGGGCAGGCCACCACGTGATTCGTGTGGTCGATGATCATGGTCTGGCCGATGCCCGTGATTTAAATGTTGAGCTGGAGCGTTAGAGACAGAGAGAATGCAGCGCTGGCACTGTTTGCATTATCGCGTTATCCCGACACAGGAAATGACAGCAATGTGCCTGATGCACACTCGAAATTGAATTACGGTGCCATCGAGGTATAATAGCGCACTCCTCCACATACTGACTGGAAATAAGGCATGACGTTCTACCCCCGTATACTACTCGCCCTTGCCGGTGCATTGCTGCTGATCAACAACGTATCTGCTGAGCCACCCAATCTGGGAATTCTGAAAAAAGAACTGCGGCAGTACCACGACGCGGGTATTTATCAGCAGGAGCTGTCAGCGGTAGCGAAGGAAGCGAAACATTATATCCTCACCCAGGCCCGGAAGAATCAACAGCTGCCTGTCAGGAAGAAGCTGGCGGTTGTTCTGGATATTGATGAAACCTGCATCAGCAATTACGATAAATTCGCAAAATATGATTTCATGCCCTCAAAAGAGCAGATTCATCGCGACATACTGAAAGCCGATGCCCCAGCTATTAAACCCATGCTGGATTTGTACAACGCCGCATTAAAAGAAGGTGTCAGCGTTTTTTTTGTGACTGCACGGCCGAATACCGATCTGGAGGCGACCAAAACCAACCTCCTGCGCGACGGCTACCGCAACTGGACCGGCCTTTACCTGCGCCCGGATAATTACAGGCACGCATCCAATGTGCCGTTTAAAGCGCGTACGCGTGCCATGATAAGCAAACAGGGTTATACCATTATTGCCACGATTGGCGATCAATACAGCGATTTGATGGGTGGCTATGCCAAACGGGAGTTCAAATTACCCAATCCCTGGTATTTCCTGCCGTAATAAGTCTTCATTGGCACAAATCAGGCTCCCTTCACCCTGAGAAGGGAGTATCTCAGCGTTTATTTTATCTCGTCATCGGGTGCTGGCTTTCAGCACACGTTCAATAACCCCTTCCCAACGCGCTTCGACTGGCGGCAGTTCCATTGCAATCACTGGACTGGACGATTGATCTGCCTGTCGCAGCTGATAATAAAGCTCAAAAGCCAGTTTTGCCGGATTATCCGGCAGCTGAAAGCCGGGATGGAGTGAAAACAATCGATCTTTGTGAAACGACAAAACCCAGGCATTGGGTTCCGTGCGACAGAAATCCTGCAGGGCGCTCAGGCTGGTAAAACAACGCAGCGGTTTTTCCGGTTGATAGTGAGTATCCATTCTGCCAGGGACTCGAATGGTTGAATCCGCTTTCGATGCCTGTCGGTTCAGCACGCCCCGAATGGCTGCCTCATCAACCATGCCCGGACGCAGAATCTGATAGTTCTCAGGATCAATAACCGACACGATGCTCGACTCAATACCCACTTCACAACGCCCACCATCGAGAATCAGCAAGGCCTGATCAGCAAAACTCTGCTGCACATGTTCAGCCGTGGTTGGACTTATTTTACCGAATGGGTTGGCTGAAGGTGCTACCAGAGGAAAATCGAGACGCTGCAGCAGGCCCTGCGCCACAGGGTGCTGTGGGCAGCGGATGGCAACCGTAGACTGACCGCCGGTTACCAGGGGATTAACCGCTCCAGGTTTTGCGTGAAAAACCAGAGTTAATGGTCCTGGCCAGAATGCGGTCATTAATTGATGAGCATAATCCGGAATAGCGCTCACCCACTTCGACAAATCAGCCCCATCGGCCACGTGCATAATCAAAGGATGCGTCAGTGGCCTGTTTTTCATGGCATATATTTTTTTTATGGCGCTGGCATCTTCCGCGTTAGCAGCCAGACCGTACACCGTTTCGGTCGGAATGGCGACAATATTGCCAGACTGTAGCGAAATAGCAGCGCGTTGAGAGTCTTCGGTAATTTCAGGAAAAAAAATCATGTTTCATAACGAGATTAAGTGTTCAGATTACAAGCATTCTACAACAAATTCATATGAATTAATACGCAAAGATTCACAGGCAATATGTGCGAACCGCGACCGTCAGGAAGCGCAAATTTTTAAGCATCCATCTGAAGCTCCTTCTGCCGGGCAATAACGTAAAATTTCCACTCCCTGACGGTCGCGGTTCAGTTATTACAGCCATGAGATACATCTAGTCCAGCGTGGTTTGCAATTATCAAAAACTATGATAGTTTGGATGCTGATTTTTAAAAAAAACCACAAGGAGTCTTGACCTATGCATCCCAATTTTTATCTGTCGCCACTGGCCGCGTGCCTGGCACTTACCATGGCTTCATCAGCCAAGGCAGCAGAGCCTGTTCCCTTACAAAAAACCTCTCTGGAGAGCCTGAAACACAGCTTTCAGATTGCCCTGCCCGGCATGAAGCAGGCAAGCACCGCAACACAGCCCAATACACTGAAAGTATTAAAACAACACACAGACAGCAAAAAAATAACCCACGTTCGCATGCAGCAACAGTACCGGGGTTTTAACGTATTCGGTGGCTATGCCATCAGCCATGGCGACACGAATGCAAAATCTCTGCTGGCAGGACAGAACGGTCAGGCTCAATTGAGCGGTGCAGTCTACAACGGCCTGGAAAATGAACTGGGTTCACCTGACGCGGATTTTGTCAAAAATGGTCAAAAAGCGCTGCAACAATTAAAAGCAAAATTTAATGGCAAAAAACTGAGCCAGGAAAGCGTTGTTCCCATGGTTTATGTTGATGACAAAAATAAGGCACACTGGGCTTATCAGGTCAGCGTAAAAGTCGATCAGAATGGTAAAATTCCTGAAAGACCAACCGCTATTGTTGATGCCAGAACATTTGACACATTTGTGCAATGGAACAATATCAAAACAGCATCGCCTGTTGTCAGGGTCAGAGGGATGGGCTTTGGTGGCAATACCAAAATGGGTAAAATCACCTATGGCAGCAACATGACACCGCTGTATCTGACACGCAACTCAGAACTGAGCAAATGCTTCATGGAAACGGCTGATGTAAAAGTTGTGGACATGAAACACGAGGAAGATTCTGACAACATGGCCATGTCATTTGACTGCGAACTGATCCCCGGCCTGTCAAGACGTACGGTATGGACCGGCTATAACGGCGATGGTTATGACGAAAATAATGGCGCGTACTCACCTGCCAACGATGCTCTGTATGCTGGGTACGTTATCAAACACATGTACTCGGACTGGTATGATGTGGATGCTCTGACCACTGAGCAAGGCTTCCCAATGCAGCTGGTTATGCGCGTTCACTACGGCGAAGACTATGGCAATGCCTACTGGGATGGCCAGCAAATGACCTTTGGTGACGGCGACTACATGATGTACCCACTGGTATCTCTGGGTGTTGGCGCACATGAAATCAGTCACGGTTTCACAGAGCAGAACTCCGACCTGATGTACTACGGTCAATCCGGTGGTATGAACGAATCCTTCTCTGACATGGCCGCCATGGCAGCCGAGTATTATTCAACCGGTACCAGCAGCTGGATGATTGGCGCTGAAATCATGAAAGAAGACAGTGGCTATGAAACACTGCGGTATATGGATGTACCCAGCCGTGACGGTGGTTCCATTGATTCTGCGGATGACTACTACATTGGTCTGGACGTTCACTATTCCAGCGGCGTATACAACCGCCTGTTTTATCTGATCTCGAATCTGGAAGGCTGGAATGTGCGCAAGGCATTTGATGTCATGGTCAAGGCCAACATGGACTACTGGACACCCTACACCCGCTTCCAGCAAGGTGCCTGTGGCGTGTTAAGCGCAGCGAAGGATCTGGGTTATGATGCAGAAAGCCTTAAGCCTTCCATGTTAACCGTTGGTCTCAGGACTCAAAGCTGTTCGTAATTCTCCCTCTAATCCTGCGGCCCTGCCGCAGGATTTATTCTAAGCCTTACCTTTCTCAATAATCCCTTTAACGACAAAGCGCGCTGGCGATATAGCCTGTACCAGTGATCTGGGTAAAAAATTCATCTCCTGATTAATCTGCGCAGCCAGCCAATCCGCACACAGGGGGATACTGGTCAGCCCACGCGAACCAAAACCCGCACAGACGTATAGGCCCGGATAATATTCTCCAGCGGCTGCAATCCAGCGTTTCCTGTCTGTTGCCAATGGTGCGAAGCGTTGCTGAAAGTAATCCACTATCGGCGCTGGCCCCACAAATGGCAGATAATCCGGTGTGGCGCCGCGCGTCCCATACCAGTTTCCTTCTGGCTTATCCGACCACAGCGAATCGGAAAGCATGTGTTTCAGATTGTCCATATTCACGCGATCATCATCAGCTGCCGCCTCACGGGCAATCGTATTCCGATGATAGGTCGCACCAAGATAATGTCGCGCATGTCGCTGGGGTAACACATGCCCTTTAGCACACAGAGGGACAGCCAGGGCAGTGCTGCGATCACTGCAGGCTATCTGCGTCAGCTGACCGGCAACTGGAATCAAGGGTAAATGGGCTGTCAGCTCGAATCGCCTGGCCTCATAGCCATTGGCCAGCACCAATACCTCAGCCTGATGCGACCCGGCATGCCACTGCCCTTGCTCATAAACGAGAGTCTCAGCGGTCTGATTAAGCTCAACGCGAATTCCTTTCTTCGCCACAAGCCAGGCGCACAAGGCCGGCGTGTCCATCCAGCCTGACAACGGCAAATACAGGGCATCACAGGGAACAGGCAATCCGGCCAGGACAGATGCCTGCTCAGCATTAAGCTGCTCACCCAGCGCAGGACAGGTCGTCAGCAGCTCACGCAGAGCGAGCTGGGCTTTTTTTTCCTTTGGACTCTGCGCCAGCTGCAATATGCCACGCAACTCGCCCAGAGACTGGTTGCACAGGACGCGGCGGTACCATTGATGAGCATACAGATACGCAGTCAACATGAAATCAGCCAGAGGCGAATGCCAGGCAGAGAGCATGGGATACAAAACCGTCTGTGGATTACCCGATGCGCCCGCAGCCAGCCTGGATGCGCTATCGATCAAGACAACCTCCCAGCCACGTTCAGCAAGAGCGTGCGCGCTGAAACAGCCGGCAAGACCGGCACCAAGCACCAGGGCTCGTTTTCTGCTGACGGGCCGCGCTTTGGGAAATGCCCAGGGCGTGAACCGTTTTAACGTGGTTTTTACCGGGGTGCTATCAAGAGAATTCAAGCCTGTGAAACGCGTCTCAGGCCCGGATAACAGACGCATACGCTGCACCAGTTCCGGGGTATTTTCTGCTGTTGCAAACCAGGCATCCACACCGCGCGCCCGCAGCATAGGCTCCAGTTCGGCATCGGCACAGCATAATAGTTCAGCCAGTGAATCCAGCGGATTACCCATCATCAGGTTTATGCAGATGCGCCCTTCTGCCAGTAACAGGCGATGAAAACCAGGCGTTAACACGGGATATACAGCAAGAAAATCATCAGCCACGGCCGCCAGTGTTGGCCAGCGGGCAAATAACCGGGCCAGATCGTCATGCTGCCAGGCCTTGGAAACGCAGCTAAAATAATGCAGGCGACTGCCGGGCTTATGGGTTTTCAGCCAATGATAACAGGCGAGAAGTGTATTCAAACCAATCGAAAAATCCGTTTCCGCAAGAACAAAATCAGACGAAGAATCGCGCCAGCAGTCCAGTAGGCCACTGTCTCGAAAAAAAAGCTGCTCAGCATCAAGACGGGTCTGCTCATCGGCATCAGGAATGCCCTGATGCCAGGTTTCAACCGATACGATACGACGGTTCAATGTTCCAGCACCACCGCAACCGTGTCGTTTTCAGACAACGTTTTTTTTTCGCTCATCCAGCGCTTAACCAGCGGCGCCAGGCAATACAGCATCAGGCCCACCGCAATGGACATCAAACCCAGCTTCAGGAATACGCTGGCGTAACCCGGGTTGGTCAACAAAGGATCCACCGAAGACTGTCCCAGCGTCATCCAGTTTGAACTATAGCTTGACAGGGTCGCGCCTACTCCAGACGACAGCATCCACATCCCCATCAACACGCCTTGCAGAGATCGGGGTGCCAACGCTCCAATCATCGCGTAACCAATGGGCGAAATCAGCAGCTCACCCGTACTTTGCAATACAAAACTCAAGACCACCCACATGGGCGAAACCAGACCCTGAGCATCGGCCCGGGCAATCCCCAGCGGCATGAGCGCAAAGGCCAGACCAATCAGTACAAGAGCAAAGGCAAACTGTACTGGGATGTTAATGGCAATGCCTCTCGACCGCAGGCGGGTCAGTACAAAGCTCATCGCCGGTCCACCCAGCACGATACAAAGGGTGTTGATGTTTTGAAACCACTGCGGCGGGATGGTCATGGTCAGCCAGCTGCGCTGTACATTGTGAGCGATAAAATAGGTCAGGCCCATGGGTCCTATCTGAAACAGCGTCCAAAACGCCGTTCCCGCCAGCATCAGCACACCGAAGGCATATAATTTATTTCCTGCCTGCTGAGTATCCTGTTGTCTGGCCAGGACATAAACCACGAATAACATACTGATACCGGTCAAAATCACCAGGCGGTTGGCAAAGTCGGCAGCGTGCAGCAGATGACTGAGTGCAACGGGCAGGCAGGCAACGATAGCCAGTCCATACCAGAAAAACTTCTTTTTCTGAGCAGAGGAAATGTATGAACGGGTTGTCTGCACATCGGCCAGCGCCTTCCAGTTATAAAGGCAGATAAACAGGGCCAGCAGATTCCCCACGCTGCTGAACAAAAACAGACGTTGATAATTGTGCAGGAGCTGGAAGTAACCACTGAGGCTGAAACCGATAAAAAAACCGATGTTCATTCCGGCATAGTTATAGAGAAATGCATTTTCGCGACGCGTGTCTTCTGCTTTGAAGCGCTGAGTCAGCATGCAGTTGACGCAGGTCACGTTCAAACCAGAACCGGTCAAAAAAGCCGCCAGGCCATAATACAGGAACGCGGAGCTGACCGTAGCCAGCAGCACACAGCCAACCACCTGGGCCGCCATGCCGATACAGAAGAGAGAACGATAGGAAAAAAAGCGACCGCCGAGATAACCACCCAGCAGATGCAGGGCGTAATTAAAAGCGACGAACACCCCCATAATGCTGTTAGCCAGTGTTGTGCTGATGCTCAGCGCATCGTTCATATACAAAACCAGAGTCGAATACAGCACACTGAAGCTCAGGGTCGAAAAAATCTGTATACAAAACAGGGCAAACACGCCGTCAGGCAATTTACTCCAGGCTGATCCACGGCTGTTATTCATTGACATATCAGGCGTCCCTCCTGCTCAGATTCATGAATCATCCAACAAAACCTCTTTGACTATGCCACGTACTTTAATACCTGTCCAGAGCATTGGCATAAGGTGCGCTATACAGGCATTACAATCGCCGTAATTTGTTCTATGATAAGCATAATGTCCACCGCTCAGGATTTTCAACGTGTCGAAACGCATCTATCTCACTGGAATCGAAAAAAAACCCGGTAAATCCTTTGTTTCTCTTGGTGTTGCATCGTTTCTGAAAGAACAGTTTGCGAACATGACCTGCCATAAGCTGTTTTCAGAATCCGATAACGACCAGATTACCCTGCTCGAAGACATCACGCAAAACAAAATCAAGCCGGTGATGCCGGTTAATCAGGCCATTGCCATGATGCGCGATCAGCCCGATGATCTGTTTGCCAAAGTGCTCTCACGGACCAAACCCAAAGCCGACTGCGACCTGGTGTATTTTGAAGGCACCGACTTTGAAAGCGACAACGACGTATTTGAATACGATTTCAACCTGACTCTGGCCAGTCAGCTCAGCTGTGATGTGTTGCTGGTGGTTTCTGCGAAAGACCGAACCCTGCAACATACCCTGTCGGTAGTTAACACCGCCCTTGATGTGGGCAAAAAAAACCATGCCAGAGTTATTGGCGTTATTATCAATCGCGTCAAAATTCATGATGTAAGCGAAGCACAGGCCCTTTTCAACAGGCAGCTCAAAAGCACAGCCTGCCTGATTCTTCCTGAGTTTGATGATCTCGCTAACCCATCCATGAAAGACATCGCCATCAAATTAAATGCGCGTATCCTCTGCGGAGAAAACGAGGCACAACGCACAGTTAATCAAATCACCATCGCCGCAAAAACCGTCGGTAATTTTCTCGAATCACGACGTGACAGAAAGGGTATGCTTATCATCACACCCGATGACCGCCTCGACATCCTTCTCGGTTCGCTCCTGGCGGATCAATCATCTACCTATCCCAAAATAGCCGGTATGGTGCTAACCGGCGACGAAGGCCCTGGTCCTGTTATCATGGAAATCATCACCGGTCTCGATCACCCTTTCCCGGTACTGCATACGTCAAGAAAAACCTATGAAACAGCCACCACGCTCTTCTCGGCCAAATACAGCCTGAGCACCGCCGACCTGCCTAAAGTCAAAATGGCCCTGACCATTATGGAACCCTATCTTACTGCACCGTTGCTGCAGCTGATGCAGCAAAAGCAACAAAGCTCGCAGTCAAGTCCGGCTATTTTTCTGTACGAGCTTAACAGTAAGGCACAAAAAGCAAACCGCCATATCGTATTGCCAGAAGGTGATGATCCGCGCATCCTGGCGGCGGCGGATTATCTGCTGAAGCGAAACATTGTCACCATTACCCTGCTGGGTAATCCCGACAAAATTCATCAGTTGGCGAAGCGACAGCAACTGGAGCTCCCCGGCGTGCGTATCATCAATATTTACAAATCGACAGAAAAGGAAAGATACGCGACACTCTACGCCCAGCTGCGGCAACATAAAAACGTGAATTACCCTATTGCACTCGAACGCATGACCGATGCCAACTACTACGCCGCCATGATGGTCTATTGTAATGATGCCGACGGCATGGTGTCGGGTGCTGCCCACACAACTGCCGACACGGTCAGACCGGCACTGGAAATCATCAAAACAAAACCCGGAGTATCACGTGTTTCCTCTATTTTCATTATGTGTATGCCAACACGCGTATTGATTTATGGGGATTGCGCAATCAACACCGAACCCGACAGCGAAACCCTGGCTGAAATTGCTACTCAGGCGGCCGACATTGCGAAGCGGTTGGGTCTGGCACCGCGTGTGGCTCTGCTCTCTTATTCGTCTGGCGGTTCAGGCAAGGGAGACAGCGTGGACAAGGTTTCCCGTGCCATGACATTGCTCAGCAGCAGTCAACCTGATCTGCTGGCCGAGGGGCCCATCCAGTACGATGCCGCGGTCGATCCAGACGTAGCCAAAAAGAAACTGCCTGACTCCAGGCTGGCCGGTAATGCCAACGTCTTGATATTCCCGGATTTAAATACTGGTAATAACACCTACAAGGCCGTGCAGCGCGAAACAGGCGCCCTTGCAATTGGTCCGGTATTGCTGGGTCTGAACAAGCCCGTCAATGACCTGAGCCGCGGCTGTACGGCGCAGGATATCATCAACACCATCCTGGTAACTGCTATTCAGGCAGGAGATTTATCATGCTGATTCTGACTCTCAATGCAGGCAGCTCATCCATCAAGTACAAACTCTTCGATGATCAGAAGGCGCTGCTTTCAGGGCTGATTGAAGGAATTGGTGAAAAAAAGGGACGCTGGCGCCATCAACATGACAGCCAGGAGCGTTGCTTTGCCGATCATCAACAGGCTTTTGAGGCCCTGGCCAATCAGTTAAAACAGGAGCTGCACGGGCGACGTATCGAGGCCGTTGGCCATCGGGTTGTGCATGGCGGTGACAGGCTCTGGCAACCAACGCTCATCACGGAAGAGGTTCTGGCTGACATCAGGCAGCTGTCACGACTGGCGCCGCTGCATAATCCCGTGAATGCCCTGGGAATCGAATATGCCCAGCGGTATTTTCCCGATGCCAGGCACATAGCCATCTTTGACAGCGGATTTCATCACAGTATGCCGGCTCATGTGCGCCAGTACCCTATCGATTTGGAAACTGCCCGACATTATCAGATTCAGCATTATGGCTTTCATGGCATTAACCATGAGTACGTGGCCATCACGGCTGCGCGGTACCTGAACAGGCCATTGTCAGCCTGCAACATGATTTCGCTGCATTTAGGCAATGGCGCCAGCGCATGTCTGATAAGGCATGGAAAATCCTGTGACACGTCGATGGGCATGACGCCTCTGGCCGGTCTGATGATGGGCACCCGCTGTGGAGATATTGATCCGGCTATTCCCCTGTATCTGCTGGAACAGGGTATGAATGCGTCAGAAATCGATCAGCTGTTAAACAAAAACAGCGGCCTGAAAGGTGTGGGTGGCGATAACGACATGCGGGCAATTCTTAGCAAGGCCGAAGCGGGTGATGAGCGGGCAGCTCTGGCTGTTGATATGTACGTTTACGCCATTCAAAAAATCATTGGTGCGTACCTGAGCCAGCTGGAGTCGCTGGATGCGCTGATCTTCACGGGCGGTGTCGGTGAAAATTCAGCGCTGATTCGCAAACGTACCATGCAGTCGCTGCAACAGTTTGATTTTCACCTCGACGATGCATTAAATTCACAGGGCAGCCAGGACGGATGCTACCCTATATCGAAAAGAGGGAAACTGATACTGGTGGTTCGCAGCGATGAGGAACTGCTGATGGCACAGAAGGTGGAGAGTCTGAAATAGGCCATTCCCGGATTACGGCTTCGCCTAATCCGGGCTACGTACCACCCCTATTGCTGGCAGCGTTCCATCACTTCAACCATTACGGCAAGAGTCAGAGAAATTTCTTCAGATTTGTGCGCGCTGGAAACAAAACCTGCTTCATACATCGAAGGCGCCAGATAAATCCCCTTGTCCAGCATGCCATGATAAAAACGCTTGAACAGCACTTCATCCGAACTGGCCACATCAGAAACATTCTTGACCTGCTTCTTCGCATTAAAACAGAAACCGAACATGCCACCCAGCGATGCGCCACAGAACGGGACAGAAAAGGTGTCAGCCACATCCGCCATGCCCGCTACCAGATTACGTGTATGAGCACCCAGCTCATCATAAAATCCAGGCTGCTCAAGTTCCGACAGGGTTGCCAGGCCGGCAGCCATCGCCAGCGGGTTACCCGACAGGGTTCCCGCCTGATACACAGGGCCCTCGGGTGCCAGGAAGGACATGATCGCAGCCGAGCCACCCAGCGCCCCAACCGGCATGCCACCGCCGATGACCTTGCCCAGGGTGGTGATGTCGGGCCGAACCCCAAACAGAGCCTGAGCGCCTCCCAGCGCCACGCGGAATCCTGTCATGACTTCGTCAAATATCAACAGAGCCTGGTTCGCATCACAGAGTTCACGCAGCCCCTTTAAAAAGCCGGGCTGGGGCATCACAAAGCCCATATTGCCCGCTACCGGCTCCACGATAACCGCGGCAACATCGCCTTTATATTTTTCAAATAACTGCGCGGTCTGATCCAGATCATTGTAATCAGCCGTCAGCGTATGTTCTGTAACACTGGCCGGAATGCCAGGCGTAGAAGGAATGCCCAGCGTCAAAACGCCTGAACCTGCCTTCACCAGCAGGCCATCACTGTGACCATGGTAACAGCCGTTGAATTTAATAAGCTTGTTTTTACCGGTGACACCGCGGGCGAGACGGATAGCGGTCATGGTAGCCTCCGTTCCGGAATTCACCATTCTCACTTTTTCAATCGATGGCATGAGGGAAATAATTTTCTCTGACAGCGCAATTTCAAGCTCTGTAGGCGCGCCAAAGCTCATGCCGTTGTGCAGAACATCCTGCACGGCAGCAATCACCCGTGGGTGACAATGCCCGAGAATCAGTGGCCCCCACGAACCCACATAATCGATGTACTCGCGGTCATCAACATCCACCAGATAAGCACCACGCCCCTGTTTGAAAAAAACGGGCACGCCACCAACGCCCTTGAAGGCACGCACGGGAGAATTAACGCCACCAGGAATAACCGCCTGGGCCTGAGTGAACAACTGCTGGGAATGACTCATAACAACCTCAACTGACTGTTTTTAATGTCAGCATTATACCCTATAACCAGCGCTTATACTTAAAAAATCTGTAGGGCACCCAGGCCGATAAGAACATCATGCCAATGGCTGTTTCATAACCCCAGCGAAACGATAGAAAAGACATAAACTTGAAGTTCATCCCATATACACTGGCAATCAGGGTGGGAGGTAGAAAAATCACCGCAGCAACCGAGAAAATCTTAATAATCGCACTTTGTTCAATGTTGATCATACCCAGAGTCGCGTCGAGCAGAAAATTGATTTTATTGGAAATGAAGGAGGCATAGTCGCTGAGTGAGCTTAAGTCCGAGCACAGAGTCAGTATGCGCGACTGCCATTCCTTGTCGAGTCTTGCCTCGGTAGACTGCCGGAAAAAGGTTACCAGACGGCTGAAGGCCACCAGACTTTCCCGCGCCTTGGTGTTCAGGTTGCTTTTAATTCCGATTTCCAGCATCAAGGCTTCATAATCCGGTCTTTTTTTGGTATCGACATTGCCACCATAACGAAATACCGTCTGCGAATATTTATCGAGATGATGCCCGGCATACTCCAGCACGTCGGCCAGACGATCAACAGCGGCATCGAGCAGTAAAATAAACACATGAATAGCCTGCAGAGCGGACTTGTTATTTATTTTCAGAAGATTGGCAATAAACTGCTTAAACGACTGCGGCTCAATGTAGCGAATTGTGATCAGCTGCGCGGGCGTCAACACAAAGGTCACCGCATCGTAATTGGGATTTTCCGAATCCGATTGCGCGACCATGGTGGCGGTCATAAACAAACTATCGTCGAGCGCATACAAACGGCTGGACAATTCGATTTCACGCATTTCTTCCTGGCTGGGGATGTTCAGAGACAAGGCCGTCTCAACCAGATCTTTCTCCTTTTTATCAGGCGAAAGCAGGTCAATCCAGATGGCTTCGTTCAACAGCCCGGCATTATGCTCATGAATCATGACCGGATTGAGGTTATTGGATAGTAAATAAGCGGTGATCACCATGCTGCTCCATAGAATCCTGAAGAATCATCATAGCAGATGCCTTAACAAACTGACTACCGAACCGCGCGGGGCTCGCTTAATTACACCCATCAATGCTTTACAATACGGGCGCCATTACGATAAATTACCCCTTTTCAAATCCACCGAGGCCCCTGACATGCCCGAATACAAGCGTTATATCTGCGTAATCTGCGGTTTTATCTATAATGAAGCGGAAGGATGGCCAGATGATGGCATTCCCCCCGGAACCGCCTGGGAAGATGTTCCTGAAAACTGGTTCTGCCCTGATTGCGGCGCCGGTAAAGAAGATTTTGAAATGGTTGAAATGTAAAATCAAAACGGTTTCACAACCACCAGAATCACAATGCCTGCCAGCAGCAGGGTGGGCATTTCATTGAATACTCTAAAAAACAGCGGTCCACGCACATTCCTGTCGGAAGCAAAGCGGCGCAGGTAGTGCCCGCAGGCCAGATGATAAACCCAAAGCAACACAACCAGACTCAGCTTCGCATGCATCCATGGTGCGTGAAGATAATATCCCGGATTGTAACAAAGCAAGGCGATGCCCAGTGCCGTAGTCAGCAGGGCCGCAGGCCAGGTGATGCCATAATACAGACGGCGCTCCATCAGCCTGAACCGCTCACAGCTGACTGCATCCTGCGATGAAGCATGGTAGACAAACAGCCGGGGCAGATAAAACAAGCCGGCAAACCAGGCCACCATGGCCATAATATGAACTGCTTTAAACCATAACATCGTTTTATTTCCTGCGATGCTGGCGAGAGCGTTTTAAGTGATTCAATCCCTCGACAGCCAATGAAAAGCCCATGGCAAAATAAACGTAGCCACGGGGAATATGAAAGGAAAAGGCGTCAGCCACCAATACCATCCCAATTAATATCAAAAAACTCAAAGCCAGCATTTTAATCGTAGGATGCCGGTCGATAAACTCACTCACAGGCTCGCTGGCGTAGATCATCACCAGAATGGCTATGCTGATGGCTACGGCCATCACCCAGAAACGGGTGGTCAGACCAATGGCAGTCAGCACACTGTCGAGCGAAAACACGATATCCATCACCGCCACCTGAGCCACTACGTTTCTAAACGTAATCCGTCGTGACGCATCCTGCGCATACAGCCCTTCCCGTTCAACCACCTCGCCATGAATTTCCTGAGTGGCCTTGGCAATTAAAAACGCGCCACCGGCAAACAGAAACAAATCGCGAATCGAGAAGGAATAATCGGACCAGGAAATCAATGGATGAGTCAGTCTGGCCAGCCATACTGCCGAAGCCAGCAGCATCAGACGCGTCACCCAGGCAAAGGTCAAACCCCAGCGCCGCGCACTGCGTCGTTGTTCTTTGGGTAATTTTTCGGTCAATATTGATAAAAAAACCAGGTTATCGATGCCCAGAACAATTTCCAGAACAATCAAGGCCAGCAGGCTTAAAACAATATCCAGTAGTTCCATGTGTTACCTTCTCCCGGGAATTTGCATTTGATATGTTTATCAATACATTTCACATTAGCTCGTATCCTGGTTATAATACACGCGTCCATAAAAATTTCCATGTGAGTAACTACAATAATTAAATTAATCAAAAAGCTGCTACGGCGGACCAGAGCTAAGCATACCCCTCAGCAAGGTAATCATATTATACCCCGTAATCAGCATAAATTATCCAAATCCGATATCAACGGCAACGCGCTCAAGGTACTGAATCGTCTGAACAGTTCAGGATATCAGGCCTACCTTGTTGGCGGCTCGGTGCGTGATCTGCTGCTCGGCAAAGTCCCGAAAGATTTTGACGTGGCGACGAATGCAACACCGAACCAGATTAAAAATCTGTTTCGCAATGGGCGGATAATCGGTCGGCGATTCAAACTGGTTCACGTTATTTTTCAGCGCGATATCATCGAAGTGGCAACCTTTCGGGGCAGCGAGGGCGAGGAAGACAATCAAAAGGCCAACGAACGCGGCATGCTGATTCGAGACAACGTCTACGGAACGCTGGACGAAGACGCATGGCGCCGCGACTTCACTGTTAATTCGCTGTACTACAACATCGATGACGCCTCGATAGTCGATTTTACCGGTGGTGTTAAAGACATTCACGACCGCCAGATTCGAATGATTGGCGATCCGGAAAAACGCTATCAGGAAGATCCTGTCCGCATGCTGCGTGCCATTCGTTTCAGCGCGAAGCTGGGATTTGAAATTGCTCCTGAAACAGCTGAGCCCATCGAAAGGCTGAGCTCGCTCATTCTGCACGTATCCAATTCACGCCTGTTTGATGAAATGACCAAGCTGTATCAATGCGGTGCAGGTGAAACTGTGCATCGGCTGCTTTTGAAGCACGGCCTGTTTGCCAGACTCTTTTCTCAGACCAATGCACTGATAGGCAGTGAGTATCCGGTTAATGCTCTGCTCTGCATTGCGCTTGAAAACACCGACACCCGGATTCACGATGGTAAGCCCATCACGCCAGCCTTTATTTTCGCTGTGTTGCTCTGGTTTCCATTGAAACACCGCGCCGCTCTTCTGCAGGAAGAAGAAGGCATGGCTCCCCTGCCGGCTCTTGAAAAAGCCATGTCGCTGGTTATTACAGAACAAAATAAGGTAATCGGTATACCCAAGCGATTTACCCAGATTATGCGCGAAGTGTGGCTGCTGCAATTCCGCTTCTCCAAGCGTTTTGGCGGTCGTGCAAACAATCTGCTGCAACACCCGCGTTTCCGTGCTGCCTATGACTTTTTCGCCCTGCGCGCTCTGGCAGGTGATGAGTCGATGGAGCTGGCGCAGTGGTGGACGACCTATCAGGATGCCAGCGAAGACGAGCAACTGAAAATGGTAACGGCATTAAATGCTCAAAGCCCCAAAAAACCGCGCAGACGCAGAAAACCCAAAGCACCTGAATCTCAATGATTCCCTGTTATCTTGCTTTGGGAAGCAACCTTAAGCATCCACAACGACAGCTAAGACGTGCCATGCAGCATATAAGCGCCATGCCTGGCACCATCCTGCTTAGAACATCCAGCCTGTATTTCAACAAAGCCTGGGGACGAAAAGCACAACCAGATTTTTACAACGCTGCTGTCGCAATACAGACCCGTTTGACACCCCGGCAATTGCTTGCGCACTGTCAGGCTATTGAGCAGGAGCAAGGCCGCTACCGCAAAGTCCGCTGGGGTGCCAGAACCCTGGACATAGACATATTGCTGTATGGCCAGCAACGCATAGGCACGCATAATCTGATTATCCCTCACCCAGGATTGATGCAGCGCGATTTCGTTCTGACCCCCCTGCTTGAGATCGCCAGCCACGAATGTTTACCAGCCAGGCATCACGATATGAACCCCACAGATCCATGCAAGGATCCTCCTCGTTGATGTCCCTTTTACTAACAGACATTTGAGGCAGCCCGAACATAACTTTCTACTGAACAAAACTCCGGGCTGTCATTCCCGCACTGGCGGGAATCTATCCAGGAACTGGCTCCGTGCTGATTTGACCATAGTTCCCCGCCTGCGCGGGAACGACAAATAATATAAAGATTAAAAAATTGCCCAGTACAGAGCGAAAATAAATTTATACATAATATTTTAATATTGCTTTAAGGTTCAGCAGTTAGACTCTGAGCCTTAAAATCACTTGAGAAGAGGATGAAATGGCTAAAACTCCAGAAAAACCAGAAAAAAAAGAGTTTAATTCTCCTGAGGTAGTGGAAATCGAAGCTCAACAGAGCTTTGCAGACAGCAGTGTTCCTCAAAAACCCAGTCTGCAGGCTATCCGGAGCTCATTGATGGATAATAAAGGAATGCTGCAATCCACAGTCTACCTTTCAAGCATAAAAATCCTGCGGTCAATGATGCTGAACAATGCAGACGATACCAGGCAATGGCTCAGCAGGATCGTCACGCTTAAGGAATGGAGAAAAGAAACTCTGGCCCAGTTTCTTATTGATACACATGTGTGTGACACGCCTGATGAAGAGCGCAGAAGTCTGCTACGCTGCTCTTTACCCGGATTTCTGGATATTTTTCTGTCCCTTGACGATGAAATTGTCAAAGACCTGATTAAGGATTTATTTTTTACAAAAGATGAGAATCATAAAACGGCTATCCAGCAATTGATTGAAGATCGTCAATTTAACACACTGGAAGCTATCTACACCCGTATGAGAACCCTCCCTGTTCTGACAGAAAAACCAGAGATCGCTGCGACTTTTCAAGATGCCTCCACCGATGATTTGTTGCGTTTTGCCATGGCCAAAGGCGGTTATCCCTGTGGGCCGCAATTTCACGAACTGGTCTGCGATGACCGCTTGCTTCAGTTAAATGCAACTGAGATGCTCGCTCTGATAAAATGTCTGCTGAGCCCGGCAGCCAACAGCGATGGCCTGGCTTTATACCAATGGTATATCCGCGAAAACAGACTTGAAGCTGACCGTATAGCCCAACAACTGTTTCAAGAACAATTGCAGCACTGTGGCGGTTCGTATCCTCTTGATGTCATGCAGATATTTCTGGCCAATCGTGATATTCAAACCTGTGAGACAGCACAGGAGTTTATAAAAAGCCTGAGTCCTGCGAATTTAGTGCGTCTGGTGCAACCGATACTTAATACCGCACTCCATCGCCATACGCCTACGTCAGATAAAACCCGTGCAGTAGAGAAAATTCAAGCGATTGTTCAAGTGGATCCGGTTGTGATTGGTCGCCGTCTGTTAGAAAACATAACGATGGAGCGTCCTGAGCAGTTGACGCGCCTGTTACTCTGCGGTTCGGACGCTCTGATTCCCATCGTTATTAATCATTACCCGAGAGGAAAAAACCGATATACGTACCTCCGCGACCTGATAAACTCACCTGAGTACCCGTATAGCGAAAGTATAAAACTTGTAAGCGCGCTTGACAGCCAGACGGCGGCAAGGGTCTTGCCTCACTGCCGGGATTCTTATGTGGAGCATTTAGCGCCTGGAACCATATTTTTCCGAGACATAAAAGATTATTTTTACAAGTCTCGTGACTTTGATTGCACGGATAGATACAGAGTCAGAGCATTAAAATATACCAACGGATGGGATGACCTGACGACAAACGCGCATCTCATGGTAAACGATTTGCTCGACTATAGAGCGAAACGGATGGCAAATCCTCTTGAGCGTTACCGTTGGTTTGGTTTCGCAGGTGGTTTTTCAAAAACCGCAAAGCTGGCCGCTGTTGACAAAATATTTATCCATATATACGGTACAGATCAGGATAAACAGGCATCTGGTTCCTTTTCAGCGCAGGACCTGGAGGTTATGAGCCAGGGTGAGCTGGGCGGGCTCAGGCAACGCCACTCAGCCTGGATTCAGGTAGTAATCAATCAGGCAGATGTGTACAGGCAGGAAGCTGAATTCATCCATCAGACGCCCCGGTAATACTGCTTAACTGGGCTGCGCCTTTTGTGCATGGCTCAGTTGCACTGATATAAGCGATAAACTCTAAGTCACAAATAACAGAAATCACGCGCAGTGATCTTTTTGTGATATGGTCACTCTTTTTAAGAGCATATAATGCTTACCGGAGAGGCTTACATGCCAACATCATTTGAGTTATTGGGCATCAAACCCACAATGGATTATGAAAAAATAAACAGTTGTTTCAATATGCTGACGAGCGAGCAGGCACGCAGTCAGGTGTTGATGACTTTAATAAATGCTCCCAAAAAGACTCAGATGGTGGCGAGTATTTAACACCGGGCGATTCCATCAAATCATATATTGAGTCGATAGCGCATAAGGTTCTCGGAATTGATGCCAGCATTTTGTCAGATACAGAAGGTAATCCGTTAGATTCAGTTGAAATAATGATCAATATTTCAAGGGCTTTTCGGATAAAGGATGCCGAATCAGGTATCCTGCCGGCCGAAGCCTCTACCAGTGCAACCTCCAGTCCGGTACACAGTCGGAGCAGTTTTTTTGCTGAAATTTTAGAATTAACAAAAAAGCCGTACGAAGAATTAAAACAATTATTAAAGCCCTGATCCGAACTGCTCTGCATGGAGAAAAAACAGCATAAGTTGTTCGCCACAACAATACGCCAGGAACAAATTTTGTGCCTTTTCGCTTCAAACGGGCAGGTTTGGTAAAACACACAGGTCAGAAAAGCCTTATTGTCTTGATGAATCGAGACGACACATTCACATTCAATAGAGGTATATAAGTTTTCCGCTCCCTGGCGGCCACGGTTCCGATTATCGTGGCTCTTGCCTGTTTGCGTAATTGGTATTTTTCAGCCATTATGTAGTATTCTCAACAAGTAACTAATCATTGTTGTACCACTCGTCTGATAAAAATAACCCGCCCTAAATTACTTTGTAATGCTAAGCGAGGAACACAATATGACGTACCGGGTAAGCAACATTGCGCAAGTGGGTCTGGATATCGCGGCTGAATTTGTTGCGGCTGCGCCCCTGGATGACGTCGGGCTGGATTTGAGTCGAAATTTTCTTGGTCATTTGAGAAACCAGCAACTCATTTTTCTGGTATCTGCTATCAGTCAGCATACCCAGACACTGGATCTGTCATGTAACAGCCTGTATTTACTGAATCAATTCAGACTGAGTAATCTCTGCATCAATATCCCCTCCTGCGTCAAAACCTTGTCTCTGGCAGGAAATGGCCTGGGCTCATTAAAAAATAATGCGCTGGGGATGGCCATAATGAATCTCGATAAACTTGAGCGTCTGGATCTGGCGAGGAATCGATTTGGTCTTTATGATACCTTTGATCTCTCACAATTGATGGTCAGCATCTCCGAAAACATAACGGAGCTGAATTTAGCAGGCAACTTCCTGCATCGCATTCCCCCGTTCAGACTCTTTCATGCCATGACCAGCATTTCTCCTAATATCCAGTCATTAAATCTGGCGGATAATGGATTGGGTTCAATATCAAACATCGCATTGGAAAAATTTTTGTCTTCTATTCCACAAACCGTCCGTGAAATCAATCTAAAGGAAAATCAACTGACAGAAGAGCACTGTAGAACGGTTCTTGTTGACTGGCTTAAGGAAAGCTGTGTTCATACCCTGTTTCTCGATGAGGAAAACCTAAGCGAGGGCAGCAAGGCCGCTATTCAGGCCGCGTTAATCGAAAACCGCGACAAAATACCCGAAACGTATTCGCTCAGCGATTCAACCGACTCCATGACCTGGTACTGCTCATTCAGCAGCTCAGGAAGTTTTATGGCATGATAGCCCTGACCGTTTGATTGTGAGAAACTAAAGATCATAACATACTGAGCTGGAGGCTACACTGTGTCACGCTTTAAACAATCGATTCTGGCAGGAATACCTGATTCGTTACCACCAATAAAACCTTATGATCCTGACGTAAATCACGCGCCAAAACGCAGCCACCTGCTGAGCGCTGATGATCAAAAACTGGCTGTCCAGAATGCGCTGCGCTACTTCGATCCCAGGCACCATGCCATACTTGCAAAGGAATTTGCCAACGAACTGACAGAATACGGGCATATTTATATGCATCGATTCCGCCCCGATTACGCTATTCATGCCCGGCCCATCGACGAGTACCCACACCAGTCGAAACAGGCAGCCGCCATCATGATGATGCTGCAGAATAACCTTGATCCCCAGGTTGCCCAACATCCGCATGAATTGATCACCTACGGTGGGAACGGCTCTGTCTTTCAAAACTGGGCACAATATCTGCTCAGCATGCAGTACCTTGCTACCATGACCGATGAACAGACACTGGTATTGTATTCCGGTCATCCGATGGGGCTCTTCCCTTCTCACCCAGACGCTCCCAGAGTCGTAGTCACCAACGGTATGATGATCCCTAATTACTCGACACCTGCCGACCTCGAGCGTTTCAGCGCACTGGGTGTTACGCAGTTTGGTCAAATGACAGCCGGCTCATTCATGTATATCGGTCCTCAAGGGATTGTACATGGCACGACTATCACGTTGTTGAATGCGGGCAGACGCATTGACCAGAAATCTGATGGGCTGGCCTCTAAAGTATTCGTTTCGGCAGGCCTCGGCGGCATGTCAGGTGCTCAGGCAAAAGCCGCAGTCATCGCGGGTGGAATTGCTGTTATAGCGGAAATAAACCCCTTGGTCGTCAGTAAACGCCACAGTCAGGGCTGGGTTGATGAGGTGTTCACTGAGCTGCTCCCCTTGTTCCAACGCATTCAGCAGGCGCGAGACAACAAGGAAGCGGTGTCGCTGGCATACCAGGGCAATGTTGTTGATTTGTGGGAAGCTTTGGTAGCTCAGGATATTCACGTTGAGCTGGGTTCGGATCAAACCTCGCTGCATAATCCCTGGTCAGGCGGCTACTACCCGGCCAATCTGTCGCTGACAGAATCCCAGCAAATGATGGCAGCCGATCCAGCCAGATTTCACATGGAAGTAACCGCAACACTAATCCGTCACGCCCGCGCCATCAATCAAATGAGCGCCAGAGGCATGTATTTCTTTGATTATGGCAACGCCTTTCTGCTGGAAGCCGGCCGGGCCGGTGCGGATGTTTTCAAGGCTGATGGCACATTCAAATATCCCTCCTACGTTCAGGACATCATGGGCCCCATGTGTTTCGACTATGGTTTCGGACCGTTCCGCTGGGTGTGTACGTCAGGGCTGGCAAGCGATCTGGCTGTGACTGACGCGATTGCGGCCAGTGTTCTGGAGGAAATAGCCAAAGAAGCGCCGCCTGAAATCAAACAACAAATGCAGGATAATATCCGCTGGATCAAGGCTGCGAATGATAATCAGCTCGTGGTTGGTTCACAGGCGAGAATTTTATATGCGGATTCTGAAGGTCGAGTCAAAATTGCCCAGGCGTTTAACGAAGCAATCAGAAACGGCCAAATCTCAAAACCTGTGGTATTGGGGCGTGATCACCATGACGTATCTGGTACCGACTCTCCCTGGCGGGAAACGTCCAATATTTACGATGGTTCTCAGTTCACAGCTGATATGGCGGTACAGAATTTTGTCGGAGATGCCTTCCGTGGTGCCACCTGGATATCTCTGCATAATGGGGGCGGCGTTGGCTGGGGTGAGGTTATCAACGGCGGCTTTGGTCTGGTGCTGGATGGCTCTCCAGACGCCGATCGCCGATTATCATCGATGCTGTTCTGGGACGTAAACAATGGTATTGCGCGTCGAAGCTGGGCCAGAAACCCCGCTGCCATATTTGCCATCAAACGCGCGATGAAGGAACAGCCTTTATTAAAGGTAACTCTGCCCAACCTGGTTAATCCGGGCTTACTCGACTGACCCGCCTGAAGGCTCCTCAGTACAGGAGGAGCCTTCATTAATCAGACTGTCATATTGAACTGCTGAATTTTGTTTGCTGTTTACTGCTGCTTTGCTCTAAACTTCAGGTTAGGTGTTTCCCTTCTTTAAGTGAGCCAACATGTATAAGACTATTCTCTATGCAACGGATTTGAGCGAAGATCATTTTGATCTTTGTCAGAAAGCAGTCAAACTGGCTTCTACTCTGGGTGCTGATCTGCATTTCCTTCATGTCATTGAAATACCCAGCACCCTGCAGTGGGCGCAGAGCCTTGGCTTTGCCGAGCTGTCAGTGCCAGTCAAGGATGAAGCGCAGTCTGTACTCGCGGTGCTGGGCGAAGCCTTAAATGTGCCCGTTGATCACCAGCATGTAGAAATTGGATCAGCACATACTCATATTCTTGATTATATTAAAAAACTGGGATGCGATCTGGTGATTCTTGGCAGCGAACCCGTCAGTGCCCTGCCAACCCTGCCCGGCAGCACAGGACAAGGAGTCGCTCACCACGCCCCCTGTGATGTGCTTACCCTGAGGGGCCTGGCCCACGCTAAGTAGGGTGAGCTAAGTACGCCGTATCCTTTACCTTTTCACATGGCGCATCAATCGTTTTTTACGTTTGATTTGACGGTCGGTCAGCTTGTGTTTTTTGTCTTTAAAGGGATTGTCGCCACCTTTAAACTCTATTTTCAAAGGCGTTCCCACCAGCCCTAAGTGTGCTGTAAAGGCCTTCATTAAATAGCGTTTATAACTGTCAGGCAAAGACTCAAGCTGATTTCCATGAATAACCACGATAGGCGGATTGTGTCCACCGGCGTGCGCGTAGCGCAATTTAATCCGCCGGCCCTGAACCAGAGGTGGCGTATGCTTCGCCACCAAATCCTGCAACAGACGGGTGAGGCGTGGCGTTGACAACATCTGAGTAGCTGAGGCATAAGCCTCGTCGATGTCTTTAAACAGGTTCCCTACCCCACTGCCATGCAAGGCAGAGATAAAGCGGATTTTAGCAAAGCTGGCAAACAAAAGACGTCGCTCCAGTTCGCTTCGTACCCGATCCCGGTGCTCCGAATCGAGGCCGTCCCATTTGTTTACGGCAATCACCAGCGCCTTACCCGATTCAATAATAAAGCCGAGCAAATGTAAATCCTGATCCGTGATCCCTTCTGTCGCATCAATCAACATCAGACAGACATGGGATTCCGTAATGGCCTGCAGGGTTTTAATAACGGAGAATTTTTCAATTTTTTCATCGACACGGGCACGGCGACGAACGCCCGCAGTATCAATCAGCGTGTATTTTTTTTCATCGCGCTCAAAGGGGATATAAATACTGTCGCGCGTTGTGCCAGGCATGTCATAAACCACAACCCGTTCTTCTCCGAGAATACGATTTACCAGGGTCGATTTTCCAACATTGGGACGTCCTGCAAAGGCAATTTTTACTGACTGACTTTCCTGATGATTCTCCGGTCGCTTTTCGAAACCCGCGGTGAGGCTGTGCAGCAGAGGCTGTATGCCGCGACCATGCGCAGCTGACACGGCAAATACATGTTCGAAACCAAAGGACTGAAATTCGGCGCAGGCAATTTCTTCATCCAGACCTTCGCTTTTATTGACGACCAGATACACCGGTTTATTGGTTTTGCGCAGGCGCTTCGCGATACTCTCATCTACTCCGGTCATGCCAGAGCGCCCGTCAACCATAAACAGAACCACATCCGCTTCATCCAGCGCCATGGCCGATTGCTTCGACATCAACTCGTCTACAGCCAAGTCATCAACACCCACACCACCGGTATCAACAACAATAAAGGGTTTGTTTTCATATTCGGCGTCACCATACTGGCGGTCGCGGGTCAGGCCCGGAAAATCGGCAACCAGGGCATCCTGGCTGCGGGTAAAACGGTTAAACATGGTTGACTTGCCCACGTTGGGGCGGCCAACCAAAGCTACAACAGGTATCATCAGATTAGCTCACAGAAAAACGACTTAATTTACCATTAGTGGTCATAACATAAAGATTATTGTCGGCCACGCTCGGGCTTACCGTAATGGCGCCGCTCAGCTGCGTTCGGGCAACAAACTCGCCGGTCTGTGTGGAGAGAACGTGCAGCATCCCGGTTTTATCGCCTACGATCAGACGGTCACCCATCAGCACTGGCTCAGTGAGACCCCGCGCTTTTAATTCCGTTTGTTTCCAGTTAACCTGGCCTGTCTGTCTGTTGATAGCCCAGACAATGTCATTACTGTCGGACATAAACAGCGTATTTCCCTTCACAGCAATATTTGTGTAGGTAGAGGCCGGTTTGCGCCAGAGAAACTGCCCATCATTAAGCGACATCGCCCCCACATAGCCCTGATAACTGGCCAGTAACACGACGTTACCCTGAACAATGGGATCAGCATCAATATCCACCAGCCGCTCTACGTCGCTGGCACCGCTTGCGTAGGCAATACCACGTTGCCATAGTACCTGACCGGTCTGAATATCAACCGCGTCCATTTTACCGTCGGAATAACCAACCAGCGCCACTTTGTTATCGACTATAACGGGAGAGGAACTGGCTTTTAAAATCAATCCGGGCGCACCGTGTTCCGACAGCCACAGCTGACGGCCACTGGCAAGATCAAAGGCGTACAGATTGCCGTCGATGGTTTTGGCAAGCACTTTATTATGCGTGATGACCGGTCTGGATAAGGCGTCGCTGGATACACTGCTGCGCCACACCTCGGTACCATCACTTTCCTTCAGAGCCACAACATGAGAGGAATCAGTACCCACTACTACATAACCGTGAGCAACGGCCGGACCGCTGATCACACTGGAATCGAGTTTGCGGGACCACAGCGGCGTACCATTGGTTTTATTGACGGCCTGGACCACACCGCTGGCGTCCGCTGTGTAAATAACATTAGCAGCAATCACGGGTTTTAATTTTAAGAAGGTGCTGCCTTTTTTTGATACACCAGTGGATGTCGACCAGGTTTCCTTAAGGGCGACCTTGCTTTCAAGTGGGGACAATACCCTGGGACTGGGCGTGTTATCCTTGCCCAGCATATAGTCGTCCAGCTTATTGCAGGAAACCAGCGCCATGCTGGCCAATAAACAAAAGGCTGTTTTTTTACTACCCGTCATATTTTCCTCTTTACGCAGTTGTTGTGCTGGACACGAGTCTGCCTGCAGCAGATTGCGCCAACGCGGCCATTTCATTGGTCTTCATTTCAAGATATAAATTACCCATACCCTGAGTACGCACCTCATTTATCGCCTGTCGATAAGAACCGATAGCCAGTTTGTATTGCCCCTTGGCCGCGTAAATATCGCCTTTTAGCTCATTAACCACAGGCAGGTAAACGGAATCGTTAACCGTTGCCAGTTCCGACAGGGCCTTGTCATAGTGCTTTTGCGCTGCCAGCAATCGCGCTATGCGGATAGCGGCTATTTCCTTTAATGGTTTCATGCGGGAGTTTTTGGCTACGTACTCCAGCGACTCAGTGGCTTTGTCGTAGTTTTCCCGGGCCACGTATAATTTGGCCAGAATCAGACGTGCCGCATCGGCATAGACGGTTCCGTTATGCTCGCTAATCAACTGGTTGGCGTAGGACTTCACACGCTTATTGTCATGATCAGAATAGGCAACCATTAAATACTCATAGGCGTTGGATGCCTGTGATTTTACTTTTTCCTGATGCCATTGCCAGTATTTGTACCCGGATGCGGCCAGCAACACACAGGAAAATACAACTGTGATTAAGGTATTATAACGCTGCCACCATTTTTTAATTGCTGCCAGCTGCTCTTCTTCCGTCATATAAACAGACATTCTTACTCTCCAAGGTAGCCTTTTAAAGAGGCACTTAGTTGTTGCCGATAAATAGTGACTTGTTCTTCGTCCCTACGCAAGTTTTTAACACTGACTTTACCCTGTTGCAATTCATCGTCGCCCAGGATCAGAGCGAAATCCGCCCCGCTTTTATCCGCTTTTTTGAATTGACTTTTAAAACTGCCTCCCGCGGTGTTATTGATGACGCGCCAGGCTGGATTAGCATCCCGTAACTCTTCGGCAATGACCAGAGCCTGTTGCCTGGCTTCGTCACTGACAGCGACGAGGAAGAATAATGGCGACCGGGGTTTGTCAAGAGGCACATCAAGCGTTTCCATTAGCAGCAGCAGACGCTCAAGGCCCATGGCAAACCCAATGGCCGGTGTAGACTGACCGCCCAGCTGCTCAACCAGCACATCATAGCGCCCGCCGGCACATACTGTTGCCTGGCTTCCCAGCTGGTCAGTCACCCATTCAAATACCGTGTGACCGTAGTAATCCAGTCCACGTACCAGCAGGGGATTAATGTCGTAGGCTATCCCCAGACGGTCAAGACCCTGACACAGCGCATGAAACTTTTGTCTGCTGGCCTCGCTCAGGGAGTCAGACAGGGTTGGCGCATCGCGCAGCAGAGCCTGAACTTCCGGATTTTTACTGTCGAGAATACGCAGTGGATTACGTGTCAGACGACGCTGACTGTCGGCATCGAGCTGACTGGCAATGGGGGTAAGAAAAGCAACCAGACGCTCACGAAAAGCCTGCCGTTCACTCAGCTCGCCGATGGTATTAATCTGCAGCCGCAGGTATGTTTCGATACCCAGTTGCCGCCACAAACGACGGCACATGGAAATCAGCTCCAGCTCAATTTCAACGCCGTCCATGCCCAGGGCCTCGACACCCAGCTGATGGAATTGGCGATATCGGCCCTTTTGTGGCTTTTCGTGGCGAAACATCGGACCAAGGTACCATAGTTTTTGCTGCTGATTGTGCAGCAGGCCGTGCTCCAGGCAGGCGCGCAGACAGCCGGCAGTTCCTTCTGGCCGCAGAGTCAGACTGTCGCCGTTCAAATCGGTAAAGGTGTACATTTCCTTTTCAACGATATCCGTTACTTCGCCAATGGTTCGCTTAAACAGGTGGGTACTTTCAACCACGGGAAAACGAATTTCATGGTAGCCATATCGAGACAGGCAGTCTGCAAACACGTTTTCCAGTTGCCGCCAGGTCGCACTGTCCTGCGGCAGCACATCATTCATTCCGCGTATTGCCTGAATTTTTTCAGCCACGTTCTTTCTCCGCAGACGCTTCATCGCCTGTGCCTGTAAACATGGACTGCATCCGGGACAGGGCTGACAGTTTTGGCTCTGCCGCGGGTTGTGCTGATGCACTGCCGGACGTTACTGCTTCTTTGACCTTGCTGATATCTGTGCTGTCGGCTGGCTGTGTATCTTTGTTTTTTTGCCACCAGAAACTCACCACAACAATAGCGGAAACTGCGACAAGGCCGGTTATCCAGCGAATCAGGCGCTCGCCGGTGTGAGACTCACGACGGCTCTGCCACAGTGCTTTTTCCGGCTTTTTCTCCAGCGCGTAATGATTATTAAAAACCTGCAGATAAGGTTCAGGATTAACCCCGAGTAATTTTGCATAGGCTCTTAAATAGCCCTTGATAAAAACAGGCTCTGGCAGGTTCAGATAATCATCTGCTTCCAAAAGTTCAATAATCCTGACTCGTAAATGCAGTTTGACGGCTACGTACTCCTGGGTAAATCCTTTTTTTTCCCGCACACGGGCCAACTGGGCGCCAGGACAGTCATGTCCTGTGTTCGCGTTATTATCCATTACTGCTGTCGTATTCATTTTTTTCTCCGGTTTCATCCGTCAATTGGTTCAATTTGCTCAAACGCAGCTTGTAAAATGCTTCTACTTCCGGTTTGTTTTCAGCCTGGGCGGCCTTGACTGCCAGGTTTAACAGCGTTTTGTCGTTCAGCGACAGCTCCTGGTATTTTTGCAAATACATTAGAGCCTTGTCGGGATGATCCTGTTTCATCTCAATATTTGCCACTTCATACAGAGATTGATTTCGTCGTGGATCCTGCTCCAGAGCCTTTACAAAATATTGTTCCGCCTTTTGGATATCTGGAACTTCGGTGGCACACAAACCGGCATTTTCGTAAGCGGCCGCCGTATTGACGTAATTGGGATCATTTACTGCCTTTAAAAAATAGGTCTCGGCTTCCTGGTAATGACCTGTCCGGCATAAAAAGGTACCGTAATTGTTTAACTGTGCCCCTTGGTTTTTCGACAGGGCGAGGGCCTTGAGATAATATGTTTTGGCCTCGGGTATATTTCCGGTAGTCTCCAGATAGTAAGCCATTGCACTGGTTGCTTCGACCGAGTATGGCTCCAGCTCTAATGCGGTCAGCAACTTGCGTTTTGCGCGCGGCATGTCTCCCTGCTTTAAATACCCCATACCCATTTGAATATTTAATGAGGTAGTTGCATCCCTCTTTTGCGCTTTTTCGATTTTTTCGGCCTTGGCTTCGGCATTATACTGGCAGGCCTGAAGCAGAACCAGACCCAGCACTGGCAACAAACGCATTGATCTCAACAACATGTTCACTCAGGTACAAGAACGAAGGTGGCATTATAACTGTTAATGATCTTATTAAAAATAGACAGATGCCCATGTGATGCGAAATTATTTATTTTACATCTGTCATGACAGCGTCCGTCTGCGCTCCAGGTTGTGCAATAAAATGCATTTTCTGCCATCGTTGCGACCGGCTTGTTCTGTCTTTAACCTCACCAGCCAGCTGACCACAGGCAGCATCGATATCATCACCTCGAGTTTTGCGGGTGATAGTGTTAATCCCTTTCGAAATAAGAATGTCGCGAAACGCATCGATAGCAGCCTGAGAGGAACGCTGATACTGAGTCATCGGAAACGGGTTAAACGGAATCAGATTCACTTTCGAAGGAACATTCTGCAACAGCTTAACCAGCTGCATGGCATGGGCAGGCTGATCATTGACACCTTTCAGCATGACGTATTCAAACGTAACCTTACGTTTGGGTTCGTCTTTAAAATATCGTTTGCACAGCGCCATTAAATCGACAAGTGGGTACTTTTTGTTAATGGGCACCAGCTCATTGCGCAGAGCATCGTTGGGGGCGTGCAGCGACACAGCCAGCGACACCGGACTTACCTCACGCAGACGCTCAAGGTCGGGCAATACACCGGAGGTGCTGAGCGTAACGCGCTTTTTCGACAGGCCATATGCAAAATCATCCATCATGATATTCATGGCGGATACTACGTTATCGAAATTAAGCAGCGGCTCGCCCATACCCATCATCACAACGTTGGTGACACGTTTATCGTGAGCGCCCTGTTGCGCGGACAGTTCACGCACAGCGATCCAGACCTGGCCAATGATCTCAGCGGTTGTCAGATTGCGATTAAACCCCTGCTTGGCCGTGGAGCAAAAACTGCAGTTCAGTGCACAGCCGACCTGAGAGGAAACACAGAGAGTGCCTCGTGTGGCCTCAGGTATAAACACGGTTTCAATGCAATTGCCACAATCAAGTTTAAGCAGCCATTTGCAGGTTCCGTCTGCAGATTTCTGCACGCTGGTAATCTCAGGCAGGCGAATCTCTGCTATCTGGGAAAGACGCTCTCGCAGAGCCTTGCCCAGATTATGCATTTGTGTAAATTCGCTAAAACCAGCCTGATGAACCCATTGCATGACTTGTTGCGCACGAAACGGCTTTTCACCCAGTTCAGAGAACAGTTCTCTCATTTGCTGGTAGTTATAATTCAACAGGTTGATTTTATCGCTCATTTACAGATCCTGCAGCAACAGATTATCGTACACAGATTTCGTGTGGCTCGAAGAAGAACGCGATTTCCTGAGCGGCATTTTCAGCGCTGTCGGAACCGTGTACGGCATTGGCGTCAATGCTGTCAGCAAAATCAGCGCGAATTGTACCGGCAGCGGCTTCCTTAGGATTGGTAGCGCCCATCAGATCGCGGTTTTTCATGACGGCGTTTTCACCATGCAGAACCTGAATCATAACCGGACCGGAAATCATGAATGTGACGAGATCATTGAAGAATGGGCGTGCCTTGTGTACTGCGTAAAAGCCTTCGGCCTGTTCACGTGTCAATTGAGCCATGCGTGCGGCGACGATGTTCAGACCAGCGTCTTCAAAACGTGAGTAGATTTTACCAATCACGGATTTTGCAACCGCATCGGGTTTAATAATTGACAAGGTAAATTCAGCAGCCATCTTTAACTCCAGGTTAATATCAAAAAACGGCATTATACACGATTTTTGGTCTGGATGGCTATATTAGATGATTTTCAACGCAGGGCTGTCCCATCTTAATTTAAATCAGTTCAAATTAAGATGGGACAGCCCTGTACTAAGCGCCCTTTATCCTTTCTCTGCGCCGATGTCTGTGTCGAAATGCAGCTCCTCTTTATTTTCACTCTGACGCAGCTGATCAGGTCGATAATCCGATAATAATGAGAATAATTCGTTGGCCCGTAAAATAAAGGCCTGCAACTCACTGCGAAACTGCCGTAAACGCTGGCCAATCTCTTTTACCTGTCGATTATAGTGCGCTATCATGTCGCCCATCTCCTCAATGGCTGACGCCAGCACACTCATTTCCTGCATCATCTGCTCCCGCTGTTCGGAGGAAAGGCCTACCCCCAGAATTTCTTCTACTTTGGACCAGGTATAATTCTGCTTCGTACAGGGCGTGCTTATCTGATACTCAACAAGCAGGGTCTGCAACGCATTGATAATGGTCGCATCAGAGGCTGTCGGGATAATGCCGTTTTTAATTTTTTTCGCCAGGGACTGAATGATAGACCGCCATTCCGCGGTATTTTTCATGATAGCAGCCTGACTTTCAGCGATTAATCGCTCGTGTTCAATTTCCAGTGCATGGAAGGCTTTGTTAATATCCACCAGCTGCAGACGCTGTTGCTCCAGATCGTCGCGGGTTCCTGAACCCGGTGAGCCGTCCTCCTTTCCACTGTCTCCGGAAACGAGGTAGTCGATAAACAGCTTTTGCGCATATTTTTGATAATCCGTCGCCTGCTGCAATATGATGCCGTTGAACACATTATTGAAGGGTACTGTTAACAGACTATGATACAGGGTTCCCGGCGTTTTCAGTGTGTAGATAAGGTCGTCCTGCGACAGGACGATTTTATAGTGTTCATAAATTCGTTGAGCCGTTATTTGACCGTAGGTGGAAAACCATCCTGATAATTCATTTTCTGGCTGATCATTTTTCATTATTTATCCAGTTGTATCCCGTTACAGGCAGGGTAATTTTTGTAACATCGCTCGCGTTTGTGATATAACGCCGTCATTGAAATTATAGAATATAATGACATGACAGGTTCTGCCAACAACGATTTACAAACATTACTTGATTTTCTGAGGATGCCAACGCCCGAAGGCTGGCTGAATGCCGCGCTTAAAAACCTGCCTCTGCTCCTTGTTGACCATGCACACTGCGAGCGCAAGGCGGCAACCGCAGCCGTTAATCTTATCAGCAAATACCCGGCTTATCCTGAGCTTGTGCAGTTGATGTCACCGCTGGCGCGGGAAGAGCTGCTTCATTTTGAAAAAGTAATCGCCATCATGAACGAGCGGAATATTCACTTTGAAGCCCTCACGCCATCGGACTATGGCCAGACGCTGCATGCCCTGATCAGTAAAAAACCAGGCAACGCCCGGCTGCGTGATCAGCTGCTGGTTGGCGCCATCATAGAAGCCCGTTCATGTGAACGCTTCTCGGCACTGGTTCCCCTGCTGGAAGACAGGCAGCTGGCCCGCTTTTACTCCTCGCTGCTGAAGTCAGAGGCGCGACATTTTCAGGATTATCTGGGGCTGGCAAGACTGTATGGTGAGGACATCGACGCCCGCCTTGAGAGCTTCCTCGTCGTAGAGAACGAACTGGTTCTAAAAAAGGATACGGTATTCCGCTTTCACAGCGGAATACCATGTTAAATCAGGACTAAATCAAGGCCGTGGTGTGGGGATACTGGAGAGCGTGCTTTCCACCTCAATATTTTCCCGCGTGGAGAAAAAGTGGTTCAGACCATTCTCATTGTCGTGTGCCATATCCTGGATTTGTGCGGCCGTCAGCAGATTACCATCGCGGTCGGTCACTTTCTGGGTAGCCGGATCAAACTGGCAGCCATGCTTAATCTGGAGCCAGGCTACCAGACCGGTATCAAACATCTGCTCAAGCGCAAGGGGCGCCAGCTTGCCATCCGTTTTGAGGCTGGTGCTCAGCTTACCGTTTTCGTCGATGGTCACATCGTAATTAAGGCTTTCGGGTAGCGGACCTTCTTTACCGAATAACTTCAGCAAGCCCCTGCCAAGCATTCGTGGAGTTTCCTTGACACTGTAAAGGTTGCTTTCAAGAGCCTGTCCGAGGGCTCGCTTGCCAACCGCCTTATGCCAGGCCATCTTCACCGTGTTGTCATACAGATCGCCCAGGCCTTTGCTCAGGGTGCTGTTATAGTAATGAGCCTTTGCGAGATAGGTGAAAGCCTGAAAGATATCCATCATGGCTGTTGACCATTCGATGTAGGACATCTGACCACCAGGATCATTAAATTCCTTGGCCTTATCCCTTACCAGGTCCCAATAGGTAACATCGTTGCCATCTTTATCTTTGCCATGAATGCATTTCTGGCGGTTCCTTTCCTCAAGGTCTTCTCTACGAATCGCTTCTGCACGACGACGTTCGTCATCAAGGAGGGACTGTTTAAAGCGAACGGTCGTCTCTTTTAGTTTAAGCGTGTTTTTAGCGCTCTCATCGCTGACCATCTTTTCAACTGCAGCGGAATCAACGTGAATATTTTTAGACATAGCGCTCACCTTTATAGAAAAGAATCATGAACAAAATAAAGTCCTTTTGAATTATGATAACACAATAATTTTGGCTTGTCATCCCAGTCGCTCAGCACATAACGCGAAAAAATTTTTTCCGCATGCTCATACTGACTTACACCTGGTTTGTGGGTATGACCATGAATCAGTGTCTGTACCTGGCAGGCCTGCATATGGGCGAGCACAACTTCAGGAACAACATCCATCGCGACCGGATCCCAGGTTCTGGAGGTGCTTAATCTGCGAACGCCGGCTACCACCCTGTTTCGTAATGCCAGGGGTAAGGACAGGAACAGGCGGGTGAATAATCGATTACGTGTCAGAGCACGCAGGTACTGGTGCCCACGATCTTTGGTGCAATAGCGATCACCATGAACCAGAAGCACGGGTAAATCATCAAGCTGAATAACCGTGGGTTCTGTCAGCAAGGTCATCCGGGCCAGATCGGCGAAGCGTTGACCTATAAGGAAGTCACGATTTCCTGGCATAAAATACAGTTGCACGCCCTGCCCGCTCAGCGAAGCGAGACGCGATGCTATATCCGTACTCCAGTCAGTAAGTCCATCGTCCCCGGGCCAGACATGAAAGAAATCACCCAGAATATAGACGACTCTGGTATGAGCGGCAGCCCAGTCAATAAAGGCGTTAAATCGTTCGCTTATCTCAGGATTGTTCGGATGAAGATGTAAATCAGAAATAAATACGGCATCCAGCCTGGGTTCATTCGAGGTAGATGCCGTCATAAAAACCAGACCTATGCAATAGGTTCAATGCAGATGTGCTCGCCCTGCAGGTAAATCTGACAGGGTCCTGGAGGCGGCTCAATGGCGTCACTCAAGCGATAAAAACCGGCAATCGAGACCAGCTCAGCGTCCAGAGACTGACAAAAAATCCGTGCGCTGCGGTCGCCAGAAATTCCAGCCAGCGCCCGCCCACGCAGAGCACCGTATACGTGTATATTGCCATCAGCCAGCAGCTCAGCACCATGACTGACCGATGCCGCAATCACCAAATCGCCCTCCTTGCTCACGACCTGCTGACCTGAGCGTATGGGCGTCGTAAACATCTTCGTGCTGTGCCCCTCAACACTGTGATGCTGGGGCAACTCTGGCAAAGGCTCCTCCAGCATCGGTTTATCATGTGTAGACGAAGCGTGCAGGACAGCAAGGCCATTAGCATGCGCCAGGGTGGATAAGAAAGGACTGGCCCCCTGAACTGCAACAGGAAAGAGATTATGCGCACGCATACTCTGACAAAAACCATCCAGATCAAGCTCCTGATCCTGTACCGCACTGCAGTCAAGCACAACAGGCGTGTTGTGGAGCAGCCGGGGCGCCTTGGTAATGATATCATCTAATTGCCTGATAAATGCGCTCCTGTCTGTTGCAAGAAGCTGAAGCACGGTAAAGGTGTATAATCTGCCTTTGAGTTTAAATGCTTGTTCTTTCATTACTTTTTCTGTCATCTGGCGGTACCCAAAATCCCGTTTTATGATATATACTATCATGAGGGGATACATAACAAAAGGATATCATCGTGGATAAAACATGGCTGGATCACTATCAGGAAAGCGTTCCGCATGAGATCGATATAAACGAACACAGCTCGCTGGTAGCCTTGTTTGAAGACTCGTGCAGGCAATTTGGAAAAAACAAGGCCTACACCAATATGGGTTGCGCGTTGACCTATGAAGAAATTGACAGACGAAGCCTGGCGTTTGCCATTTATCTTCAGCAGCTGGGTTTAAAAAAAGGTGCCCGAGTGGCCCTGATGATGCCCAATCTGCTTCAATACCCCATTGCAATGTTCGGCGTACTGCGTGCCGGCTATGTTGTGGTTAACACGAATCCCCTGTACACAGCTGATGAAGTGGTTCATCAAATGAACGACTCGGGAGCGGATGTCATTGTTGTGCTCGCCAATTTTGCCAGTACTGTCGAGAAAGCATTGCCACACACCAAGATAAAACACGTTATCGTAACGCAGATTGGCGACATGTTCCCGTTTGTGAAACGCGTTATCGTTAATGCGGTGGTAAAATACATCAAAAAGATGGTACCCGCATGGCATATTCCTAATGCCGTTGAATTTAATGCCTGCCTGAAATCGGCAGAGGGCAAAAAGCTGGAACCAGTCAAAGTGACGCATGACGATCTGGCTTATCTGCAATACACGGGTGGAACCACAGGTGTGGCCAAAGGCGCCATGCTCAGCCACGGGAACATGGTAGCCAACGTGCTGCAGGCCTATTACTGGATTAGACCCATTGGCTTATCCGAAAAGGATATCATCGTAACAGCCCTGCCGCTGTATCACATCTTCTCGCTGACCGCCAACTGCCTGACCTTCCTGAAGGCTGGTGCTCAGAATATTCTCATCACCAATCCACGGGATGTTCCTCATTTTATCGATGAAATCAAAAACAGCGGCTTCACGGCCATCACAGGTGTCAATACGCTGTTTAACGCACTGCTCAATAGTCCCAAACTGCATGAGATTGATTTTTCCCATGTGAAACTGGCTCTGGCGGGTGGTATGGCACTGCAGAAAAGTGTTGCCCTGAAATGGCGGGAAAAGACCAAATCACGCATTTTGGAAGCCTATGGTTTGACCGAAACCTGTCCTGCGGTCTCGATTAATCCCATGTATCTGGATAAGTACAATGGCAGCATTGGTCTGCCGATTTCCTCAACCGAAATATCCATTCGAGATGAAAACGGTAAGGAAGTTGGTATCAGACAGACTGGAGAGCTGTGCGTCAGGGGACCGCAGGTGATGAAGGGGTACTGGCAGCGGCCAGACGAAACGGCCATCGTTATGACTGAAGACGGTTTCCTGAGAAGCGGAGATATGGCACAGATAGATGAGCAAGGCTATATATATCTGGTCGATCGTAAAAAAGACATGATTCTTGTTTCAGGTTTTAACGTGTATCCCAACGAAGTGGAACAGGTCATCAGCATGATGCCTGGTGTGCTTGAGGTCGGCGTGATCGGTGTGATTGACGAAACAGACGGTGGCGAGCGGGTAAAAGCCTGTATTGTCAAACGGGATCCGGCGCTGACAGAAGAAGAGATTGTGGCACATTGCCGGGAGCATTTGACCGCGTATAAGGTACCAAAAATCATTGCGTTTTATGATGAGTTGCCAAAAACAAACGTTGGTAAAATTCTGCGACGTGCGTTGAGGTAGATTGTTCCCGGATTACGCTACGCTAATCCGGGCTACGTGCTGTGTTTTATCGTAGCCCGGATTAGGCGAAGCCGTAATCCGGGATCTTGGCTAAGCTTCTGGAATCGACATCAGACTGGCATTACCACCTGCCGCGGTTGTATCAATGGTCACGGTTCGCTCGTGGCACAAGCGCAGCAGATAATGCGGGCCTCCGGCCTTGGGGCCTGTGCCTGACAATCCTTCGCCACCAAAAGGCTGTAAACCTACCACCGCACCAATCATGTTACGATTAACATAACAGTTACCCGCGTGAATTCTGTCTTTGATATAATCCACCTGCCCGTTAATACGGCTGTGGATACCCAGAGTCAGCCCATAACCGGTGCTGTTAATGTCATCAATCACCTTATCAAGTTCTTTACGTTTATAAGAAACAACGTGTAGAACTGGACCAAACACTTCCTTATCAAGAGCCTTGATAGAGTCAATCGCTATCGCGGTTGGTGGCATGAAATACCCTGCCCCGCATTCCTCAGACAATTCGCATTGATAAATAATGTCGCAGGTCATGCGCATTCTGGCTACGTGTTCCTTGAGTATGGCCAAAGCGTCTGCGTCGATAACCGGACCCAGATCCGTGCTCAGCCATTGCGGATCACCCGGCTGTAGTTCAGCCATGGCGCCTTTCAATAATTCAATCATGCGCGGATAAACGTCTTCCTGTACGTAGAGCACACGTAAGGCAGAACATCGCTGACCCGCACTGCCAAAAGCTGAGGTCATGACGTCAACCACAACCTGTTCCAACAGGGCGGAGGAATCAACCAGCATCACATTCTGGCCACCGGTTTCGGCAATAAACGGGATGATTTCACCACCGCGACTGGCCAGACTTTTATTAATATGACTGGCTGTCTGAGTAGAGCCGGTAAAGAGTACTGCCTTAATTCGTTTATCCGACACCAGTGGCGCGCCGACCAGTTCACCGGATCCCGGTAACAGCTGCACAACAGCGTCTGGCACTCCGGCCTGACGCATTAATTCCACAGCATACGCCGCTATCAAGGGAGTCTGCTCTGCTGGTTTAGCCAGCACACAGTTTCCGCAGACGAGAGCCGCCACAACCTGACCTGTAAATATAGCCAGCGGAAAATTCCACGGACTGATGCACAAAACAGGGCCACGTCCATGCAGGGTTAATTCGTTTAACTCTCCGGTATAGCCCGTCAGACTTCGAGGCCTGCTCATCAAGGCACGTGCCTGGCTCGCATAATAACGGCAAAAATCGATGGCCTCTCTGACTTCGGCAACGCCATCGCCCCAGGTTTTACCTGCTTCGAGGCAGAGCATGGCCAATAGCTGGGAGCGATTTGCTTCCAGTAAATCGGCGTAACGCTCGAGACACTGCGCCCGCTCATCAGCGCTTTTCCTGCTCCAGGCAGGGAAAGCCAGAACAGCCTGCTCCAGTGCCCAGTCAATATCTTCCTGAGTAGAATCGATAACCCGGCCAATGGTTCGAGAGGGCTTTTGCGGTGAACTCACACTTCTATCAATAATCTGCCCGGTTTTTTGCCCCTTCGCCAGCAAGGGTTTTGCCTGCCAGTGTGCCAGTTCCATCGTGGCAAAGGTTTCCTTCAACTGATACACCACCTCACGATCGCTGAAATCGATGCCCTGAGAGTTTTTACGCTCAGGCATAAAGATGTCGCGTGGCAAGGGAATGTTCTGATTCATCTTATCGAGCAACGAACGCGCCTTACTGACGGGATCTTCAACCAGGGAACTGATAGGCGCCTTTTCATCCACAATGCGATTGACAAAGGACGAGTTCGCACCGTTTTCCAGCAATCGACGCACCAGGTAAGGCAGTAAATCCTCATGGCTGCCGACTGGAGCATAAATTCGACAGGGGATCCCCAGCTGCCGGGCCGGCACGATTTGCTCATACAGTTCGTTGCCCATACCATGCAGGCATTGAAACTCAAAGTCACGATAATCACCGACCAGATCAAGCACCATGGCAACCGTGTAGGCATTATGTGTGGCAAACTGCGGATATATGGCATCTGTCATGGTCATCAGTTTTTTGGCACAGGCCTGAAAGGACACGTCTGTGAATACTTTGCGCGTAAACACGGGGTATTCTGATAATCCCTGCATTTGCGTCTTTTTGATCTCACTGTCCCAGTAAGCGCCCTTGATTAAGCGAACCGTCATGCGTCGCTGGCGCGAGCGGGCCATGGCGGCAATCCAGTCGAGCAAATAGAAAGCACGTTTCTGATAGGATTGAACGGCCATACCAAACCCATGCCAGTTACCGAGGCTGTCATCGAGAAATACCCGTTCAATGACGTCAAGCGACAAATCAAGACGCTCTGATTCCTCAGCATCAATGGTCAGGGATATATCGTATTTCTTCGCGGCCTGCGCTAATTCCAGAAGTTTGGGCGGCAACTCATCCAGAACGCGCACACGATGCGCTTCCTGATAACGTGGATGCAGAGCAGACAGTTTAATGGAGATGCCGGCGCGCTGATAAATGGTCGCGTGTCTGTCGGCTTTGCTTCCAATGGCTTCAATGGCATTTTTGTAAGCCTGCAGATAACGGGCCGCATCGGCTTTGGTTAAGGCCGCCTCGCCCAGCATGTCGTAGGAATATCGATACCCCTGGGCTTCTTTTTTGCGGGCGCGGGACAAAGCCTCATCGATGGTGCGCCCCATCACAAACTGTCGGCTCATAATGCGCATGGCCTTTTCTACGGCTTTCCGTACTACGCCTTCCCCACTACGGTTAATCAGTTTGAACACAGCTTTGCTCAGCGTGTTGTCTGCCCGCTCAGGTGTCAGCACTTTACCTGTCAGCATCAAGGCCCAGGTTGTTGCGTTTACAAAAAAGGAGTCGCTTTGACCGCGGTGAGACTGCCAGTCGGCAGAGGTCAGTTTGTCTTTGATCAGGCGGTCGATGGTGGCGTTGTCAGGAACACGCAGCAACGCTTCGGCAAGACACATCAGAGCGATACCCTCATCACTGGACAGCGAGTATTCCGTCAAAAAAGAATCAATACCTGTCGTTTTTTTACGTTCAGAACGAACCTGCTCTACCAGACGGGTAGCCCGATTGCGTACAGCGTGAACCCGTTCATCGCTGAGGCTGGCTTTCTCGATAAGTTCACTTACCCATACTGATTCATCGGCTCGATAAGCTTTGTTGATTAATGCACGATCGCCTTGCAGATGAACCGCTGCACTTCTTTCCAGCATAATGACCTCCAGTGGAATACTAAAAAAGCATGATATCAGAAACCAGGATATGATAACATTTTATCGAAAAATGCGTGTCAGACAGCCCATGATTCAGGCTAAAAACTAAACAAATATAAGACTTATTGACTGTTTTTTAACCTAAAGATCCCCTTAAATCCGCTCTTTTTTGATTTATTTTTGCACATATTGGGCCACGAAAGACCATATGCGGCATCAGCCTCCAAAGACAAGTATCTGATTTAACTATATTTAATTCATTCTGAGCAAGACCAATCCGTCTAATTTTACATTTGTCTCAATTGGCAATATAATGCTCACTCTTCGGTGGAACCTGTTTCACATGTTTTGACACGAAAAAATGGAGAGTTATGAATACTATTCTGAATATTTTAGCCGCGGCTTTTTTGACATCCAGCAACCCTGCGCCTGTCAATCACTCAGCGCAGCCAGATGCAAACGTGAACCAACAAGTACAACACCTGAGTCAAAAAGCTCCTCAACTGGACAAACGCGTACTCAAGCTTGCTCTTGTTGCATACAATAAAGCGTCATCCAAAGGAACCGTTAAAAAGCCGGTGTTAACCGTTATCGATTACTCTTTGCCATCTTCAAAACAGCGCATGTGGATTTTTGATATTCGTAAAGAGCGTCTTCTCTACAACACATACGTTGCCCACGGCACAAATTCCGGCACGAACATCCCCAGACATTTCTCCAATAAAATGTCCAGCCGGGAAACCAGCCTGGGAACCTACGTTACCAAAGATACCTACATCGGCTCAAAAGGTTTATCGTTGAATCTGGAAGGTCTGGAGCGTGGAATTAACGATAACGCGTATAACCGCCGCGTCGTTATTCATGGCGCATGGTATGTAGAACCTGATTTTATTAAGAAAACGGGACGTGCCGGCCGCAGCTGGGGCTGCCCTTCCATTGCCCAGACACTGGCCAAACCGGTGATCAACACCATCAAAGACGGTTCTGTTGTATTCGCCTACTATCCTGACAAGTACTATCTGTCACATTCAGGCTACGCAATGGCCTGAGGCTAAAAAACAAAAAGCCAAGGCAAAAGCCTTGGCTTTTTTCGCAGTCATCCTGTACGAACGTCCTGTTCGCGTATCTCATCCGTGAGAATCATTTCCGTATGCTAACAAATCCATTTGCATGGCCCCAAATCCTTTGAAGCCACCTCCACAATCTATCAACCCCTCTCAAAGTAATCAAGGCACAGTTTGCCCGAAAATAAATCGAAACAGGGCGCGCAAAGAAAATTTAAGATATTAAATTCAATGAGTTGCGTTTTTTCTTCCTGTGACCCACGCGAAAATATACGTATTTCTCAATGAAATTTGAGATATTTCTTGGGTATATTTAAGACGGGACGCATCAAATCGATACCTCCTGCTGCCTGAAACATCGATTCATCCATTTAGTCAGAAAGATCAAGGCAGACCTCAGAAAAAACAGGGCCAGATGCCGGCAAAAAAAATAAAAAAACCTGACAAATCATAGTGATAGGTTTTAGCGCCGCTTTTAAGCCTGTTTGCTGCTTGCTAAACGCCATGATTGTGATAATTTATAGCATAATTGTATATAACCTGCCTCCATCTGGACCATCATTTCAGAGTTAACAACATGAATCAGCAAAACGAACTGGTTAAAAAAGATAAACAAGCAATTATCGATTGGTTAATTGAGCATTTTCCAAATGCATTTTTCAAAAAGGGTAAACAGGTTAAACCATTACAGATTGGTATTTTTGATGAGATTATAGAGTTTTACGAGCGACTCGACTCCCCTGCCTTCAGTAAAAAATCCCTGAGGGAAGCATTAAGTTATTACAGTTCATCGCCAGCCTACCTGCTGTGTCAGAAAGTCAACACCGCCCGCATTGACCTGTATGGTAACGAAGTGGACGTGGTCAACGAAGAACAGGCCAAATACGCCCATCAACGCTACCAGCAGCGCTATGTCGAGAAAAAGACTCAGGGCTTAAAGCAGGACATCAAATAATTAACAGCTACGGACTCCTGCAGGCTGGCTGAACGACTCAATGGGTTGTAAGACATGCCTCGCAGGCCCACCACATCCAGACCAAAGCGCCGTGCCTGAGCGGCGAGCTCGCCAGGTTTAATAAATTTATTGTAATCGTGTGTCTGCCGAGGCAGCAGGCCGAGAAGATACTCCGCCCCGACAATCGCGGTGGCATAAGCCATCCAGGTCCGGTTGATGGTCGACAACAGGAGAAACCCGCCTGGCTTCAGCAGTCGCACACAATGCTCAATAACCAAAGCAGGATCGGGTACATGCTCCAGCATTTCCATGCAGGTGATCGCATCAAAGGGCTCAGCCTGATAGTCTTCGAGGCTGACACATTGATAATTAATCGCAGGATAGGTCTCTCGGGCATGCGCTATTGCACAGTCGATCACCGACTGTTCCGCATCAATGCCACTGACCTCGGCACCACAGGCCGCCATGGACTCAGACAGAATTCCTCCGCCACAACCGACATCCAGGACACGTTTATCACGGAGATCGACATATTGACGGATAAAATCAAGACGCGCTGGATTGATGTCATGAAGGGTTTTTAAGGCGCCATTGGTATCCCACCACTCATTGGCTATCTGAGCAAATTTTGCGATTTCCTGAGGATCAATGCTTGTTGTATGTGTCATGGCAACTCAATAAGTCCAGTAGACTGGAAGTATAATTGAAAAAAATCGGCCATGCCAACGGTACTATTACTATTTCCATTTAGTTTTGACATGTGAGACAGACATAAGCAGCAGGCTGGGCCAAGGCCTAACCTGCGTCATGGCAGGATCGTTGTGATGGATATTGGCTCAATCCAGCCCGCAATAGAAATACATGCGTTGTTTTAAATCATTTGGCGCTCTAGCCCGGTGCCAGCGTATTCAGCACAACGCCCAGAGTCCAGTCGCTTTGTTGATTAGCAGACAGGTATTGGATGTTTTGATCAGGCCTGAGACCGTATCCTTCCACCATCAACGCATAATAGTACGAAGAAAAAAGACAATCGCCATACAGATAATCATCGCTCGGATAACTGGCGATCAGACTGGACCATGGTTGCTGACACACCTGAGCATCGCCTTTGTTCAACAATTGCTCGGAGGTAAACTGCTGCTCACGAAAAGAAAACAGTGGTCCTTTTGCCATCTCAACCATGCCACCGATTGCGTACCAGTCTGACACGGTAGTGCGGGATATACCTGGCTGAACCACCCCATCCACCTGGTGAACTGATTTCACTAATGTGGACACGTTACGCTCGCAGGCGTAGGCATTACCCTGGGCCAGCTGACCATCAGGCAGCTCGTAACCGGTTGAAAAACAAGGCGAGGAGTTCAGAAACTGATGCGCTACTTCCGTCTGACCAAGTCCCAGAAAACTACGGACAAACAAGGTGAGGCGCTGACCATTGACATGAACCTGACGCAGGCTGTCCGGATCCAGGCTGCTGCTGTCTGTTACAGGAAAGGAAATCTGTACCGATGCACCACCAAAGTCCATGACGCCAACGAGGGCACGTTCATTCGTCAGCCCTCCCGTTTGATAGTTCACAGCCAGCCAGCCAAATAAACCTTCATCAGAACCTGTAATCGTTTTGGCCTGCACCAGTTGTACATCGGATTGATGGTCAAACCAGTCCCGTATCAGTGCATACATTTTTTGCTGTCTCGGCTGAGGTAACAGGCGCATACCGGCGGTTGCGTAAAAATAGACGGGAATATTGTGGATGGTCAAGCCTGTAAACAGGCTGTCCAGACTGGCATCTAAGGCGCTTTTCTGGCTCTCAAGTGAAGCGATGCCTGGGGTGCTTTTTTTTGACCAGCGCTCGGTAATATTCACCGGCGCCTGATTAGCGTCGAGGTCGTAGGAATATACGTGAAGGCGGGATCCGGTACTCCCGGCATCAACCACCGCCACGCAGTACTGCTGTGGACATTCTGCTGACAGCGTCTGTGCTGTTACCTGAAAGGAAAAACCCGACAAACCTAGAAAAAACATCAGATAGCGCATAAATAGACTCTGCCGAAGATAAGTGCCGACAGTATGCATTATGACCAATTTTATGTCAATCAATTTAACAGTTGGCTGTAGGGCGGTCCCGTCTTGATTTGAACGAAATTAATCCGTTGGCACCATGCCACCCTCCCCTCATCCCCAGCCCTTCTCCCCCAGGGGAGAAGGGAGCAGATGGTGCCAACGGATTAATTCCATTTCTCCTGTAACAGGCTCAACGATAGCAAAGCGGTTTGTCCATCGGCGCCCTGCTGGGTAAATCTACCGTTATCATGCCACAATCCATCGTATTGAACATGGCAATGTGCGCCTGCTGCATTCGTTCCGTTACTGGCTGATGAGGAAAATGATAACGATTATCAAATCCGGCCGAAATAATGGCGTAACGGGGAGAAACCTGTTGAATGAATTCTGGTGTTGACGAGGTTTTGCTGCCATGGTGCGGCAGGATCAGCACGTCTGAGATCAACTCGTCTGCCCAGGTCGAGGCCAGATAGTGCTCCGCCCGTGACTCTACATCGCCAGGGAGAAGAACCGAACCCCCTGCGCTGCGAACCTGCAAAACGCAGGAGGAGTTGTTTTTAGCGCGAAACACATTCCTGATAGACAGAAAGCGAAAGGAAACGCCATCCCATGTCCAGGCAGGGTATTCATGACAGCTCTTGCCCCGCCGATAAAACGAAGGATTGTCAACCAGCAGTTCCGCCGCAGGAAAGCGCTTTTCCAGTGACGCCAGTCCACCACGATGATCCATATCGGGATGGCTTATCACAATCTTATCCAGTTTCCCTATCCCCTGCGTCGCTAAAAAAGGAATAATCACCATCTTTCCCATATCACTCCCCTTATAAAACTTCATCCCCGTATCGTACAAAAGACTGTGATGAGCTGTTGTAATCAGCACGGATAAGCCCTGACCTACATCCAGAACCCGCACGCGCGCCTCCCCTGCCCGGCTTTGGTAATAAGCCGGATGAACAGCCGTTATTAACAGAACAAATGCGTAGGGACGCAGGGAGGAAATCGGTAAAAAAAAGAATAAAAACAATGAGATCATCAACGCCGGCAACGACAGAGAACTGGCCAGCGTTACGTCCAGATTAATCATTGACAGACGATCCACCCAGGCCAGAAATATCATCAGTATTTTGATGGCGTATGTCAGTGGCAGCATGGTCCAGGCTGGTGGTGAAAACAGGCTCAGCAACAACGCAGTCAGAGACAGGGGTACGATCACATAGCCCACCAGTGGAATGGCAACCAGGTTAGCCAATAATCCATCTACGGCACCATAAGAAAAGAAAAACAAGGTGACGGGCATCAGCCCGATCAGGCAGGCCAGTTGCAGAACCAGTGCTTTTTTATATCCGCTGACTGGAAAACGCTGGCCACAGGCAATCAAAACCGCTACGGCAAGAAACGACAGATAAAAACCAGACAGCAACACCGCGTGCGGTTCGATGATGATGACAAGCAGCAAGGCGTAACGCCAGGTTTGCCACGCGCTCAGGCGCTGGCTGAAAAAATACCGCAGCAGCACCAGACAAAAGGCAAACAAGGCACGCTGAGCCGGCACAGAAAACCCGGCCAGCAAGGCATAGGTAAGCGCCGTAACAATCCCGGCAACCGCGGCAGCCTGCACGGCCGGACGATACAGGCACAAACGGCTGGAGCCCAACCACAACCAGTAGACGAAACACGAGGCCAGACCAGCCACAAGGCTGATATGCGCACCGGAGATAACCATCAGATGCGTTGTCCCCGTGCGCCGAAACAAATCCCATTGCGCCTGATTAAGGTGCTGCGTCAGGCCCAGTGCCAGTGCCTGAGTAATGCCGAGGGTGCCCTGGTCTGGCAGGATATGTTCCAGCTTTTCAGCAAGGCGCGCCCGCAGGGCAGGCAGCGTGAATGATTGCGTCGCGTCCTCTAGCAAAACGGCCTGTCCGCCTTTCAGATAACCTGTCCAATGGACGTGACGGGCAGACAGCATGCGACGATAGTCAAACTGCCCCGGGTTTCCTGCTGCCCGCGCCTTCTTCAATTTAACCTGTAAACGCCAGCGTTGACCAATCGAAAACTCAGGACAATGACGGTAGCAGGACAGCAACACCCTGGCTTGAACAGGATCCGCATTCAGCCTGCTTACAGACAACCCAAACTGAACGCTGCCATCACGGACGACAGGAAGTGAGGCGATGCGGCCTGTGACACGGGCTTTGGGAATCAAGTCCGTATCAGGCATGGCGCGATCGCTGACCCACCACTGGTGCAGCAGCACCCAGAGAATGGCGGCTGCAAACCAGAGAAGAATACGCCAGTCTGCCTTTAAAAACAGAGCGGACAGCAGGAAGAGCAGCGGATACGGTGAGTGCGCGCAGGCAAACACAGTCCCGGCCAGAAAGCAGAGAATTTCCATGAGTTCGAGTTGGACGTTCGATTGGGTCGCTACTGTAGCGCAACCCGGATCGCTTCACAAGCATGGAAAATAAAGACCAGGGAAGCCCCATCAAAACCGATATGAAGCGATAGCACACACCCTCATCCCCAGCCAATCTCCCTCAAGGAAGAAGGGCGCAGTTTGATGGGACAGCCCCGGATGAAAGACATCTTACACTGGATCTATACGCGTTCCCGGTATACCGAGCACCAGATCGGCGCCATAGGCAGTCGCGGGCGTCTGGAATCCGGCCTTGAGCTGCCCCGCGATAATTTTCTGCAGGATTAATACCACGGCCTGTGCGGTCACATCATAGCCGTTAATGGTCGTCAGCAGCGCCCGCGCCTCCTGACCACCGGGATTACGGGCAATGCCAAGAATAAGGGCTTCGCTTTGTTGTCTGGCCGCGGGACTCGGCCCCTCTGGCAGATGGTTTATCTTGTTTTGCAGATAACGCATGATGGGCGGCCATTTAAGCAGGCGTTTAAACGGATTCAGATAATGCCCGTAACGTATCAGGTTTTTGGGAAAAACCATCCAGACTTCGATATGCGGAATGCGCGTGCTCCACCAGGCCGATGCAATATCGCCCCAGGATATCGCCGCGCAGAGGCGTTTTTTTTGTGGCGTAAACTGAAACTCACGGCCACGTGGCCCCTGATAAGCCTGTATTTTGCCATCATGGCGAATCATACTGCTTTCTGACAGCCCCTCCAGCATTGTTCTGGCCGTTCCTCTGGACAGTCCCAGCTCCGTCCCCCCCTTGTTTTGCGAACCTGCAATGGCCAGGGTCAGTTCGATGGCGTCCGGCATCCGGTTTTTTAAAAAAAAGGCCAGGCAATCACTGGGTACGACGTCAAATCCAGCACCGGGCAACAGCATGACACCGGCCGCCAGCGCTTTTTCATGCCAGGCGCTCATCCCCTGAATAACCTGATATTCTCCGGTTATATCAAGATAATGTGTCCTGCTGCTGAGGCAGGCACTCACCATGGCCTGCCAGGTATGAGCAAAGGGTCCGGCGCAGTTGACCAGCACCAGGCAGTCCTGTAAGGCGGCTTCGCATTGCCCGCCGTCTTCAATCGGAAAGGCCCGATGCTCAAGCTGTAACGTCTGGGCCTGCTCAAGCAGCTTTTGCTCATTACGTCCGGCAAGAACAGGTTTCAGCCCCTGTCTGAGACACTGCTCGACAATCAGTTTGCCCGTGTAGCCGTATGAACCGTAAATCATGATCTGTGTTTTATTCATCATGGAATCCTTTTAAATATGCTCACAACACGGATGACGCGCCGTGTCATATATTTTATATAACACACCCATGCTATCGTCCCGGTAGTTTAACCTGGCAAAAAATACTTATATACAATAAGATATATATTAACCTTATCAAGATGGATATGACTCATGATCATTTCAGCATTGAATGAACACCCTGAGGATACTCGTGTCGCGATTACACCTAATGCCGTCAGGCACTACAACAAGCTGGGTGTACAGGTCTTTTGCGAAAAAGACGCAGGCCTGGCGTCCGGATTCCATGATTACGACTATCAGGAAGCCGGCGCAACCGTCGTTGCAAAACGGGCAGAGCTGCTGGCAAAAACCAATATACTGGTTTGTGTGAGCGAACCCAGACCAGCTGACCTCGCAGGTTTGCCGGCACAATCCCTGATTATCACCCACGCCGATAACAGCCAGGACAGTGCCTTAATCGACTGGTGCCGACAGCAGAAAATCAATCTGTTTTCCATGAACATGATCCCACGTACCAGCCGCGCACAAAGCATGGACAGCCTGTCTTCACAGGCCAATCTTGCCGGTTATCGTGCGGTTCTGGAAGGCGTCAGCCATTTCAATCGAGCCGTACCCATGATGATGACCGCCGCCGGGATGATTCATCCCGCCAAAATTTTGATTCTGGGTGCCGGTGTGGCGGGTCTGCAGGCCATCGCAACCGCTAAACGACTGGGAGCCGTGGTATACGCCTTTGATGTCCGGCGTGCAGCCAAGGAACAGGTCGAAAGTCTCGGTGCTGAATTCATCGAAGTCAGCGACACACAGGACAACGAAACCAGTGGCGGATATGCACGGGAAATGAGTGACGAATACAAGGCGAAACAGGCCGAACTGATTCAGCAGTATGCCCGGCTTGCGGATATCGTTATCTGTACCGCTCTTATTCCTGGACGCCCTGCACCAGTCCTGATCAGCAAGGACACGGTTGAACTCATGAAAAAAGGCTCGGTTCTGGTGGATCTGGCAACCTCACGTGGCGGTAACTGCGAGTTAAGCCAGCGCGACAAAGTGATCAGACACAATGAAGTAACCCTGGTTGGCTACAGCAACATGGCAGGCTATGTACCGGCTACCGCCAGTGAACTGTACAGCGGCAATCTGGTCAACCTGATGCGCCTGCTCATACCCGAAAACGATAAGCTGAACATTAACCCGGACGACGACATCATCAGACAGGCCATGCTGTGTTATGACGGTCGTTACCTGCCATTTCAAACCACTGCGGAGGTCTAACATGCTGGACTCAGCTTCGATTACCAACCCCTACATCGCCATCCTGACGATTTTCGTTCTGGCCTGCTTCGTAGGATATTACGTTGTATGGAAAGTGACGCCGGCTTTGCATACGCCCCTGATGTCCGTTACCAACGCCATTTCCAGTATCATCATTCTGGGTGCGCTGATTGCCGCAGGAAGTCAATTGACCGGCAGCATTACCTGGCTTGGCGGGCTGGCGATCTTCATTACGTCCATCAATATTTTTGGTGGCTTTGTGGTTACGCAGCGCATGTTACGCATGTATAAAAAATAACAAAAAAAGGAAATCGTCATGACGTCATTGATTTCATTGTTTTACCTGATTGCCGCTGTGTGCTTTATTCTGGCATTGAAAGGACTGGCCAGTCCGGCTACATCCCGGCGCGGTAACTGGCTGGGTATTTTCGGTATGGCGATAGCCATTGGTTCCACGCTGATGATGCCCTCCACTCACCATCATATGTTACTGATCGGCCTTATCATCGCGGGCGGTATCATTGGTACGCTTATCGCGATAAAAATCAACATGACCGCCATTCCACAGCTGGTTGCAGCCTTCCACTCGCTGGTTGGTCTTGCTGCGGTTCTGGTGGCTTTCTGTGCTTTCCTGTCGCCGGAAGCCTTCCATATAGGTGAGCCTGGCGCGATTGAAAAAGCCAGTCTGATTGAAATGAGTCTGGGTCTGATTATCGGTGCCATTACCTTTTCAGGCTCTATCATTGCCTTTCTTAAGCTGCAAGGCCTCATGTCTGGTCAGCCACTGCGTTTTCCCGGTCAGGCAGCGGTTAATCTGCTGCTCGGCGCAGCGATTGTGGCCTTACTCGTTATGTTTGTGATGCAGCAGTCTCTGGCTCTGTTCATCACGCTGGCTCTGCTGTCGTTCTTAATTGGTGTACTGCTGATTGTTCCCATTGGCGGTGCGGACATGCCTGTGGTTATCTCCATGCTGAACTCCTATTCGGGCTGGGCGGCTGCCGGTATCGGTTTTACTCTGAGCAACAACCTGCTGGTCATTACCGGCGCGCTGGTGGGCGCGAGTGGTGCGATTCTGAGTTATATCATGTGTGTGGGCATGAACCGCTCTATTTTCAATGTGATTTTTGGCGGCCTGCAAAGCAACGCTGACGAACAGAAAAGCAGCGTGGACAGAACAGGGCAGCCGGTGCGTCAGGCTAACGGCGAAGACGCGGCCTTTCTGCTCAGCAACGCACGTGATGTCATCATTGTTCCTGGTTATGGTATGGCTGTTGCCCATGCGCAGCACGCGGTCAAAGAGCTGGTTGACGCGCTGGAAAAACGCGGGATCCGTGTTCGCTTTGCCATTCACCCGGTTGCCGGTCGTATGCCTGGTCATATGAACGTACTGCTGGCTGAAGCCAATATTCCTTACGATAAGGTCTTTGAGCAAAGTGAAATCAATCAGGATTTCACCACCTGTGACGTTGCCTTTGTCATCGGAGCCAACGACATCACTAACCCGGCAGCCAAAACCGATACGTCATCGCCTATTTATGGTATGCCGATTCTGGAAGTGGAAAAGGCACACACGGTTCTGTTCCTGAAACGCGGCATGTCGCCTGGTTATGCCGGCGTGGAAAACGAACTGTTTTACCGGGACAATACCTACATGCTGTTTGGTGATGCGAAAGTGATGACCGAATCCATCAGCAAAGGCCTGGCGGCATTATAATCCCTGCCGCCCGGGGCTGTCCCATCTTAATTTGAACGGAAGTTAATCAGTTGGCACCATCTGCTCCCTTCTCCCTTGAGGGAGAAGGGCTGGGGATGAGGGTGGAGGGTGTGGCGCCGTCTCGAGTAAATCAAGAATGCCGTCCACCACACTCTGTATATTTTTAAAATATCTCATGGTTCCATATTCGCAAAATTCGATATCCACAGCTTTCCAAATATTTGGTTCGTAGCAAATCATACTCAATAGCATCCATATGCTGACCATCATCAATCTCAATAACCAGTTTTTTTCACGGCACACGAAATCGGCGATATAATCGCCACGGATAAACCAATCCGGTACCGTATATCAATCTATTTCTTCGGGCCGTGCCACACCCACCACCCTCATCCCCGGCCCTTCTCCCTCAAGGGAGAAGGGAGCACATCGTGCCAACTGATTAACTTCCGTTCAAATTAAGATGGGACAGGCCTGCTGTTTTGCCTTGGGAGGATTGCCATTTAGTCGAATTTAGTGCACTATCTGCCTCTTTGATTACAATTAATTTCCTGAGAGAACAATGGCAAAAGAAGATCATATTGAAATGCTGGGCACCGTTATTGATACCCTGCCCAACACCATGTTTCGGGTAGAGCTGGAAAATGGCCATGTTGTTACTGCACACATTTCTGGTCGTATGCGCAAAAACTACATCCGCATTCTGACGGGAGATAAAGTCAAAGTCGAGCTGACGCCTTACGATTTGAGCAAAGGCCGTATTATTTTCCGCGATAAAAACTGATTCGAACTGTCCCGTATTGCGCAACTTCAATACGGGACGCCGCGCTTACTGGCGGATCTGCCCATTACCGAGAATAACCCATTTGTAACTGGTCAAAGCCTGCAAGGCCATTGGCCCGCGTGCATGAAGCTTTTGTGTGCTGATGCCAATTTCTGCCCCCAGACCAAACTGCGCGCCATCAGTAAATGCCGTTGAAGCATTAACATACACGGCCGCTGCGTCCACTACATCCAGAAAATAATCAATAACCGCCGGCTCTTCAGCGATAATCGCCTCGCTGTGACCAGAGCTGTACGACTGAATATGACGAACCGCCTCTTCTGGCGACGCTACGGTTTTAATCGACAGCTTGTAGTCCAGAAACTCACGCCCAAAATCCTCTTCCCGTGCCTTATGCAGTAACGGCTCAGGATAAAACCCAGCCAGGGCATGATGGCTCTGATCGTCAGCATAAATCTCCACGTTTTTATCTGCCAGTAAACCGACAAGTACGCTCAAGTCACCTAATCGCTGTTCATGGACAATCAGAGTATCCAGGGCATTGCAGACGCTGACGCGGCGGGTTTTCGCGTTGTTGACGATGGCGCGCCCTTTTTCAAGGTTCCCGCTGGCATCAAAATAGGTGTGGACGATACCGGCGCCTGTCTCAATAACCGGAATGCGTGCATGCGTACGCACAAACTCAATCAGCGCCTGACTCCCTCTGGGAATGCACACATCAATCAGACCGGTGGCGTTGAGCAGGCTGTCCATGGCACTGCGCTCAGGTGGCATCAGGTAAATAATATCGGGACTTATCCCATGTCGGATTAAACAGTTCTGAATCAGGGCAACAAACAGGCGATTGCTGTGTTTTGCCTCTTTACCGCCTTTTAAGACACAGGCATTACCCGTTTTAAAACACAGACTGAATACATCAATGGTAACGTTGGGCCTGGATTCATAAATCACCGCGACCACACCAAGTGGAACCGAGCGTTTTTGCAGCACGAGATCGTTAGGCAGAACCCTTTCCTCCAGAATGGCCGAGCGGGGATGAGCCAGTGCGGCAACATGCTCAAGCTCATCGGCAATGGCCTGAATGCGTTGTTCAGACAACAAAAGCCTGTCATATTTGGAGTCAGCCTGATCCATCAGCGACAGGTCTCTGGCATTTTCAGAAAGAATCTCTGCTGTAGCCGCTCGCAGACAGGCAGCCAGGTCCAAAAGCAGCTCACGCCTTGTTTCTTCGGAAAGGCACTGCAGCCCCTGGGCAGCGAGCCTGACCTTTTTCAGTTGTGCCATCACATCATTCATTTAATCTGCTCCTGAAATACATGCAAATGATCATAGTGAATAAACTCAGGTTTTCCTTTTTGGCCAATATACTCGCGCAACCTTGCGGCGTCATACCGGGCAACACCCACACCAATTTTATGGCCATCAGATGATAGAATATCCACCAGATCGCCTCGTTTAAACTCGCCAGAACAGGTTTCTATCCCGATGGGTAACAGGCTTAAAACCCGTTTGTTTTCTTTCAGAATGTTCAACAGGCAGGGATTAATTGAAATATAGCCTGTTTTTTTATCATTCTGCCAGGCAATCCAGCGCTTGATGTTCGATTGCTTCTTGCTCGGCAAAATGGCCGTTCCCAGTGCTTCGCCTGCTATAATGCGTGTAATCACAGACGGATGAGCCATACTGGCAATGTGTGTTGCAACGCCCAGACTTGACATGGTTTTGGCTGTACCAAGCTTGCTGATCATCCCCCCACGCCCATGCGTGCTTTTTTCAGATGATACATCCGGCCACCCGGTTTTAGGATCAATTACTGAAATTAATTCAGAACCCGGCTCATCTGGGTGCCCGGTGTAGACCCCTTCTACGTTACTCAGGATAATCAACTTGTCTGCATTCATTTGTGCCGCTATCAGGCCAGCCAGCTGATCGTTGTCTGTGAACATTAACTCTTCAACGGCCACACTGTCGTTTTCATTAATGATGGGAACGATGTTTTTATGTTCGACTATTTCGCGTAACAGACGCGCAATGTTCAGATAATGCTGGCGGGTCTGAAAATCCTGTCTGGTAAGCAGAATCTGTGAAGCCAGCATATTATGCTCACGAAACATGGCCGCATACATCGCCATCAATTCATGCTGCCCAAGCGACGCCAGGACCTGCTTTTCGCCGAGAGAGCTGCCGTATTCGCGCCCGAGCAACTGGCGGGCAACCTTGCGTCCCGAGGAAACAGCCCCGGAACTGACCAGAACCACATGATGTCCGGCCTGCTGCAGACCGACAATCTGCTCAACCAGATGACGTATGACCGGCTCGAAGGGCGTTCCATCTGATGATAAAATACTTTGTGTACCAACCTTGATAACAATTTTCATGCTATAAACCATCCTCATGTAAGATCGGAACGATTCTATCGTGATTTGCAGTATTTTGGTTTAGAATGACAATAATTTTTCCTGATAAGCCAAATTATGCTTTCTTTAAATCTGACTAAAAGCACTGCAACAGCACTGTTCGCTGATCTGGAACAGGAACGAAAAGCCCATAATACGTTCTTTTGGCCAAAAGGAAGCACGATAGGCGGTCGTATCCTCCGTAACCACGACGTGGTCTGCCGTGTTAAAAAAAAAGAGAACAATAATGAGGAAAAAGAAGATAAACCGGGATTTTGCTACGAATTCGTGGACACCAGCAAACGAATTAACGGTCGCAGTAAGAATCGCGTCTATCGCATCGCAGGAACCCTGAGCCAGGATAAATTTAAACCCTGTGGGAAGAGGGGCAAAACAGGGATTCCCCGCCAAAGGCTGATCAAATACCAGAAAATAACGGATGAGGATCCGTTAAGTCTGATTATTAACGAATACCAGAGTGCCTCAAAAGCTGGTATGCCAGGCATAAAGCGCCCTACCGTTGTAGAAGATACCGCATTCCTGACAATGAGAAAGCTGCCAGGGCATAACCTCGAAAATTTTTTGTACGGCTCAGCTTCCAGGCCAGGGGCTAAGTTAAACTATCTGCAACGATTCCAGATATGCCTGGCGTTGCTGGAGGCTCTGGATCAGCAGGTCGCACAGCATAAACTTATCCATCGCGACATCAAACCAGACAATATTCTGATAGAGTTTCATCCTGATAAACCTCCCCGGATCCATATCATCGACTTTGGCTTTTCAATAGACGCAGACCACCTTGACGGAATTTGTCCTGGCTCGATCGCCCATGCTGCTCCTGAGTGCCTGCGTGGAGAATGGTTTTTGCAAAGTGCGACAACGGACGTGTTTTCCATGGCTATCGTCCTCCTTCAAACACTTAATTTTCCCAATGAGGTGCTGCTAAACTCATTCGACGCCCGCAGGATGGGAAAACCTTTCGATTTACGCTTACACCTTGGCGAGCTTCTCAAAAACGCATCCGGGATAAGCAGGGAATTTAAACGCGAAGTCAGAAAGCTTATACGCGACATGCTGGATCCCATTGCCGAGAGGCGTCCATCAGCGTGTGAAGCGGCTCAACGAATGCGAATGCTGGAGCCCATCGTGGCGCTGAGTCAGAGCGCGGCCTCGTCTTCCGAAGGAGAGCCCATCCTGCAGCCACCCTCTCGGATTCTGGCGCCGCCCTCAAAACCCCGTGTGGTCAGGCGGCGGTTTTTTAGTCAGCGCATTGTAACCCAGTGCCCGTCCAGCGACGATGATGAGCCAGCGTTGACATCAGGAGGCATGAGCTGCTCTGGTATTATTTAAGGCGCCGGGGCGGTCAGGCCTTGGCCCAACCTGCTATGGAAATGGTGCTAGTGCCCCGCGACCATCATTTCATTGATCAAAATGGAGCCGCAGTGAGCGGCGAGATTAGGATTGATATCGGTACCCACGGCCTGAATACCCAAAAACATGTCTTTCAGGTTGCCGGCAATGGTTACCTCTTCAACCGGATACTGGATTACACCGTTTTCAACCCAGAAACCGCTGGCACCACGTGAATAATCGCCAGTGAGGCCGTTCACACCCTGCCCCATTAATTCCGTGACCAGCAGACCAGTGTGCATTTTTTTGAGTAAATCGCTCAGGTCGCCGGCGTTGGAGTCAACGGTCAGATTGTGCACGCCACCACTGTTAGCGGTGGTTTTCAGCCCCATACGACGCGCCGAATAACTGCCCAGCACGTATTGATTCACAATACCATCGTCCACGAATACGTTATTTCGAGTTGGTACTCCTTCACCATCAAAACCTGAGCTGCCGAGGCCCGCGTGCAAATGAGGCCGTTCGTAAATGCGAAAACCAGATGGAAATACACGCTTACCCACCGAATCCAGCAAAAAAGAATTTTTACGGTATAAATTGGACCCGCTGATGGCATTGATAAAATTGAAAATGATGCCACTGGAGATGCGCGAAGAAAACAGTACCGGTATCTTTTGAGTCTTGATTTGCCGCGCCCCCAGACGGCTGGTAACCCGCTCCGCGGCACTCTGTGCCAGACTGCGCAGGTCACGCAGGCTTTCCTGGCTGCGGGCGGTAGTGTAATCGTAATCCCGCTGCATGGAATCTCCTTCGCGGGCAATCAGGGAACAGCTGATGCTGTGCCGGGAGCCTTGAATGGTGCCTTCGCCACCATAGGTATTGGCAAAGCCATGAATAAAATTATAGGTCGAGAGGCTGACACCATCGGAGTTGCTGATACGCTTGTCCGCCGCCAGCGCCTGGGCTTCGCAGTCAAGCGCCAGTTTAATGGCATCGGGTGGAGCAATGTCCCATGGATGATAAAGATCCAAATCATGGAAATCGTTCGTCATCAACTCGCGGTCAGCCAGACCAAAGCAGGGATCGGCGGCGCTGACGCGGGCTATATCACAGGCGGCGCTGACCAGCGCATCGAGAGCTTCAGGTGACGTATCTGTACTGCTGGCGCCGCCTTTGCGATGACCAACGTAAACGACCAGGCTGACGCCTTTGTCTTCATTGAAGGACACGGTTTCAACCTGCCCCATGCGTACATCTACCGAATAACCTTCGTCGTGATTAACCGACACACTCGCATCCGTTGCTCCCTGAGCCCGGGCGCGTCTCAACACGTCCTGCATCAAAGTGGATAAGTCCGATGCGGATCGCATGGGGGATCGAACGAGCTGATGTGATGATGTTGGCATAATGAATTCGCTGTCAAGAATTAGAATGCCTCAAGGATACAAGATTACGAAGAGACCTGCCATTGGGTGGACTGGATTCCATGAGAAAAATCTGTGGCGCAGGATCGGCCTTGTGATTCCCGGATTACGGCTTCGCCTAATCCGGGCTACGATTGTCAGGGTAACATCTGACTGACGGGGTCAGCCTGAGCTGGCTCAACGCCGACTGCCGGTGCTGGTCTGAACAGTGAAAAATACCGTCCCACCGACTCTCTGGACACGTAGGGTCCTTCGCTGCCCATCTGGCGCCACAGGTGTTCCTCTTCCGCTTTCAGTCGCGTAGGCTGTCCACGCTTGTCAGCTTTCAGAAACTTTCTGTGCAAATCATTGCACACGGCCTTCACCTCATAAACTTCCAGGGGTGAAAATTCATCGTCCAGCTCGTGCTCGTTTAATTTTTGCTCACCCAGTTCCGCTAACTGACGCATTCCCAGGCCATGCTCAATCAAGGGTCTGCCCGCAACAAGACTGACCAGCGAGCGGGTTAACGGTTTGACAAGCATAGACAACGGTGCGGTCACCAGCTCAAGCGTGCCGCGCAGCAGGGTAAATATACCATCACCCAATCGCCTGCCATTCAGGCCAAACACACCGGCCACAATTTTAACAATCCCAATGCTCACGTTTACAATACCAACAAGTGGCTGAGCCAGATCCTGTCTGAACTGCCTGAACGTTTTATACGGCTTGACATAATCGGCGAACATTTTGCCAGTTTTCTTTAAGGAGTGCTCAATAGGTACGTGTTGAAACTGCCCCAGATTCACCGGATCATAACTGCGGTGAGGATAAAGGCGGAAAGCCCTTGTCTCGCCCGGCGAGACGCCGTCCATCAGATTAAAATAATCGTCCAGTACAGGCTTGATATCATCATCCTCCTCAACCATGGAACTGTTCTTAAAGGCGCGTACGACTTTGACCGCCTTCATGGCCGCTCTGATTCGCCAGGTACTGTAGCTTTCCACTTCTTTTACTTTTCTCTCGGCGAAACCGGCAAACCAGGTTTGATACTCTTTGAGCCCATCAATCGTCTGCTCAGGCTGCAATGACGCCTTAACCGCCTGTGCCAGATGCGTGAACAGTCTGGCCGTGGATTCCAGTCCGGCATTCAGACCTTTGAAATAGGACAGCCCAAGACCCGCATCGCCTGCCAGCAATACCGGAACATCTCGATATTTGCCACTGACGTGCGCTGCGTTGGTTGCTGGCGCTTCGTTCACACTGATACGGATGGAATTGCGGTCCAGCCTCATGCCGGCTACTCTCCCAGCCTTGATTTTTTCAGACACGTAACGATTAATGAAATCTCTAAATTCTGTGGGTACCTGATCCAGCGTCATTCCGTCTTTGCTGACGGGCGCAAAAGGCAGCAAGGGATTTTTGGATGTTGCCGAACGTAAGGCCTCAAAGGCTTCCGGGCTTATCATCATCTGCATGGTAACCGGCGTTGTACGTTTGCTTTCGTCATAACGACCAACGTATTCGTTGGCAATGATGCCACGACGTGCCATTTGCTGATAAAAATCGATGGTTTCCATTTCAGCGGCCCGCGTGTCCCCTTCGATTTCGAAGCGCAGCTGCAGGACGTAATCAAAGGGATGCTTGATTTGGTTGCCGGCAGGAAACAGGGCATCACTGATCACGCTGTGCGTACCATCAGCACCGATGATCATTTTAGGCTTAAGGCGCAACAACTGTTCCGCCACCGGATTGACGCCGGTGATTGCCTCAATCTGGGCAAACTGCGAACCTGAAGCTGGCGTGACGCGGTTTTCTTCATCAAGCTGACTGATAAAGTCATGAATGGCACGATAATCATCTTCATCCACCTCATCAATCGGCCTGACAGACTGTTGACTGTAATCGAAGTAAAACAAATCATTTTGATACAGGAAGCAACCATCGTGCTGTCTGAACAGTGTGTTCATACGCTCAAAAGGCAATGGCTGCGTCAATCTGACCAGACCAAAACCCACTTCCTGATGCACCAGGGTCACGCCACTGTCACGTGCCAGATTCTTAAAGCGTGTTTCGAGCTCGTTGGTACGAATGTGCTTGTCCTGTCTTAAATCGGCCAGCAACTGACACAGCGCAGGGTCCTGCTCCGTTTCTGTGGCCTTCATCAATCGCTCCAGCTGCGCTGGCTGCATGATTAGGGTATGTTTGCGCTGATATTCCTGGTATTTTTCAAGAACAACCACGCTAAAATCAGGATTGGGATTCAGCTTTTTTAATGCCCAGGCGTGTGCCAGACCTATTGGGCCACCACCAACAATTACTACATCGGCCTGCTCGGGCATAGACGGGGTCAGTATGGGTTGATAATGTACAGGTGCAACGGGCAGCAATTCTTCGTCATCAGAATCTTCATCCATTAACGGGTTGTATGGATGTGATGTTCCCTCCTGCTCATTGAGCAGGCGAACAAACTCATTTATGAAGGTGCTCCGATCACCAGTGGCTGATTCAAAAGCACGTCTGTAAAGTTCTTCGGGAAGCTGGCCTTGAAGATCATCTGATTCGCCGTCATCGGAGTCTTGAGGGGGCGCATTGTCTGCCGCCCAGCGTTGTATAGCATATTCAACTGTCTGCAAAAAATCCTGATGTTCCATAACCAACCTCGATGTTTATAAATGATTCGGACTGAGCGCATGATACATGACAATAATTAAGGCATTCTTAACTTCAGTCAGAGAATGAACGTGTTTTCTCTGTACCGTACAACCCTATCCGTGAGATACGTCGAGGTTTTATAATCTCTCAGGATATGGTAGCTTAGGCAACAATAACCCTGTCTCAATCCATACGATAAGAGAAGCATGTCGATGCAGACGACGAATACACACACATGGCTGAAACGAATCTGGAAACCTCTGGTCGTCCTGTGTGGGCTGTTTATTCTCGGCTATGCCATGGCGTCGTCCGGCTGGCGTCAGCTCGATAAGGGCATTGAATATCAGGATCTGGATCGTAGTTATCTGACCCCCTGGTCCCATATTCACGCCTTTCGCATCGATCTTCAGTACAATCAGCTCGGTCTGGTCATGGCCCCGGATCTGGCCGGGCAACATGCCTCAGCCAATGAGTTCGCCGAACACAGTAAGGCACTGATTACCATTAATGGCGGTTTTTTTGATAAAAACTATCAGCCCCTCGGCCTGCGTATCAGCCAGGGCAAACAACACAGCCCCCTGAAAAAAATAAGCTGGTGGGGTGTTTTTTACGTCCGGAACAACAAAGCCCATGTCTCTGGAGTGCATCAGTTTTCAGCCGACAAAAACATTGATTTTGCCGTCCAGAGTGGCCCCAGGCTATTGATTAATGGCCAGATACCCGCGTTAAAGGCCGGCCGTGCCGAACGCTCAGCCCTGGGCATTACCCGCGATGGCCGTGTCATCATTCTGATCACCGATAACTACCCCATTTCCACCGGTGAACTGGCGGCGATCATGAAATCCGAACCGCTGAACTGTGTGAACGCCCTGAACCTCGATGGCGGCAGTTCCACCCAGCTTCACGCAGAGATTCAATCCTTTGGTCTGGATGTGCATGGTTTTTCCAATGTCAGCGATGCCATCACGGTTAAAGCACGAAACTGATGCCCCGACTCCATGCCAATGAAAACCGCTTTCTGCCCATCGTTTATTCTGATCATTTTATTTCCACAACTTATCCACAGCTTACACTCAGGTTGTTGTCTTGATTTCAGAACAAAACACTATATGTAGATAAAAAAATAAAAAATAAATCAATATATCGTAGAAATCCATGAGTCTGCTGGTCTATACTTAAAGCATAAATAAAAATATAACGTCACTGGAGAAATCATGTCAGAACTACTTGATGCCGTAACGACACCCTCGTACACCAGTCAACTGGAATTGACAACAAATGCGCCTGGTCTTTTAAAAACGATCAAACGCAATGGCAAGGTCGTGAGTTACGACGATAACAAAATCAAGGTTGCCATTACCAAGGCCTTTATTGCAGAAGAAGGCGCTGCCGCTGCGGCATCCGAACGCATTCATCAGCAAATCGATGACATCTGCAAACAGGTGACCCAGGCATTCAAGCGACGTTTCCCCACTGGCGGTACCCTGCATATTGAAGACATTCAGGATCAGGTGGAACTGGCTCTGATGCGCAGCGCACACTACAAAGTAGCCCGTGCCTACGTTCTGTATCGCGAAGAACACCGCAAGGCACGCGCCGAAAGCGCAGCGCCCCAAAGTGGCGATGACAAAACTCTCATGATCACCATGCCCAATGGCGAGCTCAAGCCACTGGACATGAACCGCGTGCAAACCATCGTTGAAGAGGCCTGCCGCGATCTGGAACACGTAGAAGCTGAGCCGGTTATCAAAGATGCCATGCGCAACCTCTACAATCAGGCCAAACTGGATGATGTGCACAAAGCCCTGATCATGTCCGCGCGCGCCCTGGTCGAAAAAGAACCTAACTACAGCTTTGTCAGCGCCCGTCTGCTGCTCGACAGCCTGCGCTCAGAAGCCCTGACCAAACTGAACATTCAGAACGAAGCCACCTTCGATGAAATGGCCCAGCTGTACCCCAGCTACTTTAAAGCCTACATGGCACATGGTATTGAACAGGGTATTCTCGACAGTAAACTGGCTGATTTCAATCTCGACACGCTGGGCAAGGCCCTGCTGCCCGAACGCGACATGAAATTTACCTATTTAAGTCTGCAGACTCTCTATGACCGTTATGTGATCCACGAAAAAGGCGTTCGCTACGAATTACCACAGGCCTTCTTCATGCGCGTTGCCATGGGACTGGCCATGCGGGAGCACAACAAGGAAGCCAGAGCCATTGAGTTTTATACGCTGATTTCGTCCTTTGATTACATGGCCTCCACCCCCACACTGTTCAATTCAGGTACAGTCAGACCGCAATTGTCAAGTTGTTACCTGACCACGGTTCCTGATCATCTGGACGGTATTTACAGCGCCATCAAAGACAATGCCCTGCTGTCCAAATTTGCCGGCGGTCTTGGTAACGACTGGACACCGGTCCGCTCCATGGGCTCACACATCAAGGGCACCAACGGCAAATCCCAGGGCATCGTTCCCTTCCTGAACGTAGCGGATGCTACGGCCATTGCGGTTAACCAGGGCGGCAAGCGCAAAGGCGCGGTCTGCGCCTATCTGGAATGCTGGCATGGTGACGTGGAAGAGTTCCTCGAGCTGCGTAAAAATACCGGGGACGATCGCCGCCGTACGCACGACATGAATACCGCGCTCTGGATCCCTGATCTGTTCATGAAACGGGTATTTGAAGAAGGCGAATGGACCCTGTTCTCGCCCGACGAAGTACCTGATCTGCATGATCTGTACGGCAAGGCTTTTGAAACGCAATACGCTGAGTACGAAGCACGCGCCCGACGTGGTGAGATCAAAAGCGCCAAATCCGTACCTGCCTTAAAGCTGTGGCGCAAAATGCTGTCGATGCTGTTTGAAACAGGCCATCCATGGCTCACATTCAAGGATCCCTGCAATCTGCGTTCACCACAGCAGCACGCCGGTGTGGTTCACAGTTCAAACCTGTGTACTGAAATTACACTGAACACGTCAGAAGATGAAATCGCCGTGTGCAACCTTGGCAGCGTCAACCTGCCCGCTCATATCGTCAACGGCAAACTGGACGAAGCCAAGCTGAAACGTACCATCAGCACCGCCATTCGCATGCTGGATAACGTCATCGACATCAACTACTACTCGGTTCCCCAGGCTCGTAACTCGAACCTGCAGCACCGCCCCATTGGTATGGGTCTGATGGGCTTCCAGGATGCTCTGTATGAACTGAAGATGGATTACGCATCGAAAGCAGCCGTCGAATTTGCTGACTCCTCCATGGAGCTGATCAGCTACTATGCCATCGAAGCCTCCTGCGAGCTGGCCAAAGAACGCGGCAGTTATTCCAGCTACGAAGGTTCGCTGTGGAGCAAAGGCATTCTGCCCATTGACTCCATCAACCTGTTACAACAGTCCCGCAGCAAGTACCTGGAACAGGATCGCTCACAGCGTCTGGACTGGGAAAGCCTGCGCGTCAAGGTCAGAACACAGGGTATGCGTAACTCCAACGTCATGGCCATTGCTCCTACCGCTACCATCTCCAACATTTGCGGTGTAGCGCAATCGATTGAGCCGACTTACCAGAATCTGTACGTAAAATCGAACCTGTCCGGTGAGTTTACCGTTATCAACCCTTATCTGGTGGCTGATCTGAAAGCCCTGAATCTGTGGGACGAAGTGATGGTAAACGATCTGAAATACTTTAATGGCAGCGTTCAGCCTATCAGCCGTATCCCTGCGGAACTCAAGGCCCGTTATGCCACAGCCTTTGAAATTGATCCCGAATGGTTGATTGAAGCCGGTTCACGTCGTCAGAAATGGATAGACCAGGCGCAGTCGCTGAACGTCTATATGGCCAAACCGTCTGGTAAAAAACTGGATCAATTATACAAACATGCGTGGATCAGCGGCCTGAAAACAACGTATTATCTGCGCAGCCTCGGCGCCAGTAATGCCGAAAAATCCACCATTACCGATGGCGCGCTGAACGCGGTCAAAATGGAAGAGCCCAAAGTGTGCTCCATTCTTGATCCCGACTGCGAAGCCTGCCAATAAAGGAGACACCCATGTTAACGTCAACACAAATCGAAAATAATAAAATAAACCACGCCACGGGCCTTGAGCCCCTGGCCATGGGTGCCGGGCGCATTCACGTGGACGACAAGCAGATCATCAACTGCCGTGCGGACCTGAACCAGCTGGTACCATTTAAGTACAACTGGGCCTGGGACAAGTATCTGGTCGGTTGCGCCAATCACTGGATGCCTAATGAAATCAACATGAGCGCCGACGTGGCGCTGTGGAAAGATCCCAATGGTCTGACGGAAGATGAGCGTTTGATCATCATGCGTAACCTGGGCTTTTTCTCTACAGCCGATTCGCTGGTGGCCAATAACCTCGTGCTCGCGGTGTATCGTCACATCACCAACCCCGAATGCCGTCAGTACCTGCTGCGCCAGGCTTTCGAGGAGGCTCTGCATACCCATGCCTATCAATACATCATTGAAAGCCTGGGTCTGGACGAAGCAGCGGTGTTCAACATGTACCGCGAAATTCCTTCTGTCGCGAGCAAGGCGTCCTGGGCCTTACCCTTTACGCAAAGCCTCGGCGATCCGGAATTCCATACCGGAACACCGGAAAATGATCAACGTCTGTTGCGTGATCTGATCGCATTCTACGTTGTGTTTGAAGGGATTTTCTTCTACGTTGGCTTCACGCAGATCCTGTCCATGGGACGCCGTAACAAAATGGTAGGAACATCAGAACAGTTCCAGTACATTTTACGTGACGAATCCATGCACATGAATTTCGGTATCGATGTGATCAACCAGATCAAAATTGAAAATCCTCATTTGTGGACTCCGGAATTCAAGGAAGACATCATCAAACTGGTGCGCGAAGGGGTCGAGCTGGAGTATCAATACGCTCACGACACCATGCCGCATGGTATTCTGGGCATGAACGCCAATATGTTTGAAGAATACCTGCACTTCATCGCCAATCGTCGCCTCAATCAGATCGGTCTGCCTGAGCAGTATCCAGGGGCTGAGAATCCTTTCCCATGGATGAGCGAAATGATGGACTTAAAGAAAGAGAAAAACTTTTTTGAAACGCGGGTTATTGAATATCAGGCTGGCGGCACATTAAGCTGGGATGATGAAGATTAATCTTCCTCTGTACTCGACAAAACGGTGGTCTGTCATTCCCGCGCAGGCGGGGACGACCCCTTCCTGATGGAGTTTTTTCTTATCCCGGGTGCCTTTCATGGCATTCGGGATGATAAAAGCGCAGCCTCTCAAGCGCCACTTCCCCTACTCCAGCTACATTCAACCGCAAATCGCTGCCATTCTTTCCCAGACTGACGCTGTCCACATTGGCAGACAGCATGATGGGCAGCTCACTGTCTGTAGCCAGCACGGCAAGACGGCAGGCATCAGGCGGTAAATACTGACTCAAAGGCAATAAACCAGGGCTGAGAGAATCCAGCCAGATCTGCTCTTTCATTCTGCCGCTGAGAGCGTAAATCATCAGCTGAGCGTCTCGAACGGCTTCAGGTACATCGATAAAAACAGAGCTGCCAGGTTCAATCATCGATTTTTGCGCGTCCAAAACCACCATCACCCGGCAACCCACAAAAGCAGAGGCCTGCAGAGCCTGGTTTGACTGCATGAAGACAGGCTGTTTCCTGTTCGTAGCCATGATTGCTCCGGATGGCGTTTTATATCAGGAAATAATGCAATTGCTATGCCATTTGAGTAAAATAGCGCTTTCCGCTGTCATCGAGGAACCACACCATGAGCCATATTAAATCCAGCCTGCCAGATAACGCCATTCAACTCATCAGACAGTATCTCCTGTCGCTGCAAAACAACATCTGTCAGGCTCTGGAAGGCATCGATGGCCGCGCGACTTTTCTGAGTGACCCGTGGACGCGCGAACAGGGAGGCGGCGGCATTACCCGTGTTTTGGATAAAGGGCATGTGTTTGCCCGGGCCGGGGTCAATTTTTCCGAAGTCAGCGGCCACCACCTGCCTCCCTCGGCAAGCGCACACCGCCCCGAGATAGCAGGTCGTAATTTTTCCGCTCTCGGCGTCTCGCTGGTGATTCATCCTGAAAATCCCTATGTGCCCACCACACACGCCAATGTACGCTTTTTTGTGGCCGAAAGCCCGGACAGCGAACCGGTCTGGTGGTTTGGCGGCGGTTTCGATTTAACACCCTATTATGGTTTTGAAGACGATTGCCGGCACTGGCACCAGACGGCACGCGCTGCCTGCCTGCCATTTGGTGAGCATATTTACCCACATTTCAAACGCTGGTGCGATGAGTATTTTTTCCTGAAACACCGTAATGAAGCCCGCGGCATCGGCGGCTTGTTTTTTGATGATTTCAACGAAGGTGGTTTTGATCACAGCTTTGGTCTGATGCAGAGCATCGGTGACCACTTCATCAAGGCCTATCTGCCCATCGTTGAAAGACGCAAGGCCATCGCTTATGGCGAACGGGAAAAAGCGTTTCAACGCTATCGCCGTGGTCGATACGTGGAGTTTAATCTGGTGTACGACCGTGGCACGCTGTTCGGCCTGCAGTCAGGCGGACGCACAGAATCCATTCTGATGTCATTACCGCCAGAGGTGAACTGGCAGTACAACTGGCAGCCCGAAGCAGGCAGTGAAGAAGAACGTTTATATCAGGATTTTCTGCCGGCAAAAGACTGGGTTGAGGGTTCCACCGAATCATAAGCTGGGCCTTGGCCCAACAAAGGCTCCTCAGGCGCGCGCGGTTCCTGAGGCAAATCCAAATCCTCGTCTACAAGCCGACCGGATCCCTCATGCGCGCCCAGCTGAGTCAGGGCAGGTGATACACTCGGTATGGGCGGATGCTCCAGCATCCGTTCGGCCACGTTATCAAGCCCGCTGCTGTGCCGAATCAGAGTCTGAATATCGTCGCTGGCATACGCATGGTTCATACCAATATACTCCGCCATGGCCAACACAGCACCACTCGAATGATAGCCGCAGCTGACTCCGTCGAACATGCCCTGGGTATCAAGCCTGTGAACGCTGACCTCCTGCCCCATAAACCGGGCGTTAACCTGCCTGCCAATCCCAAGGCCGAGAGCCAGCGCTTTTAAGGGCGCGAGAAAAAAATTCAGTATCCGCTCTTGCAGCGACGGGCTGTCCGCTGAACGGAGAAATCTGTCAACATTGCTGTTTTTCGAATCGAAAATCAGCTGCTGCTGGTCACGTCCACGGAAATAGGCCACATAATGACGCTCACCACCGCCTTTGCCCAGCAGAGAAGCAGAGAAGCTGAAATCATTTGTGCCAAGCTGTTCTTGAATGGCAGCAAGGGTTTCAGAACAAACAGGCTCCAGCGCATCGTCACCCTGAACGCCACTCACCGCTAAAGGATTGACCATGACAACAGCCTGCCTGGTACTGTTCCAGAAATACGGCACCGTCAGCTCAAGATGCGGTGGGCCATAAGCAACCGAACGTTCAACCCAGCCTGAGTTGTCTGCAAAATAAGGTCTGATAATCGACGGTATCTCATCGGTAGAAAGCATGTGTCTGGGCATAGCAATTCTCTTGGTGTAATGCATATATAATACATCATATTGATCAATATTGAAACACATAATCCGAACCGCGACCGTAGCAGACAGACCCTGAGAGATCCACACGAATATTTTATATAACTTGATGTTTTTAAATAAATTATACAAAAACCCCTACGTACCGCGCTTTATGCGCGGTATCCAGAGCAGGCTTATTGAGGCATGACGCTTATGGTTTACGCGGACCATCGTACTGGATACCGCGCATAAAGCGCGGTACGTAGGGGTTTATATTTCGTGTGGATCTCTCAGAGACAGGCCGCCCCACCCCTTCCGCTCCCTGACGGCCACGGTTCGGAGACGTACCAATCCTGAATTCAATTGGCTTTTATTTACAGCATGATGCTTTACTCAAGTATCATGTTGCATTCTGAAACACAGGATTGCAGAATGCGTGCTCAGCGGTGTTTAGCCCGGTAATTCATGGTATTCAACGTGGTATGCACAAGTTTATCCACAGAATTTGTGGATAAGAGAAAATCTGTAAAACAGGACGAGAGAGCGAATCCTCTTGCACTTAAAAATGGTTTTGGATACGATTTGCCCGAGATGTCAGGATGAACACTCATATGGAGCTTAAATTAACAAAATCTGTCTGAAATATGTTCCTTGTATTTCAATTTTATAAATGCTTTTTTGAGCCTTAAACCAGTGAGAACATAGATGTCAAACTTCAAAATTATAATCAGCAGCTCCGACTCCGTTACCAGTCAGGCACTCCTCAACCTTTTCGAAAACAGCGATTGGGCTCAGGGGCACAAGCCTGAAGTCAAGGTAAATTCATACGATAATGCATTAGAGTGGTTGCCGGCACTGTCCGCGTTTCATGTTGAACCCATAAAGGATGCCACTTTGATTTTCGCATATTCAGGTGAGCTCAACCCCATGATCTCCACTCAGCTGGCTAATTATAAATCGCTTGCCTTTTATGCCATGCGCCATCACGCAATTCTGCGGGAGAATGCAATTCAACTGCCAGAGTCCATGAGGATAAACCATCAAAACGATTACGAAACCCTTCAAGGGCTCAGCATTCAATTGAGGGCCGTTCTTGGTATGATGAATTCGGTATTAGAAGCACAGAAAGAGAGTCATGCAACCAAACTGGAATTACTCAATATGCTTCAAGGCTCCTTTAATGAGTACAGAAGCCGCTCTTCAGAGCTGCATGATATGTTTTCTCGCGGAGCAATTACTTCAGACAACTTATTAAAATTGACACGCGAAAACCAGCAGGCTTTAGAAAGCAGACAAAATGACCTTAACGTAAAGCTTGAAGACATGAAAGCCCGCTTTTCTTCTAAAACGAAAGAATGCGAAGCCCACATAGAATCGATACTCAAAACAGTACGTGCCGGGAAGGAAGCTAAAGAGACTGGTATTAATCCTGAAATATGGACTAAATGCGAACAGGTTATCCAAAATTGCCTTGAAACGCATAGACAACATTTTGGGCAAAGCAGCCCTGCGCCCCGGGCACCTGGCGCGGCAGGATTCTTTTCACCAGCCAGCAGCAGTACACCAGCAGCTCAGTCAGGACCGGTTTACGACTCCGAAGACTCTGATATTGAAATAGTACAGAATTTTGATAACTTTCCAGATTTTTGATAATATTGGTCTTAATGAAACCAATATGTACTCACGTCATCCTGAACGAAGTGAAGGATCTCCGGAATCTGGCTCGGTTCCAGGCCGTTTGAGATCCTTCGCTACGCTCAGGATGACGTACCTTGAGAGTTACGAATTTTGAATTGTAACCAGACCTTATCAGGTATTTAACTTTTTTCTGAGCATTGCGCTTCAAGCGCAATGCTCAGCCTTATCAATAGCAGCGCACTGCACCCCAGCGGTTACGCCAGCAGTTTGGCCGCCCGGGAATGAATGTCGCATAAGGACCGGGAGCATTGGGCAGGCAGCGACCCCATGGGTTCATGTGATAACCATATCCGCAGCCCTGAGCCGCACTGGACGTTGACGACCAGGTCAGTCCGAATAAAGCCATGGAGCCGAATAACAAGACCGCTTTTAAGGTTGATGAACCGACAGCTTGTACTTTCATAATGATCTCCTTCTGATTTTCCTGCGTTCCTCATCCCTCAGTATAGTTTGATTTTTTTATTTTGTGTGTTAAAAAACAGCAAATAAAGGATGCCGCCTTATTTACACAGACGAATTCCGTTTTCTTCAATCGTGATTTCACCACGCTTATACAGTTGACCTATGGCACTCTTAAAACTCTTTTTACTTTCACCAAACACTCGCTGAATGTCCTCCGGCGGGCTTTTATCGTGCAAAGGCAAAAAGCCGGTGTTTTTAGCCAGCTCTGCCAGAATGCGGGTGGCCAGATCGTGGATATTGTCCTGCCCCATTTTTCTTAATACCAAATCGATTTTGCCGTCATCACGGATCGTCTTGATGTAACCGGGAATTTTTTGGCCATAACCCAGGTTTTGAAAGACGTCGGCGTAATGAATCAATCCCCAGTAACGGTGGTTAATTATCGCTTTGTATCCCAGATGGGTTCGTTCAGCTATCAGCAGGCTGACTTCATCACCCCGTTGAAAATCGACTGGGGTTTTATCGAGGAAGTGATCCAGTCGGGTCGAGGCAATCAGACGCCCCTGGTTGTCCTGTTTAACATAAACAATATAGGATTTGCCTTTTTCCATTGGCCGTTGCTGCTCAGGTCCTGGTACGAGGAGATCCTTGTCCAGTCCCCAGTCGAGAAAGGCTCCGACCCGGTTGACGTCCACGGCTTTTAAATAAGCACATTCACCCAGCTTCACCCGCGGCGCAACGGTCGTGGCGATGATTTTGTCATCGGAATCATGGTAAACAAAGACATCCAGACGATCGCCGGGCTCGGTGCCTTTGGGGACGACTTTTTTGGGCAGTAAAATTTCACCCAGCTCCCCTCCCTGCAGGTAAACCCCGAAAGGTACTTCTTTTATCACCAGTAATCGATTAAATTGACCTGCCTGAATCATGTCTTTGCTCACAAATTTAATAATCGCGAAGCTTAGCACAGAAAACAGACTCATGTTACATTAAGGCAGCACCCGTCATAGAGGTTAATATTGTGAGTATTCGTGCACGCATGTCAGAAACCTGGTTTTTTACCCTGCTCTTGCTGCTGTCCATCTGCCTCGGCGGACTAACGGGCTATTGGCTGGGACCCGCCGCACAATACCTCAAGCCGCTGGCTGATCTGTTTTTAAACCTGCTGCTAAGCGCCATCGTGCCGCTCGTTTTTTTCTCCGTTTCATCTGCCATTGCCAACGCACAATCGATAAAAAAACTGGGGAAAATACTGTTTTATATGATTCTCGTTTTCCTGCTGAGCGGTTCTGTGGCAGCCTTGTACGCGCTCTGCGTGGTCAAGCTGTTCCCTCCTGCGACTGGCGTATCGATCGTATTGCCTGCGCCTGAAAGCACCCAACGTCCAGAGCTGCTTAACCAGCTGGCCAGTATTTTCAGTGTTGCCGACTTTTCTGATCTGTTTTCACAACAGCACATACTCGCGCTTATCGTGTTCGCAGCACTTATCGGACTGGCAACAGCCACGTCTGGCGATGACAAAGGCAGACAGTTTGCCGGTTTTTTGAAAGCCGGCGAAGTGATTTTTATGCGCGTTTTTTCCTTGATTATGTATTTTGCCCCGATTGGCTTTTTCGCCTGGTTTGCCATTCTGGTCGATGATTTTGGCAGCCGCCTGATGGGATCGTATCTGCGCATGGCCATGATTTATTATTCGGCCGGGGTTGTGTATTTCCTGGTTGTCTACACTGTGTTCGCGTATCTTTCGGCCAAAACCCGCGGGATACGACTGTTCTGGCAACACGTGCTTATTCCTGCCATGACAGCCCTGGCCACGTGCAGCAGCGCGGCCAGCATCCCGGCTAATCTGGCAGCCATGAAAAACATGCAGGTACCGGCCGAAATCAGTGAAACGCTGGCGCCTCTGGGAACGATTATTCATAAAGATGGGTCGATTATTGGCGGCATGTTCAAAATCGCCTTCCTCTTTGGTCTCTTTCATTTAAGTTTTAGTGGGCTGAGCGTTTTAAGCACGGCTTTTGTTGTTTCGCTGATGGTGGGAACCGTCATGGGCGCTATCCCCGGCGGCGGCATGCTGGGTGAGCTTCTCATACTGAAAATATACGGACTGCCGTCATCGGTACTGATTATCATCGCGGCCATCAGCATGATCATCGATCCACTGGCTACCATGCTCAACGTCACGGGCAACAGTATTTCAGCCTTGCTGGTTGCGCGACTGGTTGAAGGAAAAAACTGGTTAAAGGGCAGTTTGAGGCTCAATAATTAATAAATTACCATCAAAGGTAGTAATACCAAGGAGGATGGCGTTAATCAGGCGCTCGCAGGTCACGGTGTAATAGTGATTGCCTGAGACTGGGTTTTCCCGGAAGGGATCTGCAACAACGATCTGGTTATTTTTGTCGAATCCGCATAAAACAACAAAATGGCCGCAGACATTACCACGGATATCATCAAGAACCGACTTGCCGTCCTTAAACAGCTCCCGGCTGGAATTATACAGATACGTCGAGCTCAAACCGGTCAACACCGGGATGCCCAGTTCAAAATAGTGCATCAACAATTCAGCGGTTAAGGTCTGAAAGCGAATGCTGCCACCCAGCGTCAGAAAATCCAATACCGAGTGCGTTCCCTGCGCAAGAAAACGATTACGTTTAAAACGCATCTGCTCTTTCAGTTTTTCTCTAAGAACATTGACATCAGATGAGCCATCTTCATTAAACCAGGTTGGATCGTAGAGCTGCAGATTGTTAACATACAGGGTCACTTTAAATCCGTTCTGCAAAGCGTGCTTGCCCAGAAAGGGGGCGAGCGTGCCGCCAGACAGAGAACGCTCAACCTCTGCAACCACTTGATCGTAGGTAATATCAAGACCGTAATGGCTGTAGATGGAATGCAGGCAGGTTGGCCCACAGGATTCATCATCCGGCTGGGCATTGATTCTGAACTCAATCATGATGTTCTCCAACACACATTACACACCAGACTCTGACACTTTAAATCTAGGCAGGGACCGGGTGTTTGTCAATGCAGGCCCGTCCCGGGACCAGGGCGAGATAGCAGATGTAGGTTGGGCCTTGGCCCAACAATAGACCTGGAGAGATATTCTTTGTTGGGCCAAGGCCCAAGCTACTGTTTTATGTACTGGGGGCTGGCGACAGCGAAGAGCCAGCGGCATCCAGTGCTTTCTGCAGCTCTTCCTGCTGAGCCTTTGCTGTCTGAAACTGTTTGGCTGCGGCGATTTTGAATAAGCCCAGAGACAACTGGAAAATCGGTGAATCAACAAGAGCCTGCTGCGCATTGGTAACCTGCCCTTCAATCTTACCATCATTCGTCACACTTGGTTTTTTTGCCGTTGCCATGCCTGGAATCCTTTGATTTAATACTACAAATTGTAGAAAATTCTACCATAATTTAGAAGGAATTGCAATGAACCTGTCACACTCCCTAACGCATGCGCTTCTCCCGTACGGTACTCAGACTTTTATCCTGATCAAAGCGGGCATCTGCCTTGCCCATGTTGAATCGTAACGCACTGCCAAGCTTTTCCAGCTGTGACATTTCCTCTTTAGGAATCTGGAAAGACTCATGAATGCAACGCTTCCGCCAGCGCTCAAAGATCTCCCTGATAAAGGCAGGATGAGCACTCAGGTCTGGCGTGCGTCCAACCTCCGCGCCAGCCTCAACGGTTATTTCTCCGACTCCGCCCCTCATGAAGAAATGATTTTCCATCCCCTCGAAAAAAGGCTGACCCTGCTCGGGGTGCAGCCATGGATCGCAATAGAAAGGTTTTTCTTCCGGATAATCCTTCGGCTCTTCCTGGCGAACACGTACCATGGCATGTGGCGTATCTTCGCCATAGACATGGGATAATGTGGTGATGTTTATGCTCGGCATCCTGGGGAGGCTGAGCTCATCAAGGTCGCGAAGAATCGCAAGAGCGGACAGGCTGGCAAACTCGCGGGAAAGGCCTCCCCCTATGAGCTTAACCACGGCTTCGTTCACGTGAAGCTCAATCAGCATTAAGATAAGGCGAAAGTACTCATAAACGGGAGCTTTCCAAACAGCATAGTTGATGTCGTATTCTTCCTGGGAACAACCCTCTATATCGACCCGCGACGCCAATTCATTCTCTATTTTCCGTCTGTTTCGCTCAAGCTCTTCCTTAAAAGTACTCGCCACGGTATTTGTCATACGGAACTTAATGTCTCTGATTTGTCTGTGAATACTTGTGATTGATGTCTCTATTTCCTTAGGAAAAGAGACCCAGCGCTTACCACTGAAGCCGGGGTATCTTTCCTCGCGGAAATAAGGTGCATTGTTGAAGGGCCTGAGTCCACTGGTTGTTCTAAGTTTATGGCAGGTTGCGTTAACACTCTGGATGACGTCCTGATACCATTGAGGCTTCCAGAGTACCCTCTCACCGCCGACGGTATTAAAAAAGGCAAAAGCACTTTGCGTTGATGAACTCGAAGCGGCCGAAGGCGGCTGAGGCACGAGCGCATGGCGTCTGCCGGCATCACCTTGCGTCTGCATATGCATATACGTACCCACACAGGCACCTGCCACCAGCAGGAGACAGATGGCCAGGGTAGCCTCTTGAGAGAGGCCGCCCCGCATGATCGCCTGCAGAGTCCCGGCGCAAACAGGTAGGCCCGCACTCTTGTTCTGTTGATAGGCCGCAGCCCTTCTCGCCTTGTATATATCTTTGCGCGTCATTTTAAAATCGTCTGGCATCTGGATGGTCCTCAAAACTGGCCGCTCGGCCACAAAGGAGCATATTGTACATTATTTGATTATATTTTGGAATTTATGTTTCTTTTTTTCACCCAAATATTTGTTCAGATTTTTAATTATTTAATTTATGCATATACTTTAAGTACAATATATTACCAGATGGAGCAGCCATGCCCGGAATAAAAATACACGGTGATGATCATTTCATGAGGGGTGCTGTAATGTTTTTTGACGCGGCAGTCGGTGCTTACCTTAACAAGCATCAGGAGCGGCCCGATCTCAAGTTTGCCCTTTTGCGTGATATGCGCGCCGCCGACAATCTGTTTCTTACAGATGTTCGCATGGCCAATCCAGCTAAAGGCGTTAAGCATCATGAAATCGAACTGGCAGGTTTTCAAAGCAGTGGCAGGCCCGTATGTTTCAAGATTCGAATGGATGAAAGCATGAAGATGACTGGATTTGCCAAAAAAAACCTGGAGAACATGTCCGACAATACTAAGGAAATGGTCAAGAGCATACAAGAGGAAATGGGTCTGGTGGCGCGAGGCCCTGCTTTGAAATAAGAGCATTCATGACGGGTATTACTGATAAGCCAACAGTTCATTAATAAAGGCCTGATGTCCCGTCTCGTTATTGATGATAAACCAGGCCCGACTGTAGCCAGGGTCGGTATAGCTGGCGGAGTCATTAATCAGCGCCTGCAGTTCGTTCTCTTTATGTAAATTCATAAAAACCTGTTTGATAATGGATTGCAGATGCAGGTTTTGCCTGACGGTCGGGCTTTCGTTTTTGTAGTGCTGCAAAAGCGATGACTGCACATCCAGCTCAGGATAGTTTTGCCATAAAAAGCGATGCAGCATCAGATGAAAAACAGTATAGGTGAAATCAGTCAGGGGATAAGCCTCTCGATCGGCTGAAGAAAAATACCGGGCAGCGTTCACGATAAAAGGAAAACTAAACGATCCCTTCTTTTGACATAAAATCAAACCAACATGAATGTTTTGGTGATTCTCTTCGAGGGCCTTACCAAATATCGCGACTACCTGTTCCAGTAATTCCGGGCCATTGTCTGCCCAGAACTGTTGAAATTCAGGTATTTTTTTATACATGGCCTGCTGCATGTCGCTGGTGACTGGCTTTTCATCATTGCAGTCAAAATAATCCATGGCCATACCGTATTCAAAATTCAACGCGGGATAGTGGAGACCGGGAGCGGAAAACGTCTGGGTGCACAAAAGAAGCAGACTCGCTTTGACCATGTTCCTCATCAGATATAACTCCCTGTTGTTAGCAGCGTTTAAAGCGAAGTTATTGTGTAGGGTTTAACAGGCAAAGTCAAAACAGCAGACACCCGGATTCGCAGAGCATAATCTGGGCATGGATTTACATTGTTTTGTCTTCCCCGCACAGGCGGGGACCATGGTCAAATCTGGCTCGGGGCCAGCTTCAGGTAGATTCCCGCCTGTGCGGGAATGACAGACCGGAGTTTTTGTCCTGTACAGAGATGCAGTTACAGTGAAAACACCTTGTTAATCGACAGCGACAGCTCCTGCGCAACCAGGCGTTGCGTGCTGTTATATGTAACCCGGCCAGTGTTAAGCCCACCGTTTACCGCAGGGTTGAAATACGTTGTATGACGGTTCGAATAATGACCTGTTTCCGCATAAGTGTAGTGCAGTTTCAGGAACCATGATGGGTTCAGATAGTAAGCCGCACCAGCCTGTGCCGCACCAGCCCACATCCACTGAGTATGAGAATACCCAGGTGCACTGCCAATATACAGAGCCGACAATTCATCTGACGCCGCGCCAACCTGCCGCTTAGTCTGGAACAAGGACGGGCCAAAGCCTGCATAAACAAAGCCGTTGGTAAATGAATGGCCCAGTATGGCAGGCATCATCAGAACTGAGTCAACGCTGGTTTTCACGCCGCTGAAACGTATATCGTTGCTGAGAGCAATGTTGGGATTACTCACCGTAATGTGTGCACCACGCGCATCGCCACTGGCTTTTTCTTCGATACCGGAATATTGATAGGCCAGCTCAAGTCCCCACAGCCAGTTACTGTTCTGGATGTGTTCAAAATAACCAATCTGAGCTTCAGGTGAAAAAACCTGCTGCGTTCGTGCGTAATTTCCTGTACGTCCTCTGAACGTACCGAGAGGTGGGAATCCAGACACGGCGCTCAGGCGCGCTGAGGTACTGGTCTCCACCCGCGTGGAATTGTATGCGCCACCAAGACCGGCATAAAAGCCTGTCAGATTGACAGGCTCAGAGGCTATCGGCCCCATTGTGCCTGCAAAGGCAAAAGACATGACGCTCGACAGGCTCAAAGCAGACAAACGCAATCCGATGTGTTGCATGGTAACTCTCCATAAAAATTCAGTAAAACAGCAGCGTATATACACTGCTGTTTCACTAATGTCACCTTAATAATAACAATTATTCAAATTATCATTGGTGCAGTTACAGCTGCCAGAAAATGTGATCTGCTGCGCGCTGTTGATGGAGGCTATCTTACTGGTGCAGGAGGGATTTCCCCTGATGGTGATGGTGGCTCCGGGGAAAACCAGATACTCAGGCCACGGTGCGTCTGCCAGAGGCCCGGCAATCCCGTTACTTTTAAGCTGGATGCTGGCATCTTCTTTTGTGACCGGGTTTTTCTGGCTGATGATAAGCGTATAAGGATGCCCAAACCCGACTATCGTCATCAGCGCACCTTTACTGTAGCCCTGACATCCATGATTCGCTGTCGGAGAATAACGGGTGTTCGGCAATAAGGCGGTATTATTGGGTCCCTTTAAATTACAGTTACTGTCAAACATGCCATAGTAATTTTCCATGCTGGTACCACCAGGAACCTTGGCCGGCTCATCGTAGGCTTCAAACACCAGCAGACCGCTGTTATTGCCCGGCACACGCACAAATTTATACAGGTCTGTCAGGTACGTGGCCTCGTTTGCGATGCTGGGCTTACAGTTATTACCACAGGCATAGCCGGGGTTGGTTGTTCCAGCCGATGCCCATCCTGACTCGGCCATCAAGACCGGGCGTGGCGGCACGTAATAACTCTGCTGACTGACCTGGTAATAGTCCCAGCCTATTGAGTTAAGTGTTGAACCACTGCTGACCGTTTCTACCGACTGGGCAACGGGAACCCCCCATTGGAAGGGGTAAGGATCAAAACCCAGTGGTGCCGTAGGTGAATAACTGTTAACCAGAGTGGTGATATCGCTTGAAGGAGGTGCTACCAAATCCCCGCTGACCAGCGCCGAGCTCACCGGAATAGTGGGAACAACAGTCTGTAATGCAGAAACCGCCTGGGTTAGATAGGCAATGTTGCTCCCACCTCCCGGCCCACAGGTATCACAGTAGTTTTCGTGACCGGCCAGCACCAGGGTTACGGTGCTGTTGAATGTTGACTGGCCTACGTTAGTGATCACGGTATTTAAAAGTGCCGTAGCAGCATTGATATCGGCTGTGCTGCCGTTTTGAGGTATCACTGCTTCATACACCACCTTCATGCCTAGAGTGTGCGCCTGGTTGATGATGTCTATCCAGGAGTAATCGGTGGTCTGGTAAGAGCGAACCGTGTTAAAACCCGCCGCCTTTAATTGCGACAGCTCTGCGTACACGTTGGTAACTGCCTGTTTTTTGCTGTTCATTCCAACGTAAAAAACGTTATGAAAATTAAAGGCATTGTTGGTCGGATAATGGTTTGGCTGATAATCCACTCCAATTAATCCCCTCCAGGACGTAGCCGCGAGTGATGAGGTGGCAGGTAACAGAGATATAACCAGCGCTGATAACACCGACTTATTCAGCAACTTCCTTGCATTGAGGCTTTTCATTGAGCGCACCTTAATTAAAAGTATGAGTAATTGTTCCGACCATCCTGCGCGTTGGCAAAATAATCCCCTGAACCTGAAAAATCATACGGTATTTTTTTGCTGATTCCTATTATGGTTCAAGATGAGGTACAATCGCCGGTTAATATGATGTGACTACCCAGTTGAATGACCGCCATGCCCTTGCCAGACAACACCGCCAGTATTTATATCGCCAAACCCGAGTTCATCAGCGAGCTTTGCAGCGAACTGCAGGGGAAAACCCACGTTGAGCAGGACATGGTGTTTTCATCCCAGCCAGATACTCAGGCCTGTTTTGCTCTGGATGTCTGGCAGGAACCACAGATTGTTTCGTTTCAATCCATTTCTGAGGCGGTGAAAATTCTGCGCCAGGCTGGAAAATACTGGTATCTCCACCCCCTCAATCAAGTGAGACGCTCCCGCCTGATTGAAGAGCAGCTGAGACGGCCCCCTTCCCTGATGACCCACTTTACGAGGGATATACAGGTTCCAGACATTGGCGGTTTCTGCCTGCTGGATCAAAATACCCTGATTTACAGCACGCATCGGCAAAAGAAATGGCCGGACGGCAAAAGCTTTTTTATTGAAGACAAAGTCAACCCTCCCAACCGGGCCTATCTCAAGTTATGGGAAGCCTTGTTTTTGCTGGATAAGTATCCTGGTGCAGGTGACAGCGCGCTGGATCTGGGCGCCTCGCCGGGAGGATGGACCTATGTGATGCAGTCGCTCGGCGCACGTGTCACCGCCGTCGATAAAGCGCCGCTCAACCCCGATATTGCCAGCCTGCCCGGCGTCACAAGCCTGCAGCAAAGTGCATTTTCAATAGAGCCGGACAAGCTGGACGAAGCTTACGACTGGGTTCTTTCAGACGTGGCCTGTTACCCGGATCGCGCCTACGCGCTTATTCTGAAATGGATTAAATCCGCCAAAGCAAGACACATGATTTTTACCATTAAACTGCAGGGCAAGACAGATTTGGAAACCATCCGCCAGTTTCAGTCAATTCCAGACTCGCGCATTGTGAATATGTTTTACAACAAGCACGAAGCAACGTTTTTTTATACATCCTGACAGAATGGCATTGATAATGCGCATAAAGGCAGGCTGGGCCTTGGCCCAACCTACGGCTCCTACGCCCACCCTGCTGATCTAGATTGACTGTGATGGATTTGAAGTCGCCTCTTTCAACGCCGACAAGGCTGTAGCCACGGGTGGCAGCTTATTAAACAGGCTCATTCCTCCAGCAAACCAGCGTGAAGGGGCAGACGCTGTGCCAGCTACGTGCGAAGGCAAGGGGGGCTCAGGAACTTCTACTACCGTATCTGGCTGCTCCTCTGTACCGCTCTCACTGCTGCTTGCCTGGCTGTATTGCTGCATGGGCTCCAGCTTATATTTATTCAGGAACTCCCCCACAGAATACTTACTGTTCTTTTCAACCAGCTCGCAAAGCTCGTTAAACAATCCCTGATTTGATTTCCGGACTGTGACCAGTAACTGGCAGAGCAGCTTTTGATTAACCGATACCTTATCGTCAGCCACGGCAATCTGCTCAAATAAAGACGCGCCTGATCTCGTAACATTCAGATCTTGTCTTAACATAATGTCGCGCTGATCTTCCTGCGAAAAGCGTTTGAACTCGTCAAGAAATGACTTGATGGAGTGCGCTTTCCTTTCAAACAGGGCAGCCCATAACAGCCTCGACAGCGATAAACGCAGTATGTTGTTGAAGTGCTTCTGTTGTTGCGAATCCAGACTGGCGGCGAAGACAGCTGAAACACCAGTGTTGCCAGCCTCAAGTATGCCACTTATCAGTCTGGGAAGATGAGTTTGCCTTGACTCGGCATCCAGCGCCTGCATGGCCGGCAACAATACAGGATAATTTCCTTGAAAATTGCGCATCAGTCTGGGGCCATACTCGGTCTTTAACCATGCCTTTTCCATGATTTTATTGATAAGCGGACTCAATAAATCCAGTAGGCCAGGTTGTGTGAAATTAAGATTCTCAAGTAAGGAAAGAACAGTGTTTTCAAAAGTCCGAGTCAGTATAACGGATTGTCTCTCCTCCAGAGATATCAGCGCTTCAATCACCGGCTTGATAAACAGCCAGCGATCCCTTGATGGAACCTCCTGCTGAAGAAATACCTGCCGGATAACATCCAGCAGCAAAGAATGACCTGCGTGCTGCCTCAGCTCAATCACCCTTTGCAGAACCGGCATGATCAGAGCGGGCTGATTCAGAACAGCGACACTCAAAGGGCACAAACCATCGCGATGTGCCAGCAGCTTTTGCCTGTCTGTTTCGCCTAAATGATCAAAATAGCTCAGTAAAGGATCCACCATGTCGGGATGGTGATGAATCGCTGTATCAAGCAGCCTGAGTCTTGATGCCTTGAACAGGTGACTTATCAGTGGCTGATTCAGTTTATTTTCCAGTCCATAAATCAGTGTCAGAAGACCCATGGTCATTGCAGACTGGTGATAAATGGCCGTAGCCAGCAACAGGCGTGCCTGGTCTGACTCCGTCTCAGTTATCTGCCGAACCTCAGCTGGGTGATCCTCTGCCAGATGCTGTAATCGCTGCAGCAAAGCCTCACCTGTTTCCGCCGTTTTTTCAAAGGCAAGATGGCAGATAGCAGCCTTGTTCTGCGCCAGAAACCTGATTTGATCCGCTTCCGTCAGGCGATCAGATAACGGGAGTAAGAGACAGGCCAGTTCTGGCTTGTTTTTGAATGCGAACTCATGCGGATTGACACCCTTCTTATCCATCAGTACAAGTGCATCATAGAGATCTGTCGGTTGCAGCAACTCGTAGACGGCCATGACCTGAGACAATGTGTCGACCCGCTCCTGCACGGCGTACATCAGATACGTATGACAGAGCTTGTCCTGATCGGTCAGACACTGCCGGAGGAAGGCATAAATAACATTGGCTACACGGTCTGAGATCTCAGGCTTCACCTGCGCATTAATGCCGAGAGCGGCAAAAAGACTGGGTATATCAGACAGTTCGCGCCGCTCTATTCTGTCGACAACCTGACGAATGAATTCAACATTCTGCTCACCTGACGAGGGCAATTGCAGTGACGACAGTAACTGTCGTTTTGCGTAATTAAGAACGCTGTCGTTTAGTATCTCTATGGTCATGGGCATGGGAATTGATCCTTCTTATTATTATAAAAATCAGCAGCCTTGTTGATTGTAAACCACGCTTTAAAAAGTGCACTTAATAGACTCGGTAAGCTTCTCATCCGCGCTCTTTTTTCTGGCCTGTTTTTCTTCTGCGGAGGATGTGGTGCTAATGACAGATCTGCTCGCCTCTCTGGATTGGTCTCTTGTGTCTTCACCTCGCCTGCTATCGAGTTTTCTAAACATACTGAACATGGCTGACTCCTGATATTTCGGTTAAATCGAGCGGATTGTATCACATGTGAACAATAGCACTCCATTTATTTTTCCAGCATAAAGTCCGTTTCCGCCTGAAATAAATCAGCGTGATGACCAAAATATTCAGCAACCGACTGGAACCGTTGAATAAAATGCTCGCGGTCCTCTTTTGTCAGCTCGCTCAGTTCCTTTGAGAAGGAATGAAAATGACGATTAATGACCGTGATATTGTTTTTTGAAGCCAGAATAATATCCGCATAAAGCTCCGGAGACTGTGAAAACATTCGCCCTACAATGGCCAGCTCGAGACGGTAAATGGGTGAGCTGAATTTCATCAGCATATCCAGGTCAGCCTGCTCATCCAACAAAAAGCTGCCATAGACAAAAGTGATGAAATGCCGCAGAGCCTGAATGTAAGCCATGGATTTATCATGCTCCACGGCCTTGCAGACCTCCACACGGCAACCCCATATCCGAATCTGCCTGATGAGCCATTCGTATTCGGAAGCCAGGCGGCCATCACATTGAACGATGAGCTGTTTGACAAAGGTTTTAACGCCAGGGCCAAACATCGGGTGCAGGCCCAGAACCGGGCCGGAATGCGTCTGCAGCATGGCCTGCAGGGGTTTTTCCTTGATACTGGTTAAATCAGCCAGAATACAGGACTCAGGCAGCTTTGGCAGTTTGCTGATGACCTCCAGGGTCAGCGCGATAGGCACCGAGACAAGCACCAGGGCGGCATCCGCAAAACGCATCGCGTCATAGGGTTCGTCTTCCTTTTCTATAACATCAACCGTATATCCCGACAGCTCGAATTGCCTGCATAACATGCGCCCCATTTTACCCCGACCACCGAGAACAACGATTTTACCGGCGTCTGGCTTTACCTGAGAATAGCCAGAGCCCAGCTCATTTTCATAGGATTCCTGAATCAGACGCTTGAGAATGTCTTCAAAGAAATCCGGAGAAATATGTCGTGCAATCGCCATTTGACGATGATGAGCAATCATGTTGGCTTCGCGCTCAGCATCGTGCAAAGACAGACCCTCCATGGATTTAAGTTCACCAACCTGACTGACCAGTTTCAACCGCTGCTCAATTAAATCCAACAGTTGTCTGTCGATTGCATCTATTTCGCTGCGAAGCTGGAGTAGCTTTGTGTTCATATCCCACCCTGTTATTTCATATAGTCATGACACATGGCTAAAACACCCTCTGTTGTTTCCCAGCTCATGCAGGAATCCGTAACAGAAACACCGTATTTCATCTCGTGCTTTGGAATGGTACTGCTCTGATTCCCTTCATAAAGGTTGGATTCCAGCATGATTCCAATGATGGATTCATTCCCATCACGTCGTTGTTTCAGAACATGTTCAGCAACAAGCGGCTGTTGACGGTGATCTTTTTTTGAGTTTTCATGGCTGCAATCAACAATTATGGATGGCATTTGATTTTGAGCCTCCATGGCATGTACAGCCTCTCTGATGCTGGTTTCATCATAATTAGGCTGACTGCCACCCCGCAAAATAAGATGCCCATCCAGATTTCCCCTGGTGGTCAGCAGGACAACCTGACCGCGTTGATTAATCCCCATAAACACCTGAGATTTAGACGCGGCCTTGATTCCATTCAGAGCAGCCGTAACACTTCCATCTGTTCCGTTTTTGAAACCGACCGGCATAGACAACCCGGAAGCCATTTCCCGATGCGTTTGCGATTCGGACGTTCTGGCACCGATAGCCGACCATGAAATGAATTCAGAAATATATTGAGGACTGATGGGATCCAGCGCCTCGGTACCCAGGGGCAATCCCATTTCCGCCAGTGATTTCAATAATGAGCGAGCCTTGCGTAAGCCGTACTCAATATCGAAGCTGCCATCAAGATGCGGATCGTTGATATACCCTTTCCACCCTATGGTTGTTCGAGGTTTTTCAAAATAGGAGCGCATCACGATGTTGAGGGTTTTGGCGTACTTTTTCCTGAGTGCGGCCAGACGTTCGGCATAATCCAGGGCCCCTTTGATATCGTGAATAGAACAAGGTCCACAAATAACCAGTAATCGTTTATCTTTTTGTTGAATAATTCTCGATATTTCCAGCCGATCCAGACAGATGGCTTCCTTCAGTTTATCTGACAGATTGATTTCTTTTTTAATTTGCTCTGGAGTGCTCAAGGCCTGCTCAGAAATAATATTGATGTTGTCCAGGACAGAAAATCTAAACATGGGAATTACCTCCGGCAAAATAAAATGCGCCCCGATTTTGATTTATTTTTGAGCATGTTTTCTGAGTATAGACGGCCTGAAAATTTTTGCCGGACACAGGCATCAAAAACCATTGAGATTTTGATCGACTCTTACCCCAGGTTAAACGTCAGTTTTAACGATACCGAATCTCTGACTCCGGTATTGACTCCATCGATACGATGCCTGGCATTACTGATATGAATATTTTGCTGCTGAATGAACGCATGCGCGTAGCTGGCATCAATAGAAAGATTTTGACCGAGCGTGTAACCACTGGATAAACCAGCGATAACCGTATCACCGTTGCTGAGTTGCTCACGTGGGTTTCCGGGTGACTGGCTAAAAGTGCCGGCCCCACGAATAACCCATTCCGGGGTCATTCGATACTGACCGCCCAGGGTCAGCAGCCATGCGTTATGCAAATGATAAGGGACCGTGGCATTAAGAATCAGCGCTTGCGTACCCACTTCGCTGGCAATGCCACGAATGGTAATCTGTTTAAAAATATCCCATTGCAGATACTGCGCAGTTCCCGTCAGACCCAGCTTCGGGCTAAGGATATGATTAATGGAAAACACCGTCCTTGCCGGCGTCCAGAATTGAAAGCCGTACTGCCTTGATACAACGTCTCTACTGCCTTCAAAGACGCTTTTTCCGTTGAGCCGATAGGTGATGGCGCTGCGATAATTCAATCCCATAATGGTTGATGACGAGGGTTTGATCAGCATACCAACATCCCCTCCCACCCCGCCGCCACGGCTGTCATTGCGACTCTGGCTGTCAGGAATATTCAGCTCAGGAAAACCGGTCAGAGGTCTCAGAAGAATATCAGCCCAGGTGAGATTGATGGCCGCCCCCAGGGACAGATAGTCATTGACTTTAACCCCCACCGCCGGCACCAGATCCACGCTGTGCACACGGCTGCCACTTTGGTCGTAACGCAGGACAGAATTCTCCTCAATGTTTTTGTTAAACGAGTTGGCAACGATGGCCAGACCAAGACTCACCGTATTACTTAATGGTCGTCCCCAATAACCCGAGGGTAAAAAATAATTCGATTTGGAATTGGCTATCCCCGTCTGGGTAAAACCGGTGCCTGCACGAATAGTACGGCCTGAAAAACTGCCATGAGACTCAGCAAACGATTCGAGCGCTATAATTTGAGTGTTTTTTAACAGGGTTAATGCTGCCGGATTAAAATACGCCGCTGTCGCATCATTCACAACGGCGGCACCGATTGTTGACTCAATAAAGGAAGCATTTACGCTGCATGAACTCAATAAAAAACCCGCAAATACAAGAGACTGGCACGCTTTAATGACCGCTTTCGTTTCATCCATAAATCAATCGGCTCCGGGTGTGTTTTCAACAGTATTCCATTATGCCACATTACTGTCGTGGAAGCGCCTGCAAATCCTGCTTGACACCACGAGGTACAACGGTAATTATTCCTTTGTTTTTGAAGAAACAGTCATATTTCGATTTTTTAATTCCGATGCAGTGATCAGGTGGTAACAATCATGGGCGACAATACTTATCAATACAGTCTGCTTGGCAAGACTATCGTCTCCGTTCTCAGGGACATAAAGACAATCAAGGCAAAATATCCCCGGCAGCGGAACGAGAGCATGGAAACCAGACATGCCCGAAAAATCATGGCCATGTTCAAAACCATGCTGACAGAAATGCACAGGAATGTTCTACCTGAGTTCGACGAGCAGGCGATTCCCAGTGTATTTGGCATGATAGCCATCGCGCGCAAAATCCACTCACTCAGTCAGCTCAAATCTGTGACCCAGAGTCGAAAATATCTGTTGCTTCAGTCCGCACAGAGCCTGATTAAAAAAACTCTGAAACAGAGCTACCCTTCCAGCAGTTCGTCCACTTCTTCAGTAACCGACAGGATTATCCATAAATTACAGTCGCATAAAGACCAGGTGTCTGCCAGGGCCAAAAAAGTTCCCGGCCCCGATATGGAAAGCCTGCTGACGCGTCTGATACACCAGATACGCTCCCTCGAGCTGGATAATCAGAGCAACCTGAGCGATTCCGACGTCATAGACGGCCTGTTAAAAAAACTACAGGATGGATTTTTTGATTGCGGCGATAATCTGCCTTATACCCATGAGGTCCGGATTTCCCACCCAATGACCTTCGAGCTGCTGAACAGCCTCCTTCAGCATCTGGGTGAACTGCCACCGGAACTTGAGCGTGTTATTCCCTTTTTCAACCCCGATGTTTTGACCCATCATCTCCAGTCCGAAAGACTGAAATCTGTTCTGGCCAAACTGGGATATATTATTGATATCCAGCGTCTGGAAAGCCATGATCCACAGCAGACATCCTATCGATATGCCATACAATCGGCCTCTGGCCCGAAGACCGTAAATTTTCAGTACGTTTACAATCGACTGCCTCAGGATATTCTAAGGGAAATTGAAGTCTGGTTCCGCGAGTATCCAGAAGCGGAAGAAGTTGTATACCAAAAAAAACATGCCTGCGTTTTGAAGGCATTTCACGAGGCTGAGCTGGAAGATATTGGCACTCGCCTGGGCCGTCATATGACGGCCGTCGATCACTATCCGCCCCTTTATTCCCCAGATACGGAAGTTTATGTTCAAAACCTGCAGGCCGAGCGGAGTCGGCGACAGAAACTGGCCGAAGAAAACCTCAGCCTGTGTCAGCTCATCGAAGAAAAGCGTAATGCCGTTCAAACGAAGCTGGTGCGGGATTTATTGCTTGACCATGCCGGGATGAGCGAAGGAATGGAGGCGGAATATGGCCAGTTTCTATTACCCTCGGTAATTTTTGTTGAACAGAGCGGCTCGGATACTTTGTCCATAACGCCAGTCAAAAACCATCTGACGCATTACGCAGAAGCCTCTCTGCAGACACTGGCACAGCTTGCACAGTGTAATCGGAATGAATGGACTGACCTCGATAAACGCCTGGAGATGGCGATAACGCTCTGGAAAGATAAGGTTAAGCTCGCGCGCCAGACCAACATTCAGCAACTTCATGACACCCTGGAAATACAGCAGGAACGGATTATAGAAATTGATCAAAATCAGGCTAATAATGCTCGAAATCAGGTCATATCCATCGATGAGATACGGACTCAGCTCAGCATTGTGGATGACTTGATTGACAAGCTGGCTCAAGTGTCACTGACCTTAAATGATCTGGCTCAGCATGCCGACCAGGAAACGCAGCTGCCAGAAGCCGTTGTCGCACATGATGCGGAAAAAAACCTGCAGAACGAGCTGATGCAATTCACTCATCAAGTGGACAGCCGCATTGGTCTGCTTCTGCAGCACTGCGATGCCTCGCACACAGCCCTGCTGCGAACCCGGGAGTTTTGGCAGAATCGCCTGCAAAGGGCTGAGGCGGACGAAGCGTTTTATCGCAGCATGCAATCCGCCGCACCCGATAAACTGGAGGAGCTGCAGCGGGAACAGGAAGCGCATTTGAATCGTCTTCGCACGGAACAGGATACGCTGAAAGCAGAATCTCTTTTGATTAACGATAAAATTAAATCGCAGCTGACGGTGATCGATAAGCTGACGGCTGCCGAAAGCGACCTGACCGAGCGTATCCGTGCACTGCAACCCCAGATAGTAAGCCGGCAGGAAGACGTAACAGTGGCTCAAACAGCCCTTGCCGCTATGCTGTCAGGCACAGGAGATGAACAGGTCGAGTCGCTGCAGAGCCTGCCTGAGCACCCGGATAAGCTAATCCGTCTGCTTGGCCAGGTTCTCGACATGCTCCAGGACGAAACCCAGATACCGTTTCAGGGCATCGATACATTCCTCAGGGAAAACGGACGGGAACTGGCCTGCGCGCATTTTGATGCGTTGCTGTCTATGATCGGTCTTGATGCAACGGGCCCTCAGCGTTCAGCCAGCTCATCTTCCAGCTCCAGCTCCTCTTCCAGCTCCTCTGAAGCGCATGGCATTGACTGGAAAGAGTTTCAAAGCCGGCAGGACTCACGCCTTAGGATCCGCCCATCAAAAGACGAATATCAGCAGGCTCTCAGCCAGTTGCGCGCTCACATTGTCCATAAACAGAGGGCGCTTGAGCAGAAAATTGATCTCAAGCAGAAAAAAATCAGTCTGGACGAGGCAAGACAAGGTCTGGCTGACGTACTGGCCGCCAGCGAGGGGCTGCAAAATGACAGGCTCTGCAACGAAAAGCAACGGTGCTCAGCGGTAAAACTGTATAATGAGCTGATCAGTCAACAAAAGGAAATGAAGCGACGCAACAAAATCATCCCCACGGAAACCAGCGAAACCGTGGGTAATATCCAGGCATTAATGCGTTTGCGGTCCTTACTCAAAGACAGTGAAACCCTGCAAAACGAGCTAACGACAACAGCAGACGACCCACAGGATTTTATCAATGCCCCGTCCTTACCCGATACCTTCATCTCATTTAACGACAGGCTAGAGAGCCTGTCCACTCAGCTGCAGTCGCTGACCGAACACGTGTCCGGCCTGACGCAGGCAAATGCATGGGAACAAAGACTGGCAACAATATCCCCCCTGCTGTCAAACATTAAAGATCAAATTACACAGCAAATACAAAGTAAAATACACTCGAGCAATACGCTTATCCGCGATGAGCTGGCTGCTCTGGCGTCAAGCCTCAATGCAATAGGACGAGAACAGGCTGAGACTGACGCTCCTTCTCTATTGCTGATTAACCAGTGGCTGACTGCCATGCGGCCCATACCGGCTGCTCTGCAGCAACAATCCCTGCTGATTCAGAATCTGAACAGCGCGCTGACCAGCCTGCATGTTTCTACAAATGACCAGGTCATACAGGACATGAATAACTCCGTGCAGGAATTGCAGGCTTTGAGCCTCAACCTCTCAGAGCAAATTCTGGCGAGACGCGCTCAGGCCCTATGCCAGCTCGACAACGTCTGCGAAGCGCGGGAAACCCAGCTGAGCGCCTTGAATTATGAAGAGACGTTGATGGCTCGAGACCGGATTGCTGCTGCTCTGGAGAGTATTAGTCACGATATAGCGGCGTTTTCTCCAGATGAACATCTGGATCTGTTCAGCAACGAGCATACTCAGGCCCTCAAGGCACGGCAGCAGGCCATTCGGAATCGCCTGGCGCTGCAACAAAATATTTATAGCGCGCTGTTGCAGCGCATCCAGGCCCGCGAGGCCTGTGTGCAGGCATTCCGCGAATCGCTGGAAGCGTACAGCACGAATAGACATCATAGCTATCGCTTTAAAGACAGTCTGTTTTCATCCGATCGCCGACAGCGGGAAACATTTATAGCTGGCTTGATAGATGACATGAATCAATACGCGGCGTCGGGAAATAATCAGACCGTACTGGCAAGGATTGCAACAGGACTCCGGCAGTTTCCGGGCATCAATCTATCGAGCCTTCTTAACGATCTGGCTTCCCATATTCATGACATAGACAGGCATATTCCGCTGGATTATCAGTCCATCATGCCCTTAGAACCTGAGCACGCCGATCTGGTGTACAGTTTACAACGATTGATCTTTGAGCCGGATACACATAATTACACAATGAGACAGATCCAGAGCATTCTCGCTCTGAATACTCAGATTAACATGCTTCGTGTCTTTGGCATGGAGCTGGAAGACGACGATCCCAGCTCCAATGCCGTAACAGAGCTTGTCGAACAGATCCAGGCAGATTTGGCGCGTTTTGTGTTGAAACATCGTGATGCCGGGCCTACGGAAGCGGAGCTTGAACAGTTCAAGACACAGTTTACCCAGCGAATACACAGCCGGGATGCGCTTCTGCATCAGAACAATGCCAGACTGGGCATGATAATCGGCAACCTGCTGGCCGGCATTTTCAGCCTGGGCCTGGCTCTGCTCGGACGGGTGGTTTACTCCAAAATAGCCTGTGGCCATGTGCGGCTGTTTTTTGATAAAAGCGATGGACAACAACACCTGGAGCAAATCGAGGAACATATGAATAACCTGCGAACCGCACCAGCAGCCTGACCCGATAGCCCCGGTCAGGCCGGGGCCTCTTACCCAGACAAATGCTGTTCCTGACTTCCCCACGCACTGACTTGATTTTCTGCACTGCCAGCGTATCGCGGATTTTTGTTTCAATATGACATGATTTAGAAAATAAAATATGGTACAAATAAAGCACTCCATGATACAATTCGTGCAATTACGTGCGATAAAGACAGGTATATGTTTCCCGATAATCACAGCATAACGGCTATAGACCACGAAATCACAGACTCCGAAGCATGGTGTAGACAAGACACGGTGTGGATGCTCAGCCTTTATGGCACAGCAATCGGTGCAGGTACTCTGTTTCTTCCAATCAACGCCGGCATCAGCGGTATCTGGCCTCTGTTGATTATGGCAGTTATCGCCTTTCCCATGACCTATTTTTCCCACCGCGCACTATGCCGCTTTGTACTCTCCGGCTCAGGTAAAAACGATATTACCGACGTGGTAGACGAACACTTTGGCAGCAAAGCCGGGCAGTTGATCACCTGGCTGTATTTTTTCGCCATATATCCTATCCTGCTGATGTACAGTGTGGCCATTACCAACACCACAAACAGCTTTCTTGTTAACCAGCTTGGCATACCAGCCCCACCCCGTGCCCTGCTGTCCATCGCCCTAATCCTGGGCCTGATGGCAATCGTTCATTACGGTCAGGAACTGATCGTTAAATCCATGAGTATGCTGGTCTATCCTTTCGTCATTATCCTGATGTTGCTTGCCCTCTATCTCATTCCCTACTGGAATACCGCGATTTTCCACCAGCCACTGGTGGCCGGCACACCCGGTACTCACCACGGTCTGCTCATGACTCTGTGGCTGCTGGTTCCCGTGATGGTTTTTTCCTTCAACCACTCGCCCATTATTTCGTCTTTCGCCGTGGATCAAAAAGTCCGCTATGGGCATCTGGCAGACAGGAAAAGCACGTCGATTATGAAATACAGCCAGATCATGATGGTAGGTACGGTGATGTTTTTTGTGTTCAGCTGCGTTTTCAGCCTGTCGCCCGCTGATTTGGTGATTGCTAAACAGCAGAATATTTCCATATTATCGTATCTTGCCAATCACTTCAGAACCCCGGTTATCGCTTATGTGGCACCTTTTATTGCCTTCATCGCTATCGCCAAATCATTTCTGGGGCATTACCTTGGTGCCCGGGAAGGTCTGCACGGTCTCCTGGCTAAATCCCTGCAGAGACGGAAAAAAACAAGTCTTGTCAGCGGCAAGCTGCTGCATCATCTTATTGAGGTATTTATCATCATCACCTGCTGGATCATAGCAACCGTGAATCCAGGTATTTTAAGCATGATAGAAGTACTGGGCGGCCCTGTTATTGCCATCATTCTGTTTTTGATGCCAATGTATGCCATAGCCAGAGTTCCGGCCTTGCAGAAGTACCGGGGTCTGCGCGGCAATGTCTTTGTACTGTTTATGGGCATCATAGCCTTGTCCGCTACCTTATATGGTTTAGCGGGTTAAAGCGGGTATTGCAAACCTGAGCTATACTTTTCTACAGGAGATCCTGTGGAGAAGAATCATGCCTGCGACAGATAAAAAAGAAAAATCCGTAAGTATGAAAGAGTGGCATCATTATTATCAGGAAATAATACGGTGTATGCCCAACCTGGTCTATGTACTTGACAAAGATTGCGTACTCACCGCCTGCAATGAGCAGGTTCTCAGACTTCTTGGTATTGAAGAGATAACAGACCTGAAAGGAACCTTTTATTCACGCCTGATCCACCACACGGGCTATTCCGAAACCCGGATCAATGGCTTGAAACGGGACGACATTAACGCCCTGCTCTCGGGCGAAAATCAAATTAATGTTATCGAACCACCCGTTGTTGATTCCGAAGGCAATATCATCTATTACTCAGCGCAACGCTCCGTTCTGCGTGATAAAGACGGACACCTCAGAGGTATGGTCGTGGTACTGACGGACATCACCGAGCGAAAAAAACTGGATGAGCAACTTGAAAAAATCCGCGAGAAACTGCAGGAATTTAATAAACTGGATGGTAAAAGCCTGTCTCAGCCGCCAGCGGCTCTTCGCTCAAAACAGACGCCACCTAAAATCCTGATGGTCGAAGACAATTTACTGGCTCAAAAAGCGGCACAATCATTGTTGTTGCAGCTGGACTGTCTGGTTGACGTCGCCGATTCCAGCGATGAGGCCATTAAGCTGTTCAAGCCTGGCAAATATGACCTGGTGTTCATGGACATAGGTCTGCAGGACAGCTCAGGCTATCTGGTGTCGAAAAAAATCCGTCAGCTTGAGAGTAAAACAAGCCACCGTGTTCCAATCATCGCTCTCACAGGCTATGAAGCTGATGTGGTTAAAGTGGACTGTAATGAATATTTTATGGAAGGTGCTATCACCAAGCCCTTATCCAGCGAACAGGCCAAACAGATCATCGAGCGTTATGTGCACCACATTGATATTCCCGTCCGCGGTTTAAAAAGCGCCGAAGAGAGTACAACAGGTAAGTTGAGATAATTGCCAGGCTCATGAGAGATAAAGCAAAGGAATAATCTTTTGGTTTGCTTCCGGGAAATCGTATCGCTCCAGCTCATCGAGCGTAACCCAACGCAGGCTGGTCTGCGCTTCACGGCAAACCGGCGAGCCGGTAAATCCAGTCACCTGCCACACATGCAGCGTAACCTGCCTTGTGGGATAGACGTGCTCAATATCCGTTAAAAAGCGCATATCCTGCACATCCAGGCCTACTTCTTCCATAATCTCCCGCTTTAAGGCGTCAGCCGGGAGCTCCCCCGTCTCCAGTTTTCCACCCGGAAACTCCCATTTGCCGCCATGATCCGCATGCGCAGGTCGTTGCGTCAGCAGAACGCGCCCTTCCGCATCGTATATGACGGCAACCGCTACTCTCACGTCAGGCTGCCGTGGCAGCTCTTGTATTTTTTACCCGAACCACAGGGGCAGGGGTCATTACGACCAATTTTCTGCTCAACGCGACGAAATGTTGCGGGCGCATTCAGTTCGGACTGCTCACTGCCTTCATTCTCTTCGTCTTCATGCAGAAATTCCATATTCTGAATCTGACTGGCACGGCGTTGGGCCTCAACGGCATTAACGTCATCTTCGTTTTGAATCTGTACTGAAGTCAGCAGCCTGACCACATCATATTTCAAGGTATCCAGCATGTTTGTGAAAAGAGCAAATGCTTCACGCTTGTATTCCTGCTTTGGATCTTTCTGAGCGTAGCCACGCAGATGAATGCCCTGACGCAGGTAGTCCATGGAAGCCAGATGCTCGCGCCAGTGATTATCCATAGTCTGCAAAATCACTGATTTTTCAAACTGGGCGATCACTTCACGCCCGGCCTGTTGCTCTTTTTCCCTGTAAACAGCTTCGCACATGGCGTAAACACGATCACGAATCTGCTCTGGTTGAATGTGATGATCCTCCTCGACCCATTGCGCCAGGTCGGCCTTAAGCTGAAAATCTTCCTGCAATATCTGAGTCAGTCCAGCTAGGTCCCATTGTTCTTCCAGACTCTGTGGGGGAATGTAGGAATCTACCAGGCCATGGATGACCTCTTCACGCATTGACGCAACGACCTCCGCCGGATCGTCCATTCCCATGATGGCGGCACGCTGCGTATAAATAACCTTACGCTGATTATTGGCTACGTTATCATAATCCAGCAGTTGCTTACGCACATCGAAATGATGACCTTCCAGCTTACGCTGCGCGTTTTCAATCGCCTTGGTCACCAGGCTGTGTTCGATAGGCTCACCAGGTTTCATACCCAGGCGACGCATCATCGACGCAACACGCTCCGAGGCAAAAATACGCATCAGATTGTCTTCCAGAGACAGGTAGAAGCGGCTGCTGCCAACGTCGCCCTGACGACCGGCACGGCCACGCAGCTGGTTATCAATCCGGCGTGACTCATGGCGTTCGGAACCGATGATGCGTAAACCACCCGCCTTTAACACCTCATCATGACGTTTCTGCCATTCGTCTTTCGCCTGTCTGCGTTCTGCTTCCGTGGCGTCCTCGCCCAGGGCAGCCAGCACAGCGCTCAGACTGCCGCCCAGCACGATATCCGTTCCTCGGCCAGCCATGTTGGTCGCAATCGTTACCACACCCGGACGACCGGCTTCCGCAATAATATGAGCTTCCTTTTCATGAAACTTGGCGTTCAATACCTGGTGTTTCATATGAATTTTGTTCAGCAGACTGCTGACCAGTTCAGAAGCTTCGATTGACGCCGTTCCGACCAGAACGGGTTGACCACGTTTAACACAGTCGCGTATATCTTCAATAATGGCCTGATATTTATCCTCCTGAGTCAGATACACCAGATCTGCTTCGTCTTTACGCAACATCTGTTTATTGGTAGGAATCACCACCACTTCGAGATTATAAATCTGCTGGAATTCGTACGCTTCCGTATCAGCGGTTCCGGTCATGCCAGACAGTTTGTTGTATAAACGGAAAAAATTCTGGAAGGTGATGGAAGCCAGTGTCTGGTTTTCGTGTTGAATGGCAACCCCTTCCTTGGCTTCGATGGCCTGGTGCAGACCTTCAGACCAGCGCCGGCCTGACATGGTACGACCGGTGTGCTCGTCTACGATAACAACCTGTTTGTCTTTGACGATGTAATCCACATCACGATGAAACATCGTATGCGCGCGCAGTGCGGCGTTAACGTGATGCATCAGCATGATGTTACTGGCATGGTACAGACTCTCGCCTTCATCGAGAATACCCGCTTCCGCCAGCAGCTCTTCAACGCGTTGATGCCCTTTTTCGGTCAGGTGTGCCTGCTTTTGCTTTTCATCGATGGTGTAATCACCTTCATCCCCTTCCGCTTCCTGTTTTTTCAGCAAGGGGATCAGTCTGTTAACCTTCAGGTACAGCTCCGAACTGCCTTCCGCTGCGCCGGATATAATCAGAGGCGTGCGCGCTTCATCGATGAGGATGGAGTCAACCTCGTCGATAATGGCAAAATTCAGTTCGCGCTGAACCTTATCATTCAGGCTGAAGGCCATATTGTCCCGCAGGTAATCAAAACCAAATTCGTTATTGGTTCCGTACACGATGTCTGCTGCGTAGGCTTCTTTTTTAGCGCCGTGCGGCATATCGGAGAGAATCACCCCGACCTTTAAACCCAGAAACTCAAAAATCGGTTTCATCCAGCTGCTGTCGCGTTTAGCCAGATAATCGTTGACGGTGACGACATGCACGCCCCGGCCACTGACGGCATTCAGGTAGGCAGGCAGGGTCGCAACCAGTGTTTTACCCTCCCCGGTGCGCATCTCGGCAATATCACCCTCATGCAGAACCATACCACCGATCAGCTGCACGTCGAAATGACGCAGACCCAGTGTACGTACGGAGACTTCACGTACCACAGCAAAGGCCTCAGGCAGTATGTCGTCGAGAGATTCTCCCTGCGTCAGCCGGGCACGAAATGCCATGGTTTTAGCGGCCAGATCCTCGTCAGACAGAGCCTGCATCGCCGGTTCAAACGCGTTAATGGCATCAACAACTTTTTCCATACGGCGTAAAGTACGTTCGTTGCGACTACCAAACATTCTTTTGATCAATGTATTCAGCATGTCCCTGAGTATCCTCTAAATTAGGCTTTCAAAGCTGCCTAATTTACTAGAAATTGCAATAAATTACCACGCATTATCAGCGTAATCCTGCTCTTCCACTAAAATAAAGTGTCTGTCTGTGAGGTGTTAACGATTGCTGTAAAATCCTATGCCCAAAAAATAGATATAAACACCAGTAGATTGTCAATAATCCTTGATGTACAATCCTGTGTACTGACGATAGAATTTTGTCAGTATCTGGACAGTGTGATTTAACAAGAATAAGGAAGTTATGATGAATAGTGTTGATACACCCATTACTCAGACAGTAAAGCAGGAGCAGGGTTTGCAGGACCTGGTTTACAGCCTCGTAACACGCTTTCTTGCCGAAAACAAAGGCAAATCGATTGACTATCTATACGACATGATTCTCGCTGAAGTGGAACCACCTCTGTTACAGGCCGTTATGGAAAAACGACGTGGCAACCAGCTGCAGGCAGCGAAAATGCTGGGCATCAGCCGTGGTACCATCAGAAAGAAACTGCAACGTTATTTTGGTACAAAATACTTCCGCCTGACGGACGAATAATATTATTCTTTTTTGAAAAAGGCTCGCCGCGGCGAGCCTTTTTTATTGTGCGCTTATGCGGACAGCAGAAGCCTGTTAACACGGCTGACGAAATCGGCGGGATTGTCCAGTTGACCACCCTCAGCCAGTACAGCCTGTTCGAATAAAACAACCACCCATTCGGAAAACTGATTATCATCTTCCATGGCATGCAGGCGCTTAATCAAGGCATGCTGAGGATTGATTTCGAAAACCGGCTTGCTTCCCGGCAGTTGTTGCCCAGCCGCCTGCAGGATACGCTGCATTTCAAGTCCCATATCGTTTTCATCAGCAACGACACAGGCCGGGGAATCAGTCAGGCGATTCGTAATGGCAACGTCCTTCACTTTTTCACCCAGCACGTCTTTGATTTGCTTGAGCATGGGAGCCATGGTTTCTTCCTGAGCCTTACTTTCCTCATCGTCACCTGCTTCAATATCGACTTTACCCTTGCTGATGGATTGCAGCTTTTTACCTTCAAATTCACTGAGGTAACCGACAAGCCATTCATCAATGCGATCGCTCAGCAGCAACACTTCTATCCCTTTCTTTTTGAAAATTTCAAGGTGAGGGCTGTTTTTGGCTGCGTTATAGCTGGATGCGGTGATGTAATAAATTTTATCCTGAGTTTCTGGCATACGGGATACGTAATCGGCGAGACTTGTGATTTGTTTGTCTGAACCGTTATGAGTAGACGCAAAACGCAGCAGTCTGGCAATGGCTTCACGATTGGCAAAGTCCTCAACCGGTCCCTCTTTCATGACAAGGCCAAATTCATTCCAGAAACGCTGATAGGCCTCGGGATCCTGGCTCAGTTTTTCCAGCATGGATAAGACACGCTTGGTGCTGGCAGCCTTGATGGATTCGACCTGCTTGTTGTCCTGCAGAATTTCACGCGATACGTTCAGCGGTAAATCGCTGGCATCGATGATTCCTTTGATAAAGCGCAGATAGCGTGGCAGAAACTGTACGGCGTCATCAAGAATAAAAACGCGTTTAACATAGAGTTTCAGACCATGCCTGGATTCCTGCTGCCACATATCAAACGGGGCATGTCCGGGTACATACAACAGACTGATGTAATCCTGTTTGCCTTCGACGTGGTTGTGCGACCAGACAAGCGGATCCTGATAATCGTGAGAGATATGCTTGTACAGGGCCTTGTATTCGTCATCGCTGATTTCGGATTTTTGCAGGGTCCAGAGCGCCGTTGCCTTATTGACCGTTTCGAACTCATCCGCGGCTTTGCTGTCAGCTTCTTTTTCATCATCGGTATCTTTGGCTTTTTTCATTACGATTGGCCAGCAGATGTGATCGGAATATTTGCTGATGATGCTGCGCAGGCGCCAGTCGCTCAGGTATTCATCTTCGTCAGCCTTCAGATGCAGAGTAATTTCTGTGCCACGCTCAGCACGTTTTTCCTGAGCGATAGTGAATTCGCCATCACCAGTAGATTGCCAGACAATACCTTCGTCGGCAGCCAGACCGGCACGGCGGCTTTTAACCGTCACTTTATCGGCTACAATAAAGGCTGAGTAAAAACCAACACCAAACTGACCAATCAGTTGTGAGTCCTTGCTGTTTTCGCTGCCCAGCTGACTGAGAAACTCTTTGGTACCGGACTTGGCAATCGTTCCGAGATTTTCGATGGCCTCATCCCAGCTCATACCAATACCATTGTCTTTGATGGTGATGGTTTTCAGTTTTTCATTGGATTCAATCACGATACGCAGATCGGTATCCCCTTCGTACAAAGACGAATTGGCCAAAGCAAGGAAGCGCAGTTTGTCCAGAGCATCGGAGGCATTGGATATCAGTTCCCGAAGAAAAATTTCTTTATTGCTGTAAAGTGAATGCACAACCAAATGAAGCATTTGCTTCACCTCGGTTTGAAACCCCATGGTTTGTTTCTTGCTCGACATGTAACTTTCTCCAATAGAACAGTTAAAATAAAAAAATTGTGACGGTATGGTATCCGCAGTTACAACTGATATCGGGGCAAAAATCAAAAATTCAAGGGGGAATTTAATTATTGTTCGGTCTGGGTACGGTGCCAGGTACCATGCCAACTCGTGGCCTTTGCATATAAAAGGTAATCGTGTCACTCAGGTTCAAGACATTGCCATCCGTATCAATCACCTGAACCGCTATTGTATGCGTGCCTCTGTCAATTTCGTTCAGGGCAAATAATTTGCCTGTCTGCGGTGCTCCTATGGGTTTGTCGTCAAAAAGAATCTGCAGCTTATCGCCAGCTCTCAGCTCTGGCTCAATATTAATGATAATCGGGACGTAGCCTTGATTATTGCGAATGGTGGCATCTTGGGCAGGCTGGGTAATGGCAACAACGGTGTATTCGGGCTCGGGATCGCTTTCCACAGCCGGTGAAGCGGTATCAGCTGGTGGGGTCGCTGTCGGCGTAGAAAATGGCTGGCTGCCGGGTAAATTCAGGATTTGCGAGCCGGGATGTGGTCTGTCACTGAAATGCACAACACCATTACTGTCCGTCCAACGGTACACCTGTGCCACACTGGTGTTGACGAGGCTCAGGAAAATCAGCAACACTGCGCATCGATTCATTTATTTTTCCACAAAAAAACACGTGACAGGTCTGTTGACAAGTATAGTATAGTCTGCACTTTATTTTGACAGATAAAAACATTGCGACCGACTTGGTGTAGGGTGGGCAAAGGAGCAAAGCGACGTGCCCACCATGGTTGAGCGCTGTGCCAATGCTTGGTGGGCACGTCGCTTTGCTCCTTTGCCCACCCTGCCTCTGTATTTAATGTTGATAAGGCACTGTGCCACAGAGCTGCTTCATATCGACCATTACAGACTGTAATATAACTCAAACTCGGCGGGATGAATCAGCTGTCTGATGCGTTTTACTTCCTCTTTTCGCAAGTTAATATAACTGGCAATAAAGTCCTTGCTGAACACGTCTCCCTGTAACAGGAAGTCATGATCAAGCTCCAGATGCGCCAGCGCCTCTTCCAGAGAACCACAGACTGTAGGTACGTCAACCAGTTCTTCCGGAGGCAGGTCATACAGATCCTTGTCAATCGGCTGACCTGGATGAGTTTTTTTCTGAATACCATCAAGACCCGCCATCATCATGGCAGAAAAAGCAAGATAAGGATTGGCCATGGCGTCAGGGAAACGCACTTCAATACGACGCCCCTTGGGATTGGTGACGTGTGGAATACGAATCGCAGCCGAGCGGTTACAGGCTGAGTAAGCCAGCATAACAGGCGCCTCAAAGCCAGGCACCAGACGCTTGTAACTGTTGGTGGCCGGATTGGTAAAGGCATTCAGGGCGCGTGCATGCTTGATGATACCGCCTATGTAATAAAGAGCCAGTTCGGACAGACCAGCGTAATGATCGCCCGTAAACAGATTGACGCCATCTTTTGCCAGCGACTGGTGGCAGTGCATGCCGTTACCATTGTCGCCAACCAGAGGCTTAGGCATAAAGGTTGCTGTTTTGCCATAGTTATGAGCCACGTTGTGAATAACGTATTTCAGCAATTGCAGCTGATCGGCTTTTTTCACCAGACTGTCAAAACGGGTCGCGACCTCGCACTGGTTGCCTGTGGCAACTTCATGATGATGCGCTTCCACAACGATACCGAGCGATTCCAGCGTCAGGCAGATGGCTGAGCGGATATCCTGCGATGAGTCAATTGGAGGAACGGGGAAATAACCACCCTTCACACCAGGACGATGACCGGTATTACCACCCGCATATTCCTTACCGGAATTCCAGTGTGCTTCTTCGGAGTCGATTTTGTAAAAAGCGCCGTTCATCTGGGTGTCCCAGCGCACGTCATCAAATAAAAAGAACTCTGGCTCCGGGCCAAAATAAGCAGTGTCGGCGATGCCGGTAGAACGCAGATAGGTTTCAGCGCGGAAGGCAATGGAGCGTGGATCGCGATCATAGCCCATCATGGTCTGTGGATTGACAACATTACATTGTAGAATCAGGGTATTATCCTGATAGAAGGGATCGAGAAGCAGGCTGCTGCAATCAGGAACCAAAGCCAAATCGGATTGGTGTATTTTCTGCCAGCCGGTGATAGACGAACCATCAAACATTTTTCCGTTGACGATAAAGTCCTCATCCACCGCAGATGGAGGAATCGTGATGTGATGAACCTGACCGCGTGTGTCCGTGAAACGTAAATCAATAAATTTTGCATCGTGCTCTTTTATTGCAGCTAATACGGCTTCTGTACTCATTCTTCTCTCCCGATTGTCAAAACAGCAAGAAACTGGCTCAGCGAGTTTACCCCAAGTGACTTGTTAAACCCAATAGATTACACTAAATTCATCAGAATTTTAAAACACACGCGTTTGTATCGCAGAGGAGCAGGATGCCCGCCTACCACTACCAGGCATTAAGCAGACATGGCAGCAGCACAAAAGGCGTAATCGAGGCTGACTCCGAACGACACGCCCGCCAGCTGTTGCGTGAGCGTGACTTGATCCCGACCCAGGTTCGTGCCTTCACCAGGCAGAAAACACAAAATCACAGCAGCCTCTCGGCTCAGGATCTATCCCTGCTGACCCGACAGCTGGCGACCCTGCTCGCCGCCGGCATTCCTGTGGAGGAATCCCTGCGCGGCGTGAGTGAGCAAACCGAAAAAGGCAAGCCGCGCGAGCTGATCATTGGCGTGCGCTCCAAAGTCATGGAAGGATACTCCCTCGCTCAGGCTCTTGCGGAATTTCCCAATGCGTTCCCAGAACTTTATCGGGCGACGGTAGCGGCCGGCGAACAGACCGGGCGCCTGGATCTGGTACTTGAAAAGCTGGCCGATTATACCGAAAACCAGCAGAACACACGCCAGAAAGTTCAGCAGGCCCTGATCTATCCTTCTCTGATGATCGTGGTATCAACCGCCATTATTTCTTTTCTGCTGGCTTTTGTGGTTCCCAAAATTATCGAGGTATTTACCAGCAGCGGGCAAACCCTGCCGGCCATGACCCAGGTGTTGATTACCTTCAGTCAATTTATCAAATCCTGGGGTCTGTACCTCCTGGGGGGACTGGCAGCCTTGATTGTCCTTTTCAGGCAAAGCCTGAAAAACATGAAAATAAAAATGGCCTGGCACCGCATCCTGCTCAGACTGCCCGTCTGCGGCTACCTGGTCAAGTCCACCAACGTTGCACGCTACATTCATACCTTTGGCATTTTATTTGCGGCCGGCGTGAATGTATTGGAAACCATGCGCGTATCGGCAAGTCTTATCAACAATCTGGTCATGCGCAGCGCCTTCGATGCCGCGACCGTGCGTGTGCGCGAAGGTACCGGCATCAGCCTCGCCCTGAAAGATACCGGCTTTCTCAGTCCCATGGCCACCCACCTGATAGCCAGCGGCGAGAAAAGCGGACAGATCTCGGCAATGATGGACAGAACCGGATCGCATCTGGACAATGAAGTGAAACGGCTGATTGATACAGCATTGACGCTGCTGGAGCCATTGGTTATTTTGTTTATGGGCGCTGTGGTACTATTTATTGTTCTTGCAACGCTGCTGCCCATTTTTTCAATGGAACAACTGGTGTCCTGAACATCATCAACACTATTTACTGGAGAAGCTATGTCCTCACAAAAGGGTTTTTCGTTAATCGAGATTATGGTTGTCGTGGTTATTCTGGGTATTCTGGCCTCTATTGTTGTACCCAAAATCATCAGCCGACCTGACGAGGCCCGCGCGGTCAAAGCCCGGCAGGACGTGTTGTCCATACAAAATGCCATGGACTTATACAAGCTGGACAATGGATTTTATCCCAGCACGGATCAGGGCATACTGGCACTGGTTGAAAAGCCCACCAGCAGCCCGGAGCCCCGCGACTGGAAACAATACCTGAAATCCTTACCTAAAGACCCATGGGGTCGTGATTATCTGTACCTGAACCCCGGCGAGCACAGCGACATAGACATTTTTACACTGGGCGCGGACGGTCAGCCAGGCGGTACAGGCATCAACGGTGAAATTGGAAACTGGGATGCGCATTAACCGCGGATTTACCCTCATTGAAGTGCTGGTGGTTATTATTATCATCAGCATTATCAGCACCGCCTCCATCCTTGCGTTTGGCGATTTTGGCGCCAGCCGCAAATCCGTTGTATTTGCCGAGCAGTTTGCGTCCTATGTCAGGCTGGTCAGGCAGCGGGCCATTCTGGAAATGAGCACCTTCGGAATCAATGTCAATGCGCAGGGCTATGAAACCTTTCGTTTTGACGAAGGTAAAACATGGGAACCGCGTTCAAAAACCAGTCTGTTTCGCTGGCATCCCTTTCCCGATAACGTCGTGGTTTCCTTTAAGAGCAGTCTAAAAAATAACAACAAGGCGCCGGATATTATTATCCAGGCCTCCGGCGATATGACGCCATTTACCATGACCTTCGGCACTCAAGCCAGGCCCGCGCAAACTACACTGATTGGTCAGCATAACGGTGACGTCAGCCTGAAAGAATCCAAATCATGACCTTATCTCACCGGCATGATAAGCAAGGCGGCTTTACTCTGGTTGAAGTATTAATTGCACTGACCATCATTGCCATTGCCCTGACCGCGCTGCTGAAGTCCACAGCGCAGACCGTTTCGAGCACGCAGAGGCTGAAGGAAAAAAATATCAGTCACTGGGTAGCGATGCAGGGCGTATCCATGCTGCAGCTGGGACTGGTGACGACCCGACCCAACGAAGAGATGACCCAGGTTACCGAGCTGCTTAATCAAAAGTGGTATTGGCGAGTGAAAATAACCCCTACTCCCATCAAGGCAGTTGATATGATTGTTATTCGCGTCAGTCGCAACCAGAGCGGCCCCTTTACCAGCCCGCTGACAGCCTTTCGGTTCGCACCATGAGACAGTCGCAGACCGGTTTTACCCTGATTGAAATTCTCGTTGCCCTGGCTGTATTTGGGATACTGGCCGCCATCACATCATCCACTATGTACTACGCGTTTACTACCCGGACCCGTGTAACAGAACAGGCCGAATACATAGTAAAGCTGGAGTTGGCCATTACCCTGATGGAGCGGGATGCACAACAGGCGGTGATTCGACCAGTTCGAGGAAACGACATGGGTGTGTTCCCAATTTTTGTCGGCCAGTCAGGCTACACCGAATTTACACGCGGCGGCCTTGTCAATCCCGGAGGCGAGGAAAAACGCAGCACCATGAAACGTGTGGCATATTTATGCGCCAACAACAAACTCATCCGACGCAGCTGGCCCAGTCTGGACACCACCGATCGCGGTCAATATATGGACACGGTTTTGTTGAGCCGGCTTAAAGCCTGTCGCTTCGCTTATTTGAATAAAAATCAGGATGTTCTGCCGGAATGGCGTCATGGTCAGGCTGATCCAAGGGCAGACGATGAACCCTTGCCCAAAGCCATTCAATTGTCTTTGACGCTTGAATCCTGGGGAGAGCTGAATTTACTCTTTATTTTATCAAGGGCACTGTATGTCAGTAACGTCAGGGAATAAACGCAGCTGGCTGGAACGCGGCAGTGCACTGCTCACCTCATTGTTTATTATGACGCTGGTTGCTATTGCGGCAACTGCCATGAGCACACGTCTGCAACTGGATATCTATCGAACACGCCTGTCCATCACGGCCGACAGCCTCTATCTTGCCTCGCAATACGTTACTTTCTGGGCTATGAGCGAGCTGTCCTACACGCAAAAGCCACTGACCCGTCTCAACGCACAGGGCGCGATTCGCAGTTTTCCGTTGAAACTGCAAAACAATTACCCGGATCTTCTGACCAGTGGAAAACTGATCGACGCTCAGGATCGTTTTAATCTGAATAACTTAAGTGACAGGCGCTATTACCGTATTTTCCTGAACCTGTTACAAAACGTCCTGCCGCAAACCAATACCAAGGATAGGGAGCTGATTGCCTTTGCAACACGACAGTGGTTAACCCCCTATGATCCCGGTCGAGGGAATGACTCGCTGGTCAGCTATTATCTGAAACAGAAACCACCTTATTATCAAAGCGGTTTTCCAATGCAGAGTGTGTCTGAATTTCGTTTGATCTGGGGGGTAGACGCGACAATATGGCAGCAGATGGAGCCTTACATCACCGTATTGCCGGAAGTGACTCCTATTAATATTAACACGGCACCGAAGATAGTCTTGATGTCACTGGGAAATGGCCTGACCGAAGACCAGGCCAATCAGATCATCAATGCGCGCTCAGCCCAGGCCCTGATGAAATCAGCTGACATATCAAAGCTACTGGGTAAACTCGCTGTGCGCCAGGACACCATAACCCTGGAAAGCCAGTATTTCTGGAGCCAGGCGACTATCAGCAACAATGATTTGAGCCTTATCAATTACAGCCTGCTCAAACGCGTAAAGGATAAAAAAGGCAATATCGGCGTGAGCCTTGTCAGCGAAAACCTTAATTCGCTTTAGCCCGTGCGCGTTCCGGATGAGACTCTTTCAGCACGAACAGCGTCAGAAAGAGACTGATTCCATAACACAAAGGCAAAATGATTAAGGCATTATTATAACTGGCGATGGAGTAGATCTGCACTCCGTCTATCTGCTGCCATTCGCCAAAGCTATGCAAAAACACGCCGACCAAAGGCTGAAATACAGCCGCTCCAATCAGAACCGATAAATTATTAAAACCCGATGCGGTACCGACAAGTTCTGGTGGATTATTATCTTTTACCACGGCAAAACTCACGGTCTGACCACCCGCTCCTATACCGAGGAAAAATAACACCAGATACATCGATCCTGCGCTCACATCCGGCACATACAAGAGAAAAACAGTGGACACCAGCCCGAACAAGGCGCTGATTGCCAGCGAAATGCGTCGACTGCGAATATGGTCGCTTACCCATCCCAGCAAGGGGCTGCCGACGCCAATACCCAGCCATATCATGCTGCACATGCCTGACGCGGTGAGCACGCTGATGCCAAATTTCTGCTGCAGATACGGAACACCCCATAAGGCGGCAAACACGGCAATTGGTGTCCAGATGGTGCAGGCATAGGCTCCGGTAATCCAGGTATAAGAGCGGCTGCACACGGCGTGCAGGCGTTGCCACTCTTCGCGCCACAGGCGCCGGTGGGTTGGGTGCTCCATGTGATCGGGATAATCGCGGATAACAAGCCAGATACACATCGCCAGGATCAAACCAATAAAGGACAGAATAAAACTGGCATTTCGCCAGCCCACTATCTCAATCAGCTTTGCCAGCGGCATTTCCCCAAACATCGCGCCGACCGAACTCATCAGCTGAGCAACACCGGCCAGCAAGGCGAACTGCTTTGGAGGAAACCAGCGAGACACCAATACCAGCACGCCGATAAAGGAAAATGCCGAGCCAATACCAATCAGAAAGCGCCCCAGAGCCGCTGTAATCAAACTGTCGGTGGCCGCAAAGAAAAAAGACCCTACGGCACAGAGAATAAGGGCGAAAGTCATCAGCTTCCTCGGTCCATACCGGTCAAACAACAGACCCGCAGGCAACTGCATGGGAGCATAGGCATAAAAATAAAAGGCAGAAACGATACCAAATCCAGCCGCGGTGACCTGAAAGGTGGTCATCATGGAATCTGCCATCACGCTGGGCGCCACCTGTAAAACAAACTCATACAGATAAAACGACGCTGAAAGTAAAAATACGGTGTAGGCACTGACTTTGGCTGCTGGACGGGTTTTGGTCAGAATCGCGTTCACTGGTTAGTTTTCCCTATAAACGTTTAGAGTTATTATTGACAGCAATGCCGGCCGGATACACAGCTCCAAGCACGGCCGATCGCGTGGCCCCCGTAATACCATGCAAGTTTAATGCCTTGTTTTGCAGGGTGTTATCCGCAAACCAGGCAAACATCATGGCCTCCAGATAATCTGGATTGACCTGAACCGCTTCGGTGGATTTAACACCTGACTCCGGCAATTGCAGAGATAATGACCGGCATAAAGCCTGATTATGTACCCCGCCGCCGCATATCAGTACCTGGAGGGGAGGCGTTGGCAGCGCCTTGACTGCCGACACAATAGCCCATGCTGTCAGCTGCAGCAGGGTGGCCTGCACATCAGCGGCAGACCAGGCGTCATCAAGATACGGTTCCAGCCATTCCAGGGAGAAATATTCCTTCCCGGCACTTTTGGGTATGGGTCGTGAAAAGTAGCCGTCCTGCTGCAATTGCCGGAGCAGCGAGGGTATAACCCGGCCGCTGGCGGCCCAGGCACCGTTTTTATCATAAGGCTTTTGTAAGTGCCTGAAAATCCAGGCATCCATGAGGCAGTTTCCCGGCCCGACATCGTAGCCGCTGACCTCGTCTTCGCTGCTCAGGCAGCTGATGTTGGCAATTCCGCCGACATTCACAACGGCCAGCGGATAACCCTGCTCTCGAAAAACCGCCTGATGGTACAGGGGGGCAAAGGGAGCGCCCTGTCCGCCCAGAACCAGATCACGGGTTCTAAAATCAGCAACGACCGTAATACCCGTCATTTCGGCTATGGTATGAGCACAGCCAACCTGCACCGTGTAAGGAATGGCGACGCTTGTGTCATGGCACAGGGTCTGACCATGGCTGCCAATCGCCACGACATCCTGAGGATTTTGTCCGCTTTCATCGAGTAACTGCAAGGCAGCGCGTGCAAATTCACGGCCCAATATCGTGTTCAGCTGGCTAATGGCACCCAGACCGTTGTCCTGCCCGCTGAGCAGGCGTGTCAGCTGTTGCCGGGCCTCGTCGCTGTAGGGACGGGTGATGCCATATAGACAAATGTTTTTTTTCATATCAACCAGAGCGGCATCAATTCCATCCATGCTGGTGCCAGACATCAATCCAATAAATAAGCTCATCAGGTCCTCTTGAGGCTGTCTGGCTGAATACGGAAACAGCGCTGAAAATTCTCGGTGGTCTGGCGGGCGATCTCATCAACAGGTACGCCGCGCAGCTCGGCCACTTTCTGGGCCACTTCACGAACCAGAGCTGGATGATTGGGTTTACCGCGAAACGGCACAGGCGCAAGATACGGCGCATCCGTTTCAATCAACAGACGATCCAGAGGAATGCTGCGGGCGACTTCCTGAACCTGAGCCGCATTTTTAAAGGTAACAATACCGGAAATGGAAATATAAAAATTCAGCTCAATAGCACGCAGAGCAATCGACAGCTCCTCGGTAAAGCAATGCATGACGCCACCAATGCCATCGGCCTTTTCTTCCCGCATCAGCATCAGCGTGTCTTCAGCGGCCTGACGAGTGTGGATAATCAGGGGTTTCGATGTAGCGATAGCCGCACGGATATGCTCGCGAAAGCGCGCGCGCTGCTGCTCCTTGCCCTCAGCCGATTCGACCCGGTAATAATCGAGGCCTGTTTCACCAATAGCAATGCAGGCGGGATGGCTGTTGGCCAGAGCAATCAGTTGCTCAGCATCGGGGTCTATGTCATCGTTTTCGGGTTCGTTATCAGGATGCACACCCACCGAGATGCTCAGATCGGGATACTGATCAGCCAGTTGACATAAAACCGGAAACTCAGACAGCGAGACACACACGCCCAGCATGTGGCGCACGCCTGCGGAACGGGCCTTGTCAACAGCCAGGTCGAGGTTATTATCAAATTCGGTCAGATCAAGTCGGTTCAGGTGGCAGTGAGAGTCAACTAAAGTCATGGTATTCACATGGTGTCTGTCATTTGCGTTGATTTTAGCATGCCAGCCAGGCAGGTCTCAATTTTATTGCACAATGAACGGCTGTTTTCGCCTTTAAACTGAAAACCCAGTCCAGCCGGTTTGTTTCCCTGTGCTCCTCTGGGAGTTATCCAGACTACTTTAGCCTCGACAACATATAGTTCAGCTTCGTTCAGCAGGCTGAACTCCAGACGAACCATCGTACCCAGAGGCAGAATATAGTTGGAGCGAACAAACAGACCTCCATCGTGTAAAAAAGGCATGTATGCCTGATATAATAAGGCTTCGGTAGGAAAACTGCAGTTAATCGATTGCAACTCTTCGTTCATTAATGTTTTCTCCTGCCAACAGGCTGCCAGGCCAACAACAAATCCTCCAGGGCCAGCAACTGATTTATACTGACAGTATGGTTTAACTTAGCAGTAATTTCATTTATTTTATCGAGCCTGGCATACAAATGGTAAGGCTTTACCGCTTTGGCCAGCAGCCGCAGAGGCTCCATTCCTGTAGCGTGGTCCGTGGCAGAATCAAGCGCGATCTGAATCAATTGCGCGTGCAGCAAATACAATAGCCAGATCAATTCAGCAAAGGGATACTGTGACCAGGTCTGTGCCAGCGCATGAGGATCCTGACGGCCTTCGTGCAGGTCTTTGAGCTGTCCCATGATGGTGTTTGCTGCCGCCAGTACTATCCCACGCGCCGAATCAGGAGCATACAGGCTTTGCTGCGTTAAATAGTCATCCTGCAGGCGCGCTCGGGATACGGAGCGCCATAACTGACAGCGGCTGATTATCGTAGCAGGAATGGTACTTATCTGCTCAGCCAGCAATAAAAAACGGGTGTTGTCCGACGGCTCTTCCAGAATTTTTAACAGCGCATTGGCCGCCGCTGTGTTCATCCTGTCAGCGGGATTAATCACAATCACCCGCTGATGCCCTAATTGTGGCGAGGTCATGGTATTTAGCTGGAGCTGCCGGATTTGCTCAATCTTTATGACGCTCCCTTCCTTTTCAGGCATCAGATAATGAAAATCGGGGTGCTCATTTTTTTCTGCCAGCAGGCAGGACTGACATGCTCCACAGGGAGAACGCTCCTGGCGGCACAGAATAGCGGCTGCCATACGAAAGGCAAGCTGAGTCAGCTCCCAGGGTGGTGAGCCAGCCAGGAGAAGCGCCTGACCGAGGCGTCCTTTGCTGCGAGACAGTTCAAACTGCTGCCAGATGTTGGCATGCACAGGCAGTGCTACGTCTGATTCACTGAAGTGCATGGTGCTGCCGTTGTAAAAAGTCATGTACGTGCTGGATAATTGCGGCGCGGACCTCGTTCAGCGGCCGACCTGCATCGACAGCGACAACATTATTCATGCCCGCTATCATGCTGCGATAGGCCTCATGGACACGCCTGAAAAATGTCAGAGACTCCTGTTCAATCCGGTCAGACGCGCCACGGGAGCGCACCCGCTCCAGCCCCTGCTCAGGTGAGATATCCAGGTAAATAATCAAATCAGGTTGAAAGCCCTGCAGACAGGCCCTCGACAGCCCGTCAATAATGGCTTTATCAATTCCACGGCCACCACCCTGGTAAGCATAGGTTGACAGCTCAAATCGATCAGACAATACCCAGTCGCCTCGCAGCAGAGCCGGACGAATAACCTGTTCAAGCAACTGCACGCGGGCCGCGTACATCAGCAGCAGTTCTGCCCGGGCATCCACGTGTTCACCATCCACACCCTCTTTTACCAGTGTGCGAAGTTGCTCGCCTAACCGGGTTCCTCCCGGTTCTCGGGTCAGAATCAGCCTCGGACACAGGCGCTCCAGTTCTTGCCGGATGGTTTCGATGGCCGTCGATTTTCCGGCCCCTTCCAAGCCTTCAACCACAATAAATTGCCCTGGTTTTGTCATCCTGATGCCTTAGATATTAATGATTACCTGAAAGATAGCGCGCTATTGCTTCCCGCTGTTCTGCGTACGTCTCTGAAAAAATATGTGTTCCATCGCCCTTTGCAACAAAATACAGGTATTTTGATTTTTGTGGATGTGCTGCCGCGTAAAGAGAACCTTTTCCGACCATGGCAATGGGTGTCGGAGGCAGGCCACGATACCGGTAGGTATTGTAAGGTGAATCAATGCTTAAATCCCGGTGGTGCAGCTTACCATTATAGGCAGTCCCCAGCGCATAGATAACGGTGGGATCCATTTGCAGGGGCATGTTTTTTTGCAGGCGGTTAAGAACCACACCAGATATCAGAGCCCGCTCAGCCGGCAAAGACGCTTCCTTTTCGAGAATCGATGCCACAATCAACATCTCATACGATGTCTTGTAGGGTAAATCCGCACTGCGATCGTTCCAGTTTTTTTCGAGCTCCTGCAATAACTGGCTATTAGCATTCTTCAGCAGGCTGCGGGCATCGGTTCCGGCGTTGTACGAATATGTGTCGGCCAGCAACAGGCCTTCGGCACTGCGATACTGTAAGGGTAAAAACGTCCAGTCTGAAGCATTGTAGTTCAACCAGGGTGCGCCTTGAAGATTGGATATGACTTGTGTGAGGTTACTGCCTTCAATAATACGAAATGGCAGTTTAAGCACGTCGCCGGCAACAATTCTGTCGATGACATTCTGTACCGATTGCCCCGGCAGAACCTGGTACACGCCTGCTTTCAGGTGACCTGCGCTTCCTGTCCATTTTATGAAATACAGGAACATCCGTTGAGAAGATATCAGCTTTTTTTCGTAGAGGGTATTGGCCAGGGTGCTGGCGGAACTGTTTGGTTTTACTTCAATAATAACAGGCTCACCTGATTCAAACATGGGTCGGTGCAAAAAAATAAAGCCCCGCCAGACCGGCTGCAAAGACAGAATAACTGCCAGCAGCACGAGGATAAGGAGAGGCCATTTGAACCGACTGATGCTCATTTAGGCTTGCGTACGTTTGAACAGCAAGCTTCCGTTGGTGCCGCCAAAGCCCAGTGAGTTGCTTAATACGCAATCGATTTTTCTGCTCTGAGCAACATGTGCCACATAGTTCAAATCACAACCCTCATCAGGATTATCAAGATTGATAGTCGGCGGAGCTACCTGATCACGAATGGCCAGCACGCTGAAGATTGCCTCAACCGCACCCGCAGCACCCAGTAAATGGCCGGTCATCGATTTGGTCGAGCTCATGGCCAGTTTGTAGGCATGTTCACCAAATACGCGTTTTACCGCGATGGTTTCGTTGCGATCGTTCAGCTGCGTAGAAGTACCGTGAGCGTTGATGTAATCTACAGCAGAAGGCTCAATACCAGCATCTTTGACCGCAGCAGCCATGGCCCGGGAACCGCCGTCGGCGTCTTCGTCAGGTGCGGTGATATGGTAGGCGTCACCTGACATGCCAAAACCAGCCAGCTCGGCGTAAATTTTTGCACCACGGGCAACGGCATGTTCATAATCTTCCAGAACCATGATTCCGGCGCCTTCACCCATTACGAATCCATCACGATCCCTGTCCCAGGGGCGTGAAGCCTTTTCTGGCTCATCGTTGCGTTTTGACAGGGAACGAACGGCAGAAAATCCTGCGAGGCACAGTGGTGTCAGGGTCATTTCGGCACCGCCGCAAACCATCACATCGGCGTCGCCGTAGCTTATCATGCGTGCAGCGAGTCCGATATTATGCGTTCCGGTCGTACAGGCTGTGACAACTGAGATATTAGGGCCTTTCAGATTGTGTCGAATGGAAATCTGGCCAGCGACCATATTGATAATTCCCGCAGGAATAAAGAAAGGAGACACGCGACGCGGTCCTCCTGCAACCAGTTTATCCTGATTGCTGGTGATGGTCTCAATCCCGCCAATACCGGCACCCACGGCAACTCCCGTACGTAGAGCCAGCTCGTCGTTCATGATCAGACCGGAGTCAGCAATGGCCTCATCCGCCGCAGCTACACCATACTGCGTAAAAACATCCATTTTTCGAGCGTCTTTGAGCGGAACATAGTCTTCGATGTTAAAGCCTTTCACCTTGGCCCAGATTTTGGTGCTGTACTCGGTGGTATCAAAACCCTCAACCGGCACAACGCCGCTTTTGCCAGCCAATATCTGTTTCCATGTTTGCTCAACATTCAGACCAACTGGAGTAACCATACCCATGCCAGTCACAACAACACGCCGCTTACTCAATGGATGCTCCTCAAAAAAAATAACGGGTCAAATGTTAAGAGCTGAAAGACGTCAATACAATCTGTCAGCTCTTAACCTGATTCCGTTTTGAAATACCTGTAACAATTAAAACCTGTCAGTTACCAGGATTATTCTTTATCCATATTGGATTCAATGTAATCAATAGCTTCTTGAATTGTCGTAATTTTTTCAGCTTTTTCATCAGGAATTTCTGTTTCAAACTCTTCTTCCAAAGCCATTACCAATTCAACAGTATCCAGTGAGTCAGCACCGAGGTCATCAACAAACGATGCGTTATTATTCAGTTCGTCACCCTTAACGCCCAACTGTTCGATAACAATTTTACGAACTCGATCTTCAACTGTACTCATAACGTGTGTTTCCTCTTAAAGTAAAAAAATTTATGCTGGCTAGTTTATTCAATTCTGCAAAGAACGCAAGCCCCATTACTCCATGTACATCCCACCATTCACATGAATGGTTTCTCCTGTGATATAGGCAGCACTGTCAGAAACAAGAAAAGCTACTGTTTCTGCGATGTCATTTACACTGCCCAAACGCTTCATGGGAATGCGTTTGAGCATTTCATCCTTAACCATATCCGGCAGGGCGCTGGTCATATCGGTGTCGATAAAGCCAGGCGCTACCACATTCACTGTAATTCCGCGACTGGCCATTTCCTGGGCCAGAGATTTTGAGAATCCAACGATTCCAGCCTTGGTTGCTGTGTAGTTACACTGCCCGGAATTACCACTGGCTGCCACAACGGAGCCAATAGAAACGATTCGTCCCCAGCGCGCGCGAAACATCGACTTGATGCAGGCCTTGCTCATACGGAACACAGAATTCAGATTGGTTTCAATAACCCGGTACCACTCCTCATCATCCATGCGCAAAAGCAGATTATCGCAGGTAATACCAGCATTGTTAATCAGTATAGCAGGTGCCTTGTCTTCATCCGACAGGCCAGTCATTAAATTTTCAATGCTGTCCTTACAGGTCACATCCAGAGCGACGCCCTTTCCTGTCAGGCCTTCCTGTTTAAAATACCCGCTGATGGCCTCAGCGCCCTCAGTCGTGGTTGCCGTGCCGATGACGTAGGCACCCTTTCGTGCCAGTACCTGCGCAATCGCCTGTCCAATTCCACGGCTGGCTCCTGTTACCAGCGCCACTTTACCTTGCAAAGAACTCATAGTTACCCCTTGATTATATGCGTCTCAGGCGTGCCGCTCAGGGCGCACTCGTTGCCTGAACTGAAAGCAATGCCAATGCCTGTTGCAATGTATCCACATCAAAGACGCAAACAGATTGCAAAGATCGATCAATTCGCTTAATCAGACCACTCAATACCTTACCGGGTCCGCATTCTAGCACAAAAGAGGCAGCCTGTGTCTGAATGTAGCGTATGGTTTCAACCCATCGTACGGGCATATACAGCTGCCGTGCCAGCAAATGGCGGATTTGTTCTGCAGACTCGTAAATGCTTAAATCCACGTTACTGATTACGCGGGTATCTGGTGTTTTGAAGGGAGCTGCGGCCAGATGCTCTTCAAAGGCCTGAGCCGCATCCAGCAATAAAGGACAATGACAGGGCACGCTGACGGGAATCAGCATGGCCATGCGGGCACCGGCTTCATTCGCCAGGCTGATTGCGCGCTCAACGGCGCCAGCATGCCCCGCGATCACAACCTGACCAACTGCATTGTAGTTGGCAGGCGTCACAACATCGCCCTCCTGGCTCGCAGCCTGGCATAATTCATCAACCTGCTCATCGGTCAGACCAACAATGGCCGCCATGGCGCCAAGACCGAGCGGAATCGTTTGCTGCATCAGCCGGCCACGTGTTGCAACGAGCCTGGCCGCATCTGTCAGTTCAATGGCATTGGCACTGACCAGAGCGGCGTACTCGCCAAGACTGTGTCCTGCCATCAGAGACGCTTTCTTCATACCGTTTTTCTGCAGGAGACGAAATACCGCAACATCGGCGGTCAGCATGGCAACCTGGGTAAACTCAGTCTGGTTCAGTTTTGCTTCCGGACCCTGCTGAATCAGCTGCCAGAGATCATAGCCCACGGCAGCCGAGACTTCGGCGAAGGTGTCAGTAATCAGGGAGTCATGTCCGGCAAGGGACGACAGCATGCCAATGGATTGTGATCCCTGGCCAGGAAAAACACACGCGAAGTGATTCATTGTGACAAAATCTCCAAAAAATTCAGTAGCGCACGACCAGTGCACCCCAGGTCATTCCACCGCCGAATGACTCCAGAAGCAGCGTATCGCCACGCTTGACCCGGTTTTCGCGAACAGCGAAATCCAGAGCGAGGGGGATAGATGCTGCTGAGGTATTTCCCTGATTTTCTATCGTAACGATAACCTGTTCCATGGATAAATCCAGCTTTTTGGCGATGCCCTGTATAATGCGGACATTTGCCTGGTGTGGAATCAGCCAGTCAATATCTGATTTTTGCAGATTGTTTTTACGCAAAATGCTGTCTACCACATCACCCATGGCATTTACGGCTAATTTGAACACTTCATTACCGCGCATGCTGATTAATCCCGTCGTATTATCAGGTGTCCGGTTGGGATAGGTCAGCAACTCGTTGGCATCATAGGAGGCATGCAACAGGCCAGGCAGAACGCCTTCTCGATCACTGGCGCTCAAAACCACGGCTCCCGCACCATCACCAAAGAGTACGCAGGTTGAACGGTCGGTCCAGTCGACAGCACGTGACATGCTTTCGCTGCCAACAACGATAATATTTTGAGCAGCACCATTTTTGATGTACTGTGTGGCAACATCCAGCGCATAGACAAAACCGCTGCAGGCCGCACTGATATCAAAGGCAGGAATGGGACGTTTCGCACCGAGAGCCTGCTGTACATGGCAGGCCGTGCTTGGGAAAAAAAAGCCTGGTGTGCAGGTAGCGACAATAATAAGATCTATGCTGTCAACATCAAGACCGGAAGCCTGTAAAGCCTTCCTCGCTGCCTCAGACGCCATAAAAGCGGTGGTTTCGTGCTCGGCGGCGATATGCCGGCTGCTGATCCCGGTCCGCGACAGAATCCACTCATGGCTGGTGCACAGTTTTTCTTCCAGCTCATGATTGGTTAGAATTCGTTCAGGCAAATACCCGCCTGTTCCGCTGATAACAGCATGCGTCATAACAACAGACCTTGATTAATAAATTCGTTGATTTGATCCCGGACCAGATCAACTACGTTATTTTTTACGTGCAGAACGGCCTGATCGATTGCGTGCTGAAAGGCGATCTCGCTGGCACCGCCATGACTTTTGATGACAACGCCGTTCAGACCCAGCAGACTGGCGCCGTTATAGCGCGCTGGATCCATGCGTTTTTTAAGCTGGCGCAAAGCGGGCATGGCAATCAGACCGGCCAGTTTACCTGACCAGGTTGTTGTAAAGGATTCCTTCAGTGTGTTGAGCATCAGTTTGGCCAGACCTTCGCTGGCTTTCAAAGCCACGTTGCCGACAAAGCCATCGCAGACGACCAGGTCAACATCACCGGAATAGAAATGATCACCTTCCACGTATCCGACGTAATTCATCAGGCTGCATTCAGCCAGCATATGTGCTGTACGCTTTACCTGATCATTACCCTTGATTTCCTCAACACCGATGTTAAGCAGAGCGATGGCAGGATTAGGTTTTTTGTCTACCGCCTGAATGAGTGCTGATCCCATCACGGCAAACTGAAACAGATGCTCTGCGCAGGAATCCACATTGGCACCCAGATCAATCACACGTGTGCGCCCCGCCTGAGTTGGGAGCTCGGCAATAATAGCTGGCCTGTCGATACCGGGCAGCGTTTTGAGTACGAAGCGTGCTGTGGCCATGAGCGCACCGGTATTACCGGCACTGACGCAGGCCTGAGCAAATCCATCCTTCACCTGATTGATGGCTACCCGCATGGAAGAATCTTTTTTGTTACGCAGTGCATGGGACGGCAGCTCGTCCATTCCCACCACTTCAGAGGCATGAACAATGGACAACTGGCTGTTATCCATCAATCCCTGCTTTTTGAGATACGCGCTGATTTGCAGCTGATCACCAACCAGCAATAACGATAGGTTCGGATTTTTTTTTATTGCACGAACACAAGCGGGCATCAGGACCTTCAGGCCATGATCCCCGCCCATCGCATCAATGGCAATGGTGATGTCATTCAATTGGGATTACTCTTTGTCTTCGTATACGTTGTCGTTTTCCAGCACTTTTTTGCCACGGTAGTAACCGTCTTCTGTGATATGGTGACGACGGTGAACTTCACCTGTGGTCGCATCGACAGACAGTGTTGGTAAGGTCAGCGCATCGTGTGAACGACGCATGTCACGTCGTGAACGTGACTTTTTATTTTGTTGTACGGCCATTGCATTACTCCAGCAATTTGTCTTTGTTGAGGCGGAATATTACCGATTTTTTACCGGTAATCCAAGCATTTGTTGATTATATTACAAAGATGATTCGTTGTTAAGACCGGATATACTGGTCTACGCTGCGATCACATTCGCTAATCTCCGCATGCATTTCAGGGCTATACAGGTAAAGTTCGTCACTGATCAGCTCGACCAGCTCTACCTGATTGTTGTCTGCAACGATACTTTCGTATTCAGGCAGCAGACGCTCTGCCATCTCATCGGTATCACACACAGCCAGTGTTGAGCTGTTAACGTAATGATGCCTGTAGGTATGCAGGCAGCGTTGACAGATGATCGTCAAATCGCCCTCCACCTTGAGACTCAGCAGAAAATAGTTATCGACTTTCTGAACCTGAAACTCACAGACCAGGGTGCACGGGCCTTCAATATTGGCCGGCAGGCGTGTGATATTTTCCAGTGTTACCGGTTCTGACCGGGTGTTCAGTGCACATGTTTTAAGGTTTATCAGCATGGCTTTCGCTCAAAAAACGTGTAGTTTATCCGAATTTGACAACAATTGCGATTTAAAATGTCATAAAAATAACGTAAAATATCCTTTTTTTGGACAGAATTACTCTATGAGCGCAAAAGTTATTGTCGGCATGTCCGGCGGAGTAGACTCCTCCGTCGCCGCCCTGCTACTGAAAGAACAAGGTTATCAGGTGGAAGGTCTGTTCATGAAAAACTGGGAACAGGACGACGCCGATGGCTACTGTGCCGCTGCCGCCGATCTCGCGGATGCCCAGGCGGTCGCGCATCAGCTGAACATTCCCCTGCACAGCGTTAATTTCTCTCAGGCTTACTGGGACAAGGTGTTTTCTCATTTTCTGCATGAATACGAAATGGGAAGAACACCCAATCCAGACGTGCTGTGCAACAAGGAAATCAAATTCGACGCCTTTTTGCAGCACGCTCTTAGCCTTGGCGCCGATTTTATTGCTACCGGCCACTATGCCCGCGTACGTGACGGCGCATTGTATAAGGCCAAAGACAGAGACAAGGATCAAACCTACTTTCTGCATGCGGTGGCACCCGCGGCTCTCAAGCGCACCCTGTTTCCTGTCGGTGACTACCTGAAAGGCGATATTCGCATCATGGCCGAAGATGCCGGTCTGGTTACACACAATAAGAAGGATTCCACCGGAATCTGCTTTATCGGCGAGCGCCGTTTTAAAACCTTTCTCAATGAATTTATTCTGGCAAAACCAGGCGATATAAAAAGCACGCAGGGAGAGTTGCTCGGCCGACATGATGGGCTGATGTTTTATACTCTGGGTCAGCGTCAGGGTCTTGGAATTGGCGGTCGTCAGAACGCCAACGAGGATCCCTGGTACGTGGTGGACAAAGACACAAAATCCAATACGCTGCTGGTTGCCCAGGGTCAGAATCACCGAATGCTGTATTCGCAAGGCCTGCTTTGCAGCCCCATTCACTGGCTGACAAACTGTGATGCTGATCAGCTGCCCATGACCTGCTATGCTAAGACACGCTATCGCCAGCCCGAGCAGGCCTGCGTTATCTCACCCGAGCAAAACGGACAGCACTGCGTGATGTTTTCCGACATGCAGCGCGCGGTCACACCGGGCCAGTACGTTGTCTTCTACGACAGGAATCAGTGCCTCGGTGGTGCCACCATTGAACAGATTATTCGATAGTACGATATAATAAATATAAAACCGGTTTTTTATCTGGAGCGATCATGGGCAGTATTAATGCAGCAGAAACAAACAACAGCAGCGGAATTATTTTTTCCGTCAACGCGGCCGATAAAGTGGCCTCACTGATTCTCGATGAAGGCAATCCCAATCTGAACCTGCGCGTTGTCATAAACGGCGGCGGCTGCTCAGGATTTCAGTATGGATTTACGTTTGATGAAAGCATTAACGAAGATGACACCATTGTCACTCAGACCTGTTCTGATGGGCAATCGTCGGTCAAACTGCTGGTGGACTCTATCAGCTATCAATATTTAAGTAATGCTGAAATCGACTACGTGAAAAACATTCAGGGCGAACAGTTCGTTATCCGCAACCCTAACGCCAAGACAACCTGCGGCTGTGGATCATCGTTTAGCATGGATGATGAATAATCCATCTTTGATTCGTTCGCAATGATGCAGCCTGTGCGACATTGCGAGCACGAAGATTAAGAGACCGCCTGCAGCGGCACGAAACCAACGCAGGCGATTATCTATCGTTATTAATAGTTTTCGCTGCCGTTGTCTGGCACTACCCGCGTGTTACGTCCGTAAATAACCAGAATATGCTGCTTGTTTTTCAGTTTAATGTTTTCAGCCTGCACAACAGAAATAATACTGCCGCTGTTTAGCTTAATCACATACTCAAAACCATGCGAGCGCCCTGTGCCGGTATCGGTGTCTGAGATAACAGCAGATTCAGCCGCCTTGTTATGCAGACGTACCGGGCGCATGGAGACGATTACGCCAGGAACCACTTTTTTAATTTTGCCTACTTCTTCAGAATCGTAGTCACCAGGTGACATGTCCTTGCTGCATCCAGTTGCTGCAATAGACAAGGCCATAACCAGACTCCAACCCCATTTTTTCAATTTCATAATTACTCCTGCCACTTGCTGAAAAATGCCGACAATAATACGCGCTCAATTTTTTAACGCAAGTGAATATTATGTTCTATAATTAGGCTAAACATTTGCAAGGATGCTACATCATGAAAAAAATAATTCTCGGCCTGGCGCTATTGACTGGAACGCTTGCTCTGAGCGGATGCTGCGGCTCCTACTCGGGATGCGGCGACGTGAGCAGTTATACAACAGCGGGATGTTGCGGCGATACCAGCTGGTAAGGCAAAGGGATATTATTGTCCTGAGCTTGAAATGACCAATCAATCACGTGTACACTGATGTCAATCTATTAATATTGGCTTACAGGGGCACGACATTGACCAAAATTATTGTTGTCACTTCAGGTAAAGGTGGCGTAGGTAAAACCACAACGTCCGCAGCTGTTTCTTCAGGACTGGCCTTGCTCGGCCATAAAACTGTTGTCATTGACTTCGACATTGGCCTGAGAAACCTCGACATCATCATGGGCTGCGAGCGCCGTGTTGTTTATGATTTTGTTAATGTCATTAATGGTGAGGCCAGCTTAAACCAGGCCTTGATTAAAGACAAGCGTATACCGTCTCTCTACATACTGCCGGCTTCACAGACCCGCGACAAAGACGCCCTGACGCTTGAAGGTGTAGAAAAGGTTCTTAACGAACTGGCTAAGGATTTCGAATTCATTGTGTGTGACTCTCCGGCAGGCATTGAGACCGGCGCGTTGATGGCAATGTATTTCGCTGATCATGCCATTGTCGTTACCAATCCGGAAGTATCTTCCGTACGCGACTCGGACAGAATCCTTGGCATTCTGGCCAGCAAGACCAAACGCGCGGTTGAAAATCAATCCCCCGTTCAAGAGCACCTGCTTCTGACCCGCTATGATCCTGAGCGTGTTGAAAAGGGTGAAATGCTGTCAGTTGAAGACGTCAAGGAAATTCTTGCCATCCCATTAATTGGCGTTATTCCCGAGTCGCGGGCCGTCCTTAAGGCATCAAACACCGGCACCCCGGTTGTTCTTGATGAAAACAGCGACGCCGGGCGCGCGTATCATGATGCGATTGCACGATTCCTTGGTGAAACCCGTCCGATGCGTTATATCAATGCTGAGCGTAAAGGTATATTGCGTCGTATATTTGGCAAAAACAAAGAGGATGTTCCAGCATGAGCATATTCAGTTACTTAAGAAGACGTAGCAACAGCACAGCGTCGGTTGCCAAAGAGCGCCTGCAGATTATTATTTCGCATGAGCGCACGCAGCGCAGCACGCCGGATTATTTACCAAAGCTGCAGGAAGAAATTCTGGCGGTCATTGCCAAATACATCCCCATTTCCCGCGATAAAGTCAGCGTTAACCTGGAAAGAACAGGAGACTGCGCGGTGCTGGAGCTCAATGTAACCATGCCTGACAAGGCACTGGAAACGAGTTAATCTGCCACAGAATCCAGAAATATCAGTGCGTTTCGTCCCCGCTATTGCGGGGCGGGATATTGTTTGCCAGGGAGATTGAATCACCCTGCGACCGACATCTCCCTGTTCTCCAGCTACAATCAAAATGTTACAAAAAATATCAGCGGATCTCGTGCAGGGGAACACTTGTTCCAGTCATAAATCCCGTTTAAAATACCGCAGACCGCCTATTTAAGGGACAACTGGCCCCCTCCTTGAACAAAAACACGGGGCCGCTGTCAGGCAATTGGCTGTTTATAATTTTTATCATCCGTAGAGAGAGGGCGTTGAATTGTCAACAGACCCTAATCGATTTTATGTGTAACTACTCAGGTACGTCATCCAGAGCGTAGCGAAGGATCTCAACCTGCCCGGAACCGAGCCAGATTCAGGAGATCCTTCACTTCGTTCAGGATGATGTGAGTACGTATTGGTTACCTTAAAACCAATCTTATCCACAACCTTGGGAGTTACCTTTTATTTTAATTTGGAGGAAATATGGCCGCTGGTTATGAGGACATTCTGGAACTGCTTGTCGCAGGTTTGAAAAATCGATCGAGAGCAACAAGGGATGCGGATGGTGATATCACCGCTGTCACCATAAAAATTGATTGTGGTTCTGACCCTGGGCAGTTTTCAAATTTATTCAGCCAGGCTGTGGCAACCGAAAAGGCCAGACTCGCTGCTGAGCGGGCGAAGGCAAAATCACAACAGCTCGAGGAAATGCTGTCACGCACAGTTTCTCAGCTTTCTCCAGAGAGCATTAAACTGCTTGGGTTCTGTCATTTCATTGATGAAAGCCCCTTTCCCAGTCAACTACTGTACGTATTTGCCGCAAATCCTCACATCAACATCCGCAATATAGAGGCGGCTCTGGATGAGTTGATTAACTCTGGGTTGATTCATAAAAACGATGATTCGAGTTTGTCTCTGACACCGACTTATACGCACCAGGTTGCAGCACATCATATCCAATATACAAAGGCTGTTGGCAGTTACCTCATAGCCATGACAACAATATTTGATGATATCAAGGGAAATGACGCAGGCATTTCTCCTGAGCGGCGATCGTTGTTATTGCGCGCATTACGTTTTATTAAAAAAATCCAGAATGATCTTCCAAGCTATCATGAGCAAGGGAACTCTCGTACTGCAATCATTATCCTGGCACACAGTATATCCAGGTGGGCTACATTTGCTCTGGCCCATGAATATTACATCGATGCAAAAACCATGCTTGAGTTTGCTGCGCTTGTGGCAGAAAGAGCCGAGTACAAGCCCTTTCTTTCCGATGAACTGCTCGAAAGAATTCAGACTGGTCTGAAGAAGGCAGAACAAGGAATCCTGAGCTCAAAACAAACGGTGACATCCACCGCTCTCCCTGAAGAACCAGACGATTCTTATGCTGCTTCCTCCGATCAGGGCAGTCGATTTTCAATGTAATCAACTGAATGCCCCTGCAAGACTTTGCTGCGCAGGGGTACTTATTTACTTAGAAAAAACGAAGAAAAAAGATTGAATACCATGCCAATACGGGATCCGCCCCTTAATAAGCGGATCCCGATCGTAAAATCTCGCGTTTAGCGACAAGAAAAACTGCTGCTTGATGATGGTGGTGTGGTATCGAATACCTCGCTTAATCGGGCCCTCGGCTCAATTTTTTCGATATAAAACGCATCATGTCTTAAAATGTTTTCCAACTTGTCTGTAGAGACGGAAAACAATTCGCCAACTGGCTGATATGCTGTGATGATAGCCATCATCACAGCATGCGCCTGACTTGGTCTAGCCAGCAAAAGGGACAGACGTTCAGCATCCAAACGAAGTATCTCTTTCCATGACTCTCTGGCAACCATTAATGTTACCATCTGAAGAAAACGTTCAATGTTTTGTAAAACCAGTTTTGTATTAGCTTCCGGTATTTCTAAAAAAATGCTGGCGTCATGCCACGGCGACGCTTCGATACCTCGATTTAAAAATTTTTTAACTGCTATTTGATGATTATAAAGAAACAATGCCAGTTCGTCTCGCCCGTCAAATTTATCTTTCGATAATCCAAGCTGATTTTCTGCGTAGAAATAGGCAAGTTGTAAGTCCATCGCTCGCATTTTCCCGGAAAAATCAGGAGCGCCCGAAGCACTCCTCTGCTGTGCCGAGGCAATACTGGCATCAATAGTCGCCTGTAATGCTGCAGGATCATCGAGCATCGTCGCAGGGTCAATGGTAACCGAGCAATGGACCACGGATGCATCGAAAAAAAAAGTAGTCCGGGCAGGACGTTTCTTATGAAATTCAAATGGATTAGTTGCAGCCATAACATACACCTCAGTAAAGTAAATATTTAACGTGTGCATTATAAATACGATTATTTTGATTAAACACCGTGATAAATACGGTGTTTTTTTAAACTGTTATTCCAAGTGCTGTTGACATTTGATCCCCATCCCCCAACGCCGTCGTGCCGCGGCGTGACCCTGAGAGATCCACGCGAATATTTTATATAACTTGATGTTTTTAAATAAATTATACAAAAACCCCTACGTACCGCGCTTTATGCGCGGTATCCAGAGCAGGCTTATCGAGGCATGACGCTTATGGTTTACTCGGACCATCGTACTGGATACCGCGCATAAAGCGCGGTACGTAGGGGTTTATATTTCGTGTGGATCTCTCAGGGCGTGACCACGGTATCCATTGATAGTTAAGTCAGGAACAAATCTCGTCGTATAGATCACGCCAGATTGTCATCTAAGTGACGGTATAACGGTGAGCAGTGAAATAAACGCTCAATAAAATGGCCTTCTGGGGTCGAATGAAGATAATTTCCCGTATTACGACTTCGTCTAATACGGGCTACGCCTGCTGAATTCAAACCGAGAGGATAACCTCATAAGGAGAGCGCTGGGTTTCTGAAAAAAGTGCTTCTCGCTTTTGTTTGTTGCGGTATTCCTTGAGCCAATCAAATATCTGCGTTGCCGCTACCCTGTTCAAGGATTCATCAAACCTGGAGTGCGCATTGGTAAACGCGTCAAGCAGCGTTTGCATATCTTCGCGTAAATTCCGGATCATCAGCGGTGAAAGAGAGGCATCCATCGCTTTTTTCTCATTCCCGAATTTGAAAATGCCAAACCCTCTTTTATCTACCGCAGTGCGCAACGAGCCAAGTTCAAATTCCAGCCTGTCAAGATCTCTGACTCCCTTCTGCAATGTTTTCTGGAAGTTATCGAATTTTGTTGCCCTGGCTCCTTTGTTACCATCTTCGGTATAAAGAAGGAACGCACGATCAAAGGCATCCCTATAGGTTGGATACGCAAAACTTAATTTCTGAAATATGCTATATGCCTCAGGCTTTATATCTTTTTTAGCTTTCGCTAATGAATTGACTATCTGTTTAAATTCATAATCGATATTGCTGTAACGCTCTGATAAATTTTGTAACTGACGAAAAACCACATGATCCATGGTGACACCATAGTTATAAATATTATTTATTATACATATGCACTGTTTGTGGATCAATAAGATTAATTTTTATTCTTTGCATTACGATACTTAATTAAATCCCGCGCATATGGGTGTGAAATGTGAATAAACCTCGCCACCAAATTGATCAACAATACCCTTCGCATTTTGAGAAGCCATTAATTGCGCAACCACATAATCAACTGAAGACGCTTCTTTGACCGCATAAATGGTGAGATTGGTTAGCAAGCCTCGTTTTCTGTACGCTTCTAATGTTGCCCCATTATATAATCCTAAAACCTCATTGTTCTGATAGCTTAGAAGTGTCGAGGCGGGCTTATCATCCACTAATGCCAGATACAGGCGCACTTTTTGAGAATATTTATACGCACCATAAAGCCTGGCCATGCTTTGTGCTCCTGCTTCAGGCATACCAAACACTTCTTTTGTGATGTGAAGAAAATCGGCAAATTGTTTGTCTGTCTCTACTGGCTGAATAGAGACTCCATCCTGCAATGTCATCTTGTTATTCTTTATTTTGTGACTCTCAACAGCAATGGATAAATAGTTACCCATCGATTGAAATCCATGCTTATCAAAAACTGCTACGACCTCTTTTGGCATATCAACTGCATGTGGCCAATACCATGTAACAGGACAAGAGCTTGTTTTAAATCGATTAATTAAAGCAGCACATTTTGTATCGATTTCCTGAGGATTGGCAGTGTAACTCACCATGCCATTCATTAATGGAAATGGAATCTGACTGGAAAAGCAGATATCGCCATCTTGTTTTTCAAAGTAGTAATATTGATCGGGATTGGTATGAAGAATACATTCCTCAAACAGCTCAAGTAGATTCAGGAAAATCGCCTGGGAAGTAGAGTCAAGTTGCTGCCACATCATATTTAATACACCTTTATTATTCATCTAAATTATTGCTATTTGTTGTTATTTATTGCCACTAAACCTATCTGTCGTTTTTGCTCCAGTCAAGCGGAACTACTGATGAATCTGAACCGTTACAAGAGAAAACCGGGCGAATAATGCCCCTGTTGTCTCAATGAAAGGTGCTACTCATGAGAATTGATTTTGCTATTTTCGTTCGCCGTTTTCCTTGTATATTCACGTGAAGACTCTCCTGTCCGAGGGCGTCACGAGAAAAGCCCATCTGGTTGACTGTTCAGCTGCTTCCTCCGATCAGAGCAGTCGATTTTCAATGTAATCAACTGAATGCCCCTGCAAGGCGTTGCTGCGCAGGGGGACTTATTTACTTAGAAAAAACCATAAAGGCAAACAGCCCTTTATCCACAATAAGCTCGAAACGTGTCCAGGCCTGTTGCTGAGCAATATTTGAAAAAGTCTCAATCGATTCAGGAAAGTCGTCCGCACGTGGATGCTGCATACGAAATGCAAGCTCATCCGGGCTTATACCGGGAATCGTTGCTCCCATTCTTTCCTGCAGGGCATTCAGCCATTCAGCGCGTGTCTGCTTCTCTTTGAGTACACCATCAACCATCAGCAAAAAACCATTTGGATTGAGCTTTTGTCTGCAACTCTCAATAAAATTAAATTTATCCTGCAAAGACAGGTGATGAACAGCGTAGCTGGTAAAAATGATGTCCACAGGCGATGACAGGCGCGGAACGGCTGTTGTCATATTATCAGCAATAAATTCTTTTTCACATTCAAGATGAGCCAGTGATTGCGATGCCATCTGTAGAACATTTTCCGCAGCATCAATTCCAATATATTTTGTGATAGCTCTGCCCGCAAGAACTGGTGCAACAGTACTGCTGTCACCACAACCAACATCTACAAAGGAAAAAGAACGCTCGCCTGCATTTGCCGAGAGAAACTGCTTTAACGCTGACAGCATTTCACGATGATACAACGTGTTGTTTTTAACTGAGCTTTGATAGCGCTGCCAATTTTCATTAAAATAGGCACTGGCTGTATTTACGCCATTTCCGCACTGCATTAGATATCCCTCCAGCCTGATTTTTTTACTTTGCCATTGTGCGGAATCGAATATATTGTACACCAGCAGCCAGGGCGCATTGAGCGGGCGCTCTGGGAGCTCATTCAACAATATAGGTTAATTATCTTTTGGATGCCATAACACTTTTGCAAACGGCAGGAGATCTGATGAAATTCGATAAAATTAACACACCAGTCAGTACCAGTGCCCCACCGAGGATTTGCAATGTTGATATATTCTCCCCTCCTCGGCCAGGGATATAACTACAGTAAATACAGGGACCAGATTGAATAATATCGATGTATTACTTGCGCCCAGATGTTTAATTCCGTAATTCCAAAACAGATAAGCCCAAAACTGTCATGTAAGGAAGTACCGCATAAACCTGCCAGCCCTGGTTCAAAATTTCGGAAGTGGCCTGGTCTAACATGGGCTACACTTGCATGACCACGTCAACCCTATACAATCATTGTTGTTCTTAAGAACTCTTATTGGCCAGACAGTTGTCAAAAAAAATCTACGGGAAATGAATTATGTATGGATGTGTTTATCAGCTTTTTTCTTTTTTTTCATTCAGGCCGGATACGAATGACAGCCTGTTACATACAGCAATTCGCAACTGTCAAAACATCGAACAATTAAAACGGTTCATTTCAACATATGATGAAGAATATATTTTATCCATGTGTAGAACCGTGAATAATAATGGGGAGTTACCCTGCGATCTGATTGATAAATCAATCTTATCTCAGGATGACCGCATTGCACTAAAAATAATCCTGACCAATCTGATCCGTAATGATAACCCATCCAGAATTTCTACCCGTCTGGAATTGGGGGATGTTTTAGATAACCTGTCTATTTCTGTGAATGATGAACTACTACGTCTGTTAAGAGTTGTTTGTCAGGCAGTTAATGAAACCCATGAAATTATACGAGAATCATCAACTCATCCCGAGGCAAATACTTTTTCACCCTCTAAAAGAGAAGTCATACGTGCAAAGATTAAACACAATAAAGCAAAAATAGAACTTGAAGTGCTTCAGTTTATTAACTCACGTGTTTCAGCAGGTAATGTCAATCTATCCGACCTCAAACAAATCAGGCTAAACTCCTTAGATTTAATGCGTGAAAAAGCCATCGAGGCCGCTTATAGAACAGGGCTGGGTAATTGTGAAGATTTTTCATTGGTTGCTGAAAAAATTTTAAAAGAAAGGTACGATATTTATTCATCCGAAATTTATTGCATAAAAAATGGCGGACATGTATTTCTGGTAATCAATCGAAATAAAGAAACAAATCCTACCAATTTTCTTACATGGAATTCAAACACCATTATATGTGACGTTCAACTTGGCAGAGTCTTCGATGTGAGGCAAATTCCGTCCAAACTGATGGATTGGAGACCTTGTGAAATTCAAGGTGAAAATTCTCATATCAATTTATTAACAGGCTTTAATCCAAACTACCACTCTCTCGAACCTTATGCACCGGAGCTTAAAGAAGAAAATAATTTAACTGCACAAATTTTCTATTGGGGAATAATAACTTTAGCCGGCTTGCTTCTGTTTGGAATTGCTTATGTCATTTACTATAACCATGGTGAAGTCGATGCAGTTATTCCTTCGCTGGATCTTAAGGTTTGAAAACCTCCGCCAGAACACCAAAATTGGGTAGTGCTTAAATGCTAAAACGGCGAAAGAATTTGTCCGTTTCTGTAATTTTCCCCACATTTACAATAGCAACGTTCACATTGCATAATGACTTCGCCATAAAAATGGCAACATTTAGGGTCTGATGATTGGTACTGTGCCAAACGTACTCCCTTTCTTTGATGAGTTGACTTAGACCAGTCAATTTTTGCAATGGAGCCGCATTGAACATTACCGTTCTTGAATAAAATAATGCCTGGAGGGCAAATTAAAATGTTTGATTTAATCAAAAAATATTTAATGTTAAGCATCATCCTTACACCGACGATTTCTTACGCCGATAATTTTTACACCTTCCGTGATATCAAAAATTATGTCGTGACGGGTCAACCAGTACATTTTCACGTTAAATATAGCCGCTGTACGCCGATTCGAGTTGACCCAACGGCATTCTTTATTGAAAGTGTATACACTGCTAATACTTTTTCTACCAGTTCAAACGGTAATTTATTATCAACACACTCATCTATTACAACCGATGCTAATGGAGATCCTGATGAACTGGTTCTTGAAAATGTTCGCTATTACATACGTCAGGATAACTTCGTGAATGTAACCATTGAAACGTTTAATCCATCTACCTATAAACAACGGACCAGCAATTCATTTGATTGTCATCTAAGTGACGGTATAACGGTGAGCAGTTAAGTAAGCGCTCAATAAAATGACCTTCTGGGATCGAATGAAGATAATTTCCCGTATTACGACTTCGTCTAATACGGGCTACGCCTGCTCAACAGCAATGGATAAATAGTTACCCATCGATTGAAATCCATGCTTATCAAAAACTGCTACGACCTCTTTGGGCATATCAACTGCATGTGGCCAATACCATGTAAAACGGGGCGAATAATGCCCCTGTTGTCTCAATGAAAGGTGCTACTCATGAGAATTGATTTTGCTATTTTCGTTCGCCGTTTTCCTTGTATATTCACGTGAAGACTCTCCTGTCCGAGGGCGTCACGAGAAAAGTCCATCTGGTTGACTGTTCAGCTGCTTCAGCTCTTCTTTCGCCACCAGATAGGATTCAATCGTTTTAAACCCCTTGGAAGCAAGATAAAATTCAACCGTATCGCGAACCACAGAAGCTGGAGTCATCGTGGCAGAAACAATAGTAATGTTTGAAACTGGACATGCCATTTTATTTGCAAGGCATGCTTCAATACTCTCTCTTTGGTATACCTGCCCTGATTCCGTTAATGTCACAGGATTGGTCATAAGCTCCGAGCTGATGGGATCCAATAAATGCCTTGGTGCATCATCTTCCGCAGCGACCACGGGATGTCGTGAATCGGCTAATACGTTGTCAGAGCCGGGCCTTACTGCCGATTGTCCAAATAACGTGAATGATGACGCCGACGAGAGAATATTGGTTGGCCGATACGGCGAACCAGCTTCTGTGCATGACGATCCTGCTGGCATATCAGATGTTGTGATTGGTTCGCTGAGTGATTTTGCATGACGCATAGCCATAACGGCACGTAAATGCTCTACTGAATCATTGTAACCCAGTAATCTGGCTCTTTGCTCCGCTTTATTTGTCTCGTAACTGTCTAACGGGTAGAAAAGCGCCAGGTGAGTGATAGTCGTCCTGTCCGGCTGTCCTACCATGGCCAGGGACAACGCCGTGTTGCCTTGGTTATCCGTTGCATGAACATCCGCGCCATGATAGTTCACAAGGTAATCTATGGTATCATTTTTCCCGCCTTTAGTTGCCCACATTAGTGCGTTAAGGCCGTATCGGTTTCTCACATTGACATCTGCGCCAAGTCTTACTAACAGAGCTATAACATCTATGTGACCATTTCCTGCGGCAAACAGTAACGCGGTATTACCCTCCTTATCACACGCATTTACCTCCGCGCCAAGATTTATGAGTCGCTCGACAGACATCCTGTCACCCTCGGAAGCCGCTGCCATTAATGCGATATTTATTTTATCCTGTTCTGTATTTACGGTGTATCCCCAATCATTCGACTGGCTATCGACAGCCTTCGTGTCACCGCGTGGAAGTTTTAGTATTTGCCGCGAATTCCCTTCTGATTGAAATTCTTGTATTTGCATATAAATAGCCCCAAGCTTTTGCTTTATCACATCCGCTATTGATTCAACATATGCATCTTGAATGGATACCGTCTCAGTACGTATCCTGGGATTATGTTCGGATACATATTGCTCAGCAGTCATATAGATTGCACTGTCAATGGCTTGTGATGGCTGCGCACGCAGCGATAGTACCAGTATTTTAATTAATGCATTTCTGGTTTCGGACAATCTGTCTATAATAGCCTGCGGTATCTTTTTCCCTTGCGGCGATCGGTTCAAGCTTGAGCCTGCCGGAAAAGCGCTCGAGCTTGAAGAGGAGCCGCTCGGACTTGACCAGGAGTAGCTCGAACTTGACGAGGAGCCGCTCGAACTCGACGAGGAGCCGCTCGAACTTGACGAAGAGCAGCTCGAACTCGACGAGGAGCAGCTCGAACTTGACGAGGAGCAGCTCGAACTTGAAGAATAGTAGCTCGAACCTGACACGGGAGACATTGTACTTGATGGTCTGGCCGATCGGGTTCCTGCAGCAATATCCTCCAGATACCTGGCTAAAATCGTATGCCCCCTTTCCCGCGCTAACATTGCCGGGGTCTCATTGAGGTTATTTTTAGCAAGAATGTCGAGTTTATATTTTCCCAGCAAGTGGTTAACCGTGTCAGCTTTACCATAAAAAGCCGCGACTCCCAAAAGCGTAGTGCCCTTACAGGTCCTGCAGAAAATATTGGCATTGTGATGAAGTACCAGGTGATCGATAGTCTGGTTGTGCCCGCATGCTGCCGCCCATATTAATGCGTTATAGCCACTCTTATCTCGCTCATCAACATTCGCACCACGACGGACCAGGTCATCAATCAGTCGATTTTTTCCGGCTGACGCAGCCCGCAGTAACACAGTAGCACCAACGTTATCCTTGAAATGAACATCCCTTGTCAGGGTTGGCGAGAGATCCCGGCGTCGCGACTTTCTGAATGTTAATTTATAAGTCGGGAATCCAGGATTTTTTTTGTTGTAAATCATGTTGATCAGAGGCGTTTTTCCCTTCTTGTCAACGGCGTCAAGATTCGCACCCGCGTTAACCAACGTATGTGCGATTTCTCTCATTTCATTCTGACTTACATACGGATTGTAGTATTCCGTTCTCCTAAAAAGCTGGAAGGGTATCACTACTTCACGAAAATGTCGGTTAAGAGCGTGTAAGGGAGTGGGACCATACTGACAAGAAGAGTAAACCGCATTGACGAATTGGTGCGCGCCATAGTCAAGTAACAGGCGAATAACACCTACATAGGGGTGCGACGCTTGACAGGCATCATGTAGCGTTTCTTTCACGATATAAATGTCACAGCCATAATCTATAAGCAATTGCAGGGTACGCGTTCTTTTGGGACTCCTGTCCTGAGCATAATACAGGGCGGCAGCGAAAGGAGTAGCTGTACCATCCACAAAATCCTCGAATCCATCGCGGCTCGGAAAACCATGAGATGCTGCGTACCGGTTTCTTCGATGCTCGCTCCATGCCACGGTTCTGTTACTGACTGTGTGTATATCAGTATGCGCTCCATTTTTCAGCAGGAAACTGACGACGCCAGGGTTACACGCTCTGGCTGCCACATGGAGTGGTGTTTCACCGTTCATATCGGTTTCATGGATATATCTGCCAGCACCATACTCGAATAATAACCGCATAACCGCGACACTCGAAAGTGCTGCATAATGAATGGGCATTCTCAGGCAATAGTTTTGATTATCACCAAGATATCGATTTCCATTCTTTTCAAGAATTTCCCTGGTTAAAGCCGCATCCCTAAGAAATATCGCTACATGCAAAGGGGTTTCACCTTTTCCATTTCTTGCATCCAGACTCAGGTTTTTTTCGAGTAACCAGCGCAGGGTAACTGCATTGATAAGAAAATGGGTATCAACTCCATTGGGGTTGCCACAAAAAGCCATTTGAAGATCATACCATGGCCTCCAATGAAAATTCATTCTATCAATATCGCTACGCATCGCGGCCTCATACCAGAAGTCCGAGGGATTTTTAAACCATGTTGCAATATTTTCAAACATAAAAGTATCTCTCTGAAATATCGTTAAAATTTTCCTGGCAAATAATTTATCCGTATCCTGGTGTCACAATTGCTGGATACTGCGCATAAAGCGCAGTACGTAGGTGTTATGGGTCAATTGTCAACATGCCCTTGTTATTTTTGCTGCTTCAAATGAGAGCAAATGTAACTACCGAGCATTTTATAGGCATTTGTTTTTTAATCTACCGTAATAAATACGGTCGCAACCGGCGTCATGCTCCTCCCTTAAGCCACAATCGGCCGTCAGTGGCTGCCATGGTATTGGCATAATGATATCGTTAATTGTTATGGCTCGCTTTATAAACCGCTGGGACCGAAATCATTGCATTTTTTGGCGAAAATTAACTGCGAATATAAATCAATTTCTGCCTGGATTAATTACGAAAGAAACCAAATTACTTATCTTTCAGTAAATTAGGAAAATGGCGTAAGAATAGTTGTTGAAAATCTTGTTCATTTTTTTATGTTGTTCATTTTTAATGAACACTAAATAATTATGAACAAATTAAGCATGAGTTAGTGCCTTGACATCTTAGACACTGATACAGTGAATTACGGCAAAACTGGTGCTCAAATTTAATAAAACTCGGATTCAAAAATTTAGCGGGTATTGTTAGGTTGCACTTCGTTTAGCCAGGTTAACTTGAAACAAGTATATAAAATCAACAATACTGTACATGTACAGGAAATATGGGAAAAACCATGCAAACAGTGTCTTATACTCATATGCGCGAACATTTATGTGAAATCATGGAAAAAATCGCCAATGGTGAGCAAATCTGCTTTACTCGTAAAGGTCAAAAGCCTTTTATTATTGGGAAGATCGGCACACCGACCGATGCTCAACTTGAAGAAGCAAAGTACGAGAAACGTGCTCAGACGATTGCTAAACTAAAAGAGCGTCATGCAGCCACTATTAAGGCTTTAGCGGATAAATAATGGAATTAATTTTTTTAACAGTAGAAGATGTGGTATTTATTCAAGGCGAAATATTATCTAATGCTTCGTTACTGATTTAGGAAAACTTGAATCTGCGCTTAAACGTGCTGAACAATATCATCATTATGAAAATATCAATGATATTGTTGAGTTAACGGCTATTTATATCATTGGCATTGCTAAATCACATGCTTTTCCCAATGGTAATAAACGAACCGCCTTTCTGAGCGCCACGTATTTTCTTGACTTGAATGGTTGTGCCTTGGAGGAAAATAGTGAATTACCAGATATTATTGAACAAGCAGCTTCAGGGGTTGTTAATAAACATCAGCTCGTTGAGCTTTTAAAACCTTATATTTTTTCGAGTGAATAAGGTAGTCAAATCCCGTTTGCTTGCAAACGGGATTTCTGATTCGAACTAGACTACATTAGAGTAGTGTTATGTTGTTAGTTGTACATTCACCTTGCTCAATAGTCTTTTTTATTTGTTCAATTACAACTTGTATATCTCTAAGATTAAATTTCTCATTCAAAAAAGTATATTCCATATTGGCCGGGTTAAAATTCCTCATATAATCCTTGGGGTCTATTATATACATATAGCACAAACACAAGCATCAATGATGTTAAAATATTTGCTTTATAACTCGTCAATTATAATCAAGCATTCTTTTAATCACATTTTTCACATTTAATGATGTCCGTAATGCTTTACACAAAAAAGCATTGGTTCCGCATATTTTTACGAAGATATTTTCAACGATAAAAACCCTTTTGAAGTGCGACACATGAATGTATTGGAGTAAGACTTTGCACGTAACTACTTGATTATACTATGCCGTTGTGCGGAATCGAACCGCAGACCTATTGATTACGAATTAGAAAATAGCGGTTTTTAGCCATTTCGACACGATATGAATTTCTTTTAAATTCCTTTTACTTATTTGATATTAAAGCTATATTAGGTTATAAGTTCCTTTAATGAATTTGACCTAATTCTTCGACACATATTCGACACGTTACGACACGCCACCTTTAGATAGTGAGAACAATATGCGAATCAACAAAACAAATATTGAGAACTTAGCTATTCCCCAACCGATTAAAACAGGGCAAAGTGCTCAAAAGAAATATTACGATGACAACCTCAAAGGATTTGGCGTACGTGTCACCTCAGGAGGCACTAAAGCATTTTTTGTTGAAAAGCTCATCAATAGAAAACTTAATCGGATAACTATTGGTCGTTACCCTGAAATTAGCCCTGATATGGCGCGAAAGAAAGCGACAGAACTCCTCGGACAAATTGCTATGGGTAAAGATCCTGTTGCTGAGAAAAGAGCGCAATCTATGCGTGAAATTACTTTAAACGAAGTTTTTCAAGAATACTTACAAACCCGAAAAACCTTAAAACATAAAACCATTAATAATTACACTCATATGATTGATAAGGCATTCCCTACATGGAAAAATAAGCCTATTTTGTCAATTACTAAAGATCGCATTAGTAAGCATCATGAAAAATTAGGAACAGAGCATGGTGAAGCCTATGCCAACCTTGCAATGCGTGTTTTACGCGCCCTCTTCAATTTTGCTGCTGGTCAATATGAAGATGCCCAAGGCAAATCACTTATTATGGAGAACCCTGTAAGGCGCCTTTCACAAACTCGCGCATGGTATCGAGTCGAACGTCGCCAAACATATATTAAACCCCATGAATTAGAGGCCTGGTATCAAGCTCTTAAAAACATAGAAAATGAAACTCTCCGAGATTACTTGCTGTTAATTTTACTAACAGGTCTACGAAGAGAGGAAGCAGCTACCTTAAAATGGGAAAACGTCGATTTAGCAGCAAGAACTTTTACTGTCGTTAAAACAAAGAATAATGAATCACATACCCTACCCCTTTCTGATTTTCTTTATGATTTATTAAATACTCGATATGAAGCGAGAATTAATGGTTATGTATTTCCGGGAACCGGTGCTTCGGGCCATATTATTGAACCTCGTAAACAGATGGCACATGTGACCAAAGCCTCTGGGGTTCATTTTACTGTTCATGATTTGAGAAGAACTTTTATAACAATTGCAGAAAGTTTAGATATCTCTGCTTATGCGTTAAAACGATTAATGAATCATAAAATGACTAACGATGTAACTGCTGGATATATCATTACAGATGTGGAGCGACTTAGAAAACCTATGCAACTAATTACAGATTATTTTTTAAAGTGTATGGGCATCCTTAAATTATCTGATCTTATAAAATCCAGCTCATCTAATTTGGATCGCAGTGAGATCCAAATTGAATGAAATAATTAATAAACCTACTTTTTCTCCAAACTCATTTGAATATGATTTTGGCAGACATTGTCAGCCAAATTAAGTTAATCTCATTTGCCGAATAAAAAGTATAAGCTTTAGAATGGGGTATATAAAGAATAAATAAGTTCCTTATCAATTTTCAAATCACTATTGGACTAAGGCAAAATTGATCGAGCAACATTGTCATAAGTTGGCATCAATGAGTACTCATTAATGCCCATATTATTGAGTGTGCCAACAAGATTATCTACTTTACTCTTAGGTAATTCAATTTTAATCAAGCCTTCATTATAATAATTTGAAGCCTGCAAATATTGCTCGAAATTAGGCCATTCCTTATTATGAAAGTAATAACTTTCTGCTCCAATCATTTCAGTAAAAAGTCCTTTTTGCTTATGTAGAAACTCTAACCCAACTCTGTGTAGTCTTTTATGTAATTTAACCCTCCCTTTTAAAGTAGAATGCGGTAAATATTTCGTATTTAATGCCCAAACACATATGTCTTGTTTTGTCCTAGATTTATTAACCCCTCTTGCAGAAAAGAAAGCAGCGATTAAAGGATCAGTAGTCCAATCTAAATATCGAGTTGGTATGCCATGATGTTGAGCTAATGCCGTTGCTTGTGGAAAAAAAATTCAACCAATGAGGTATAAGGAAAAGCATTATTGTCATTTGGATGAAAATTCTCTCTTAATACGGTTTGCTTTTTATCTATGAAAATAAAATTATTTATATAGTTTGATAAAGTATGATAGAAATAATCTACCGAACTAATTTCATTGGATTGTGGTTGAAATAGCTTCAACGTAGGCACTGGTAAGCCAATACTATTAGCTCTAACCAAAAACTCTTCGATTAACCTGATTTCAACAAAAGCGCTCTTTATTATATTTTCTAATCGATTTTTAAATTCATCTTGTAATGAAGTACTAGAAATAATATTAGAAATCGCCGACCTCAAACCTGGAGTAGGAACACCTGGTATAACATCTCCTATTATTTTATCAAATTGATTCAGATATGTTGTATCTCTGTAAAGAGATGGTATCAAATCGTAACTAGAATCATTGTGTCCACGAAAAATCCAATTACAACTTATATCGTTTTTTTCATGCCATCTTTTATTTGCGAGACTTAATTCATTTAAAAAGCCATCAGCGGTGTTGCATTTCATTATGGATACCATCCATTAACTCCATTTAATAGTTTCTCTAAGTATAGTTAGCTGCTAATAATTAACTTATCTTAATGATCAAATTTCATTAAACAATTTTGTCCAAATTCAAACATTGCAAAGCAATGTATATTGCGCCCTTAGAAAATTCTTTTCTTCGGGAGAGTTAAATTTGAACTCAGGAGTTTCAATATAAATTAATTTTTGGAGCTTTCTACTTTCTTAATAAGATTGAGAAATTTCAGTAATCAAGTAATCCTTGACCACTGATAAATTAATAGTAATTTTTATTTCTTATAATGCGGGTTGATAAAGTCTCATTATGGATTTAGATAAATTTGGTACGCAGTGCGTTCCAAATTTAAAAGAATGAGACTGGATGGCTATACAATCTAATTCTATCCAGCCACTCTATATTGAATATCAAAATCTAAAGCTTTAGCAATTGGTTTAGAGTTTTTCCCTGATTTTCTCAATTCTATAATTCCATAACGAGCCATAGTATTTAAAGTACGACTCAGATTGCCTGGTGCACGTTTACTTAAAACTGCAAGTTCTTTAATTGATTCAGGCTTTTGCTCATCAATTATTTTCAATAGCCTCATATTATTTTCATTTAATACTTCGCAAAGTGATTTAATAGAGCTAAACCAGATCTTTGGTTCATTTTTTTTAGGCACATAACGACCAGCAGCAATTTCAATCGTACGTCTTTGAAATTTTTCTCGTGACATAATACCAACTCGTAGTTTTTTCATTTTTTATCCCCATTATTCAATTGTTGAATAATTGAATTCACTTCTTTAAAAAAATCATTTAAAAGCTGCTCAGCACTTTCAAATTCATAAGGAGTACCCTTATCATTTATTGATTTATGAACATGATCATATTTAATAATCTGCCCAGAATAACGACCATTTCCTTTAACTTTAATCCCATGAGCATTATCAAAACCTAAAATTCGCTGATTAAAATTATCATGAAGAGTTAAATTATATCTAATGCCATGTGGCCTCTCTTCAGTTGGCTCGGTTAAAAAAACCTCTATTTTATACCAATAACCATTTTCTTCTGTGTATTCTGTACCATCTAATGCAAGTAATGTTTCTAAGCCTACATCCCTCATTAAAAATCCAAAGATATCATCTGGTGATATTTGAATTATAGTATAAATTTGAAATGAAAGTAACCCTAATAATTTTGAGTGGTACAAGTGGTACTACTGGGACACCTTGATAATTACTAAGTTTCAGGAGTACCACCATCAAATCCTATGATGGTATCAGTGGGACAAAAAGCCATATTTTGCTCACAATAGTTTCAATTTCTTTGAATTTGTTTTCAATTCTTGACTTTAATTTTCAAACCACGTAATAATCTGTTCGTTGTATTAAATAGCTTTATAAAAATGGCTATAAAGCTATATGGATTTTTGGATAGAAAGTACCAGGTTACTGGAATTTTCAAATTGGATTTATGGAAAAAGCCTCTTTGGCGGCATTTTTTAATGTCGAATGAAAATTCTTTTAAAGGTATTACTATGTCTAAAAATAATGTATCACGCTTGCAACTCATCAATGAATTCGAATCTGCTCCGGAATCTACCCTCTTTAGTCAAAATACTCTTGCTGCTGTTTTAGATTGCTCAGTTCAATTGCTTGAGCGTAAGCGTTGGGCTGGTCAGGGTGTGCCCTACTTAAAAATTGGTCGTACCGTTCGCTATCGCAAATTAGATATTATTAATTATCTTCAACACCAATGTGTTCATAACCCCCTTCAAGAAGCGGTTTAGCCTTTCTTGCTTTGGTCTTATTGAATAATTGGAAGGTGGTAGCTCACCTTCCTCTGAAAGTTGTTGGAGAGAATGAAAATGAATTCAGAACAAATATATCATGTTGATTTTAAACAGTCTAAACGCATTAAGTCATTTCAGTATGCTGGTGGACTATTCCAGTTAACCTCAGATGGGGTGATTTTTGTAGGTAAGGATAAAGACAATAATGAGCTACCTCCTCGATGGATTTGCTCTTCTTTGTCTGTTGTTGCTAAAACTCGTGATGCTCATAGTGGCGAATGGGGTCGGTTGCTTGAATGGGTCGATGATGATGGGATTAAACACCAATGGGCTATGCCTTTGGCTTTATTGCAAGGAGATTCAAGTGATGTAAGGCGAGAGCTAGCTCGATTGGGATTAACTATCTCTCCTAGTAAAACAGCTCGTGATTTGCTGGCCTCCTACATACAAGTCTTTCCTGTTGAAGAACGTGCTCGGTGTGTCGATAAACTCGGCTGGTATAAAGAAGTATTTGTTACCGCTCATGAAACCATTGGACAATCGGATGACCAAATCGTTTTTCAAAATGCTAATAGTCTTGAACCCGCATTGTCCACTTCGGGAAGTGTTGAGGATTGGCGGAATTCTATTGCACGATTAGCAGAAGGTAATTCCCGTTTGATATTTGCAATTTCCACTGCATTTGCACCAAGTCTAGCTAATCTTGTTGGCGAAGATTCTGGTGGCTTTCATTTTAGAGGTGCCTCCTCTTCTGGCAAAACAACAGCTTTAAAGGTGGCTGCTTCTGTTTGGGGCAAGCCAGACAGTTACATTCGTTTGTGGCGAAGTACATCTAACGGCTTAGAAGGATTGGCCTCTCTTCATAATGATGGTTTATTAATCTTAGATGAACTTAGTCAAATGGATCCCAAAGAAGCAGGTGAATGTGCCTATCTGCTTGCCAATGGTCAAGGTAAAACACGAGCATCTCGTTGTGGTACAGCAAGACAATCGATGCGCTGGTCATTACTCTTTTTGTCAGCTGGCGAGGAGTCATTAACATCAATAATGGCAAAAGCTGGTCAGCGATGTAATGCGGGGCAAGAAATTCGTTTAGCAGATATTGAAGCTGATGCTGGTGCTCAGATGGGGTTATTTGAACAGTTACACGATCATATTAATCCAGCATCTATGTCGCTCGCGTTAAAAGAAGCTGCCAGTCAGTATCATGGTGCAGTTGGACTAGCATGGCTCCACAAAATTGTTAGTCATCGTACCGAATTAATTCCCATACTCACTAATAAAATCCAGCAGTTTGTAAAGAAGGTGACTAAGCCGGAACACTCTGGTCAAATTCAACGAGTAGCTAGACGTTTTGCTTTAGTTGCCCTGGCTGGGGAAATGGCGATTCACTTTGAATTAACAGGATGGAAAAGAGGTACAGCATGTCAAGCAGCAGAAACATGTTTCAAAGCATGGCTCGCAGATTTTGGTGAGCATGGTAATCGAGAAGATCGAGCCATACTATCGCAAGTTCGAGCTTTCTTTGAAAAAGAAGGAGCAAGTCGATTTGAAAGCGAAAATCATCCCAATAGTGAACGACTTTATAACCGTGCAGGCTTTTTTCATACAGATGAAGAAGGTTTTCGTATTTTTATGGTTTTATCCGAAGTTTACAGGACGGAGATTTGCCAAGGATTTGAACCTAAAATGGTGAATAGAGTACTTATTAACGCTGGTTGGATAGTCCCGGGTAATGATGGTAAAGCCTCTCAAAAACGAAGAATTAAAGGTGTTGGCATTCCTAGATTCTATGTTTTTACTGAGAAAGTCTGGTCTGACGAGTTTTAATTGTCCCACTCGTTCCACTGTTGATTTTGATAGTGGAACGTCCAAAGTTCAGTAACCACAAGGGTGTCCCACTTGTTCCATTTGTTCCACGTATTTTTTTGTTCTATGTAAAAATCTATTAGGTTGTATCGGCTTTAATGAAGATGCTTTCCCGTATTACCTTCGTCTAATAAGGGATACGCTTGCTGCTCTTAGATACATATAAGAGGATGTAAGCGCAATATTTAAATCCTACACGCACCATAATTAAAGAATATGGCGATAATGACGACATAGTAAAATAAACAGTGGATTGACATTATGAGATGGATTAAAAAGAATATTGGGATTTCCTCATTTTCTATTTTAATATTAACTTTAGTTATTTTCATTGTGGTTTATCATATATTGCATTTAGCCGATGAATATAAGCAGAATTTAGAAATCGATCTAGCCTACTATATATTAACCGTAACCCTATCTACTATTTTGATATTATTAGCTTCAATAAAATCCCAAGAAGCAATTAAACAATCTAGAACCAATTACTTATTAAGAATTGATGAAAGATGGTCTAGCCCTGAAATAATTAGAGCTAGAGAGGTTATCCATGAACTATATCTTGATGCTAAAGAATTAAATCCCCAATTTAAAGAAAATAATGAGCAAATAAAGGCAATAATTTCCTTTGGAATAATGAAACTCCATGATGATAAACGTAAAACCGAAAAATTTATTAGCTTATTAAATTTTTTAGATTTTCTAGAAACAATTGGTTACCTTCATTCACAGGACTCCATAAGTACAGAGGAAGTAAGCGATCTGTTAGGGAACTCCATAGTTTATTTTTATGACATCTTTAGTATTTATATTGCTTATAGGAGAAAATCAAAAGATATAGGTTTTTATCTGAACTTTGAAAAACTTTATCTAAAAGTGAAAACCAATTGTATTCAAATAAAAGAGAGAAATCTTTCTAATAAAAGTTCAAGTGAAAATTGAAACGTAGAATTGATGGGTTCTAATCTTTCAACATTGAAAGTCAAAGCTATAATTAAAGGATATTTTTTTATACCGCTTAAAAAGCATAATTTTAAATAATTATATAAAGATTATCCTTATATTTTTGTGAACATTGATCCTCCGTCAGGGGAAAAAATCTGATGATAAATTCTTACAGCATGAGCATCTGTCATTCCAGATATATAATCGGAAATAACACGAATATTTTTATCTTCCAAATATTTATTATAAAAATCATTGGGAAGCATTCTTGCAGGATCAGAGCTTATTGCATCGAATAATTTTATTATTAATTGTTCACCACTATACTCCAACATCTGAACATTTTTGTTTTTAATTACATGCTTCCGCACTAAATCCATCATAATTTTAAGCTCATCCTTAACATAATCCGGAAATTGAGCTTTTAAATCTAGCAACTCAGATTCGAAAATCGATTGTTGGACTATTTGAACGTTACTAATGAAATAAAATATAAAATCACTTATAACTCTTTTTCTTTTAAAACTTGAGTCAGAGAAAAGGTCTTCCACAATACTTGGATTATAACAATTCTTTTGAAAATCTGTATCTGAGCCTTTTATCTTCTCAATAACTTCCTTTTGCCAAATATCTTTATCAATAAATTTTAAAGCAATGGCATCTTCAAGGTCATGAATCCCATAGGATATATCATCTGCTAACTCCATAATGCTACAATCAAAGCTCTTATATAATGCTTTCTTGTGTTCATTAGTCTCATTTGTTTTTTTAGGTTCACAAAATGTTTTTCTATCACGAGGTGAAAATGGGTCTATAACCCAACAAAAGTTTCTGTCATGCTCATAAATGCACTTTGGCGGATCAAACGATTTAATACATAGTGGGCTTGTGGTTTTGTCATATTTTAAAGGATTTCGAGCCTGCTCTAGACTTAGAGGATATTTAATTAACCCTAACAAAGTTCGTCGTGTAAGATTAAATCCATTTTCTGCGCTATGCTCACCTAAAGTAGTACATATTCTAAAAGTTTGGGCATTACCTTCAAAACTAGTTTCATGCTTTTCTAAACAATAATTTAATGCCTTCTCACCGCCATGTCCAAATGGAGGATGTCCAATATCATGTGCTAACCCAATGGCCTCTATTAAATTTTGACTAGGTAAAATATCTTTAAATTTTTTTGTGGTTTTTTTTAGTTTATCAACAATACCTGATGATATTTGAGCTACTTCCATTGAGTGAGTTAACCGTGTTCTATAAAAATCACTTTCACCCAATCCAAAAATTTGAGTTTTTCCTTGTAAGCGCCTAAATGCGGAAGAATGGATTATCCTCGCCCTATCTCGGCTATAGTTACACCTGTCTGAAGAGTATCGTCTTCGATCATAATAGATTCGATCAATCCATTTATCTGTCCATTTATCCATGACATTCCATATTTTTTATATGTACGTGAATTATAGTATGAAATCTGATCATATAAAGAAATTGCTTTCGTAGGTATTCGACACATATTCGACACGGAAGATAATTTTAAATTTACAATCTCGTAACCCATTGATTTAATATGCCGCTGCGCGGAATCGAACCGCAGACCTTTTGATTACGAATCAATTGCTCTGCCAACTGAGCTACAACGGCTCGAAATAAATTGTAGCGTATTATTTCAGCACACTTCAATATGAAACGCAGATCGGGCGCTCAGCTCAATCGTATTGGCTAAAGCCGGACATGCTGTGATTAATTGATATGGTCGAGATTTAAAAAATAACGGGTCGCTTTAAGTTCGCCGGTTCGTTTGAGAATTTTTTTTAACAAGGTCATTAAGATCTCTGGTTGTTGAAGCGATCGGCGTGCCTGTTATAAATTAAACCATCATTTTAGCGATCCCACGTTCTGCCATGCTCGCTCCAGGAATTTCTCATAATTTCCCGTATTACGACTTCGTCTAATACGGGCTACGCTTGTTTATTTCAAGAGAGATTTATTCAACCAGGCGGGTTATGGAGATAATGAAATGTGGAGTGAAGCGTCCGACCTAGGCCCGGAACACGGAAGAGAAATCTGCAATATCGCACATCTCAAATATTACACGTGCTAAATCTTCCGGTAATTGATACTTTGTTACCAGGTCAGATAGTAATTCCTTGCTTAAATCCTGCGCTACCAGTTCACCATCCTGATTCATAAATTCGACGCAAGGCTTGTCTGAGCCAAGGTTTGAAATAGCAAAAATTACGTTTAGGCAACCCCTTATACTTTCGTCTTGTACCAGTAAGCCAATTACCTCAGAGCTGTTCGTTATAGCCGGCCATCTTAATGAAAAATTTCCATATTCTTCTGGTCTGCTGTGCGCCATTATCATTTGCCTGGCACCGTCAAAAAAAGCACATTTGATTGCTTTATTTGACGTTTTAATACTATTCATAAAATTAATCGCAGATTGCATCGCAAACATAATGGTCCTCTTATTGGCTTTAAAAAGGCTGGAAAGTACCATACATAAAAATAATTATCCACTATTACTGGCACTATAAAAATGAGGAAACTGTGACTGCGTGGAGAGGATTTTTTTTTGATTTTTCAGAGGATTAAGGGATTCGTTGTTTCATGTCCTTAAGTGCATTATCGGATCGGGAATGCTCTATTTCCATGAGAATATCTTCCGCATCACAAAAGATTGTTGTGGAGCGCGCATTTGAGCGGTTTGCTCAGATAGGTTCCCGTATTAAGACTTCGTCTAATACGGGCTACGCTTGTTTATTTAAGGAGAGGTTTGGATTATGGCTTAGGGCCACTCGAAATATTCGGGTACTCTGAAATATGTTTATCTTCTTTGAAGGTGGGTGCCATTATCAAAAAGGCATGGTCTTCACTCGATATTGATTCTTCGCTGATGATTGCTTCAAGTATGGCTATGCGTCTCTTGAGCCCATCAATAAACTTGATAACGGTCGCTCTGGAATAAAAATTATTATGACCCACTTCAACACTGTTACGTTCCTCAGGTGAGAAGTGATGACTGTCGGGCTGGGAATGCAGGATATCAGCATTTCTGAGGGCGTCTTCAAATTCTTTCGTTTTGTCGCGCATCTCAGAAATAATACCAGCATATTTTGAGGTTGCCTCTGTACTTTTCGGTGCTCTAAACATCTTACGTGTCCTTATTTACTTGTTGATAAGCTACTAGTACGATTTCCATTTAATTGATCCATCAACCGAGCTAAACAGCTCGAAGCAGAGTGTAGCGTACTATTTTCGCTTACTTCAAGAAGAAGCGCCCGATGCCCGCTTGCTAATTTTGCCAGGCATTGTACTATACAGGAACATCTTGCTTTTTTTTTCAGTTTAGCGGATAATAGCTTTAATTTTAATCAATCGATGTACATATGAACCATTTTGCTTATGAATTTCATGCAAACCATTTGATTGATCAAATTCCAGGCTATTTTTCAATATTAGATTTAAATTCCAGGTTTTTGTATGGAAACACCCGCTCTCTTCAACTCTCCGGCTTTAAAACGCTGGATAAAATGCAGGGCCATTCCTACCGCGATATGAAATGCAAGGCGGCTGAACAGCATGAGGTGTTTTGTCATCAGGACAGGCTGGTTGTCCAGCAACAAAAGTCAATAAGAATTCTTGGGCATTATTGTTATAACAATGATGACTGGCGGATTATATTTGGTGAAAAATTCATACTAAAAAATGAAAACAATCAGTTAACCGCTATTGCCCAGCATTTTTATGATGTCACCCAGAATAATGTTTTTAATTTAACAATGTTGTATGAATTTGAATCGCTGACGAAAAATAAGTCAAACGATATTCATAATCAAAAAAGCTATATTATCGAAGATGAGTATCCCGAGCTGAATCTTTCTGAACGGGAAACGGAGTGTTTTTTTTATCTTATCAGGGGGCACTCGGCAAAATCCATTGCCGCTATTCTGAACCTGTCGGTCAGGACGATCGAATATTATTTTGAAAATATAAAAAATAAATTCAATTGCTACAGTAAATCAGAGCTGGTGGAAAAAGCCTTTTCACTGGGATACCTGCACATCATTCCTCAAAAACTGCTTCAGACCAAAACCAGTCTGGTATGATTTCAAGCCGATTACCTCCCTCAGCGGGATGCAGGCATCTTTAGCGACTCAGAATCTGAGCGTTCGGCTGCAGCCGGTCGTGCTGTCCGGAAGAAAGTATGCCCAGAACCTGCCGCCTGCTGTGGTCTTTCATACCTTGACGTGGCCGATTTTCCAGCACCCGCTACTTTATCCCAAACGGCTGCAAATGCATCTCCAAAACAGGATACAAGTGCCAGTGCATTATGAAACCCTCTCATTTCGTTAGCCAGTGCGAGTTCATCGGTAGCCATCATTTGTTCAGCTATGCCCAGTAACAGCTTGCCTTCTTTGATTGATTTCTGCGCTTCATAAATTAAGCGAACCTCATCCTTAAGCATATTATCTACATACTTCGAATCATAAATCATCGCATCCAGCGCTTGCAGGCCCAGCACGGTCCAGCTGACAGGACCCGCAGCAGAGCCCAATACTCTACTTAACGCAATACTGAAACTAACATCACCCGCTGTTGTGGTAACAGCTGCTTTAATCAGATCCGGCACATTTTTTTTGGAGTTTAAACCCAGATTAAAAACAAAACTGATTAAAACCCCTTTGGGACCGAAACAGGTCTGAACATGCACCGTCGATAAATTAGCCGGAGATTTCAGAGCATGAAATAATTTGTCGGCCACGTCTGTTCTTAGTTGCCGGCTTATTACTCCCCACTTCTCCACTGAAATTGCTTTAAACACCTCCAGATAGGCGCACTGTATATCATTATCGAGCTTATTCTGAGCGGGCGAATTGAAGATCCCGGCGTTCCATTCGGCCATGACGGTGATAAGATCTGCTTTGATTTTTATCTGGTCATCCTCAGACATAAGCGACCAGACACCATCCCACAGTATTTTTTGTTCTTCAGGCGATAACGACAAATCACAGTCTATAACAGCTTCTGTTTTTTCCGAGCCCGCATCCACTTGTTCTTCGTGTCTGCCGGCTGAGGGCTGCGTGACACTCTCATGACGCACTGCCTCAATGGCAGGAATATCAGCTGGCCGGAGAGCGGAGGCTATTTTGTCGAGGCCCGCTTTAATATTTTCCCGGCTTGTCTGCATGTGGCTGCCGGTGGTAATCGGAACATCCAGCGTCAGTCGCAGCTCATCGTCCCGGACGACGGTAGTTCCATTAGCCGATGTCGTATGCAGATCACCCGCTAATTCGTCAATAAGGATCCGGGTTTCCAGTTCACCATAAATCACGGGGGTTGTCCTTGCCAGATAGTCCGTACGCTCCAGGGTGACTTCAGCAACTGCAATAGCAGACTCACCGGTATGATTGGTTGCTTTTCCTCCATTCAGACGTGATAAATCATTTACATTGAAACTGACTCCCGTACCTCGATAAGACTCATGATCAGATACGGTTACCGCGGTTAATTTATCAATCTCAATATGATTTTCGCCTTGAGTCAGAATCTTTCCCCCGTGCATCCGGGCTTCGTCTACGTGAACCCTGTGGCCCTCGGTATTAATCCCATCGACCACATAAATTCCGCTGTGCTCTGCGGTGGTGGCTGAGTGTCCTGCCCCTCTGTATGCGGAAACATGGCCGGAGGTACTGACGTCGAAGGACCTGGATCGGGTTACCGCCCTGTCCTGCCTGTCAATTATGTCTAATTGTTCGATATTGGCCTCTAACGTACCGGCCTTTATCTGGGCGCCATCCAGTACGACATGGCTCATGGCCTGGCCTTGATCACTGAGACTCAAGTTGCCGCCTGCCGATAATTCAGCGGGAGCGTAATGCGTTTCTCTTGTTTTGCTGTGAGAATACCCGACCGAAGCGCTGTTAATTTGCCCTCCTGCAGAAGACGCGGAAGCCCTTACGCTTTTTTGATCAACGGAGGAATGCAATGTCGCTGCTGTGGCAATGAGTTCAGGAGCATCAGCCACCAGATTGCCATCAGCATGCACACGAACACCATTTTCCAGATCTATCCCCTCTCCTGCCTGCAGATACACATCGCCTTCCCGCTCAACACCCCCTGGGCCCTGGGTCTGGTATTTCGTAACCGTTTTACTGTTGCTTACGGACAGACTGACACCAGGTGACCATCCTTTATCTCCTCCCAGCCCATAGCGTGCCAGTAATTCCTTGTCCAGAGTCCCCTTCGCCACGCCACGCGCCAGATTATTTACCGTGTTATATACATTGATCCCTAAACTGGTCGCGCTGGCTGATCGTTCGCCATCATGGCGGCTGTTAAGCATGGCCTTCAGTTTGGCCATGGTGGCGTCTTCCGCACTCACCATATCCATAAGATTGCCGCCGCTCTTCCACGCCTTCCAGGCACCTGCTCCGGTTGCTGATAGCTCAAAACCGCGTTTTTTTTCCACAACCTTATGATCTAATATATCAACACCAAAGCGGATACGCCCCGAAGCCTTCAGCTCCAAATCACCGGCACCGGCAAAATAAGCGCCGCGCGCATCAATTGAACCGTCCGTTACCTCAATTCGGGTCACACCATTATCATAAAACAGGGTGGGCATTGCCTCCTGATGCTTCTCGGAGCGCGTACGTTTTGACAGGCCCCACCAGCGACTCGAAGATTTATACTGTCGGCTCTGTGTCTTTAAGCTGTATAACTGAACCGTATCGCGAGACATGATCAGGGTTCCCCCCGGCGAGGTGAAGCGTGTTGCCACAGCCTGAACACCGCCTTGACGGGTTACCAGAATATTAGCGCCGTTCGACGAATGTACGGTTGAATTTTTAACCGTCGTGCTCGTCTTTCTCTCTTCCGATTTTTTTCCATACCAGGTTCTTGATTTCTTTTTTTCGGAAAGACAGGTATGCTGACGAGCCTTAAAATCGAAGCCCTGGTCAGCCTCCATATAATTAATGCCATTACTTACGAAGTCCGAGGCATCCGAAATGACCTGCCCGCCTGCCCGGATATAAAGACCAACCCCTTCCGTATCAGCACCGTTTCCACCGGCGATTAATCCTCCATCAAACTCAAGAACGGTATCATAAGCACCGCGATAAGCACGGACATTGCAGGCATTAATGACATTTCCATGGGCAAGTAACTGAGCATATTCTCCTGCTCTAATCATCCCCCCGCTGTTTTTAATGTCGCCAGAAGCAGCTTCCATATACACATCCTTACGCCCATTGATAATGCCATCGCTGCCCATGGCCACGCCCCATGGGCTCTGTGTTGAGACGTCTCTTGCCATGCATTCAGTCGAGTAAGGCAGGCCAAAGGGCGTCACATGGCGGTCGGATGATTGGGATTGGGGCAAAGCGCCAGCCGAGATATTGTTAATTTCAGCCGCATTTATTGCAACCGTGTCGGCATTGATGGTTCCACCGACATTATAAAAGGCGCCATCGGCTGTGAAACTGGTCACACCCTCGCAATCAATGGCTTGATTGGTTTTAATGTTTCCTGCCGATGTTACATGGAGATTACTGCTGGTGATGTCACTGAGTAATTCAACGTCTCCCTCCGTGCTGCTCAGGCTTAAATCTCTGGCCTGATGATAATCTGAGAGCATCGTAATGCCCCTGGCTTCCAGGGATAAATGGCACTGTCTGTTAAAAGGAGCGTTCAGAATGACATGGTCCGCGGTTTTGAACCCAAAATGTCCGGACACAGCATACTGCTCATACGCACCCTGGCCTGAAATAAACTGAATTGCCGGTGCAAAATGCTCGATATTAAAAAAGGCATTTTCGAGGGTGGCAGAGCCGTGCAAATCGGCCGTTTGCGATTCCACGTAAAAAAGCGTGTCAGAACCGCCTTCGACGGTGTTGGTTGACGTAATTTTTCCACCATGAGAAAAAACGTTTGTTTTAATACGGACGTCTGAACTGACATTAAAGGTTGATTCGTCCTGCGCTTGAAACGAGTCAGTATAAACAAAGTGAACGCGCTGCGCATCCAGCTGACCGTTGAAACCAAAGGTCCGCCCTGTTGCGACCATATCCGTCAATTCGGTCTTGACATTGTTCGTGCCATCAAACTCAAGAATATGAGCCTGTCCATGACTCAGTGCCAGTCGTCCGTTCTGGCTGAGATGCCTGATGACCACGCTGGTATTGCGTCCACCAACATAACCCGTATTTTCCATGGTACTGGCTTTAAAATTAAACTGGCAGACGCCCGTCAGGTAACCAGAATTACATGCATAGTCTGCATCAAAAAAGGCACTTCCACCCCCAGACCAGCCGGCATTATAGAAATACCGGTTATCAACAGAATGCGTCATCAACGATGCGTCAACGCCCATATTTACACTGAGCAGAGTCTTTCTTACCCCTGAGGCTGCGAAACGTATACCTGAATTGATATCGACGAGGGAAAGTGTGCCGTGTTCGTTTGCAAAAATACCAGTAAAATCAGCTCCAAGGCGTTGCCAGTCAGACAGGCTGTTCAGTTCTATCATTCTGTCGGAACGCTCTCCAACCGATGCCATAGCCGCATTATACAAGCTCCCAAGCAACCAGAGATTTTCTTTAATCTGGCAGATGGTCGACATCCACTCATGAAGGCGCATGTTTTTGCAGCGCTCCCAGTCAAAATGGTGATACGCATCAGCCAGTAAAGAGGCGCGGTGTAACAGGCCTGGCATCATAAAGGCGAGATTCATGATGCCTGAGTATTTAGCAAACAACCTGTTTGTCACAATTTTCCCAACAGAAACCAGGTTGCTCCATGACAAAAAAGCCTCAGGATCAACAAGTGAACTGGACAGTGTCAGACCAGCATGAACAGAAAGCAGCTGCGTATCAGTGTAGTTCCGGGCAAGAATAAGCCCGAGATTAACCCCATAAAATCCCTGTATTATCAGCGTGTCACGGATATGAGCTCTGCCGGTAAGATTCAGAAAATTACTGTGAACCATCATGTTTCCGGCTAAAAATGTGCCCAGATTGACAACCCTGTCATCAAACCCCAGATAAATCTGGTCTGCCTCAATCGTACCAAGGTTATTGAATACGCCTCCCCTTGCTTTCAGGCTGGCATCAAGCTTCATGCTGCCAAGGTGTGAATACCGGGTGGCCTCAATTGACAAATCAGCATTTCCCTTCACCATGGCGTTTTTAGTAACCCGTAATTCTCTGTCAATTTTGAGCAGACAGGCTCCGCGTTGTTCATTATCTTCTGTTTTTTTAGTTGTTATCAGACCGCGAACAATCATGTCTCTGGCCAAAACGAGAGCACTGTTGTCTAAAGTCAGGGCGGCGGGAGACCAGACTGCAAGGGCTCGCTCAGCCAAAACGATGGCATTATGGATTATTGTGTCGCCAAAGGTGCTGAGGCCCGAACTGGCAATGACAGAATCAGAAATATGAGCATGCGCCTGCTCTGCGATACGAATCAGCTTTTCTGCTGTAATTTTTGACTGCTGCCTCGCTGCAAATTGATTATAGATAAACAGTTCTTCTGCTGATAACAGGCTGGAACATAAATCGGTTCGTCCTGCTGAGATAAATCTGGAGGAAGCAATCGTGGATTGATCGGCAATCACGGTTGAATCAGACGATGTCCTTAGCTGCTGAGAGCTGGCTGACTGGCTGTTTTTTCTGAGTCGCAGCATAGAGCCCTGCTGCACTTGCACGTCTGGAGCCAGTAGCATGGTGTTGTTTTTCAAATCCATCCAACTGTCCTGCAGAACAATGGCCTGGTTCACCTGAACACGACTTGAATCCAGCTTACAGTCAGCATGCTTCTGCCAGATAGAGTCGCAGCGGACAGCCGAATCCCTCGCTTTCATTGCCCCCTGCGAATACAGCAGGCCTGTATGCAATTGACTCTGATAGTCCATCTTCATCTTACCATCAGCGTAGATGCTTAACTGACTGTCTGTAATAAATCGCGACTCAAGCAGTTTAAGATGGGCATGCAGATCGTGGCTGACCGGCTCGCTGGAAACGCCAAAAAAGGCGGATTTCTCGAGCGTGACATGCCCCGAACAGGAAAATCGACTGGTGCTGAGTGCGCATCGCCTCAGCAGTACCTGTTCTGCTGTCTTACTTCCCTGCAAATGAAGTGTTTTCGAGGAAGAAGACAGGGCGGTAATTGTCGCCTGCTCCGACATAATCTCGGCCATGTCCGCATCGAGCTGCAGGCAATTGATCGTCAGCCCGTCTCGGAGTATGACCACCGGACTCACAAGACGTGATTCTGTCAGCTCTGTTGCGCCTTTCAGCATGATCTGAGACTGAGCCGTAATGGTCGACTGATTGATACAGGCCTTGCCCTGTATCTTTTTTAAGTGTTTTAATGTTACCTGTGTCGTGTCAAGATGCAGTTGCCCGGCTGCCACCAGGGACTGACAAATCCTGAGTCTGCTGTCTTTAAAACGGACATGGCTCTCTTTTCCCTGCCATAAGCTATCGAACTCCATCTCAGATGTGTTCTCAACGCGTAAAACCCCTTTGAGGACACGACAGGAATTCCCCTGAAAAAGACAATCGTTCACAACAAAGTTTCCGCCACAAACATTGACCTCTGGCGCGCTGAAACTCGTATCCCTTAACTCCGTTAAAGAAAAATCAGCATGATAAAAATCGCCTGAAACCGTGATCAGTGATTGTATTGAATCAAAAACACCCTGTTGGCGCACCGTTTTTACTGTCGTTGTACATTGATGACAGGCCAGTTCACCCTGATTATCCATTTCATCGAGAGAAAATCGGGTATTAAACAAATCGACGATGACAGGCTTATCAAGTATGAGCTTTTTATAAACAATGAAGTCACTTTCTCTGTCACCATCGGCATCTCCAATCCGAATCTGGGTATCACCCTGTATGTGGAGGTTACCGGCATGAATATGATGTTCACCATGCAGCTTTATGGTTGACTCCGACTGTTCATGCCCCCAGAGCATGGCATCGGCGGTTAAAAAGCATTCCTTATTTACCGACAACTCCCCGTTAATTTCACATTGAGAGGCAAGCAGACGCAGCGACTCAAGCTCTGTTTTAACCGCACCCTGCTTAAAAAACTGAGAGGAAACATCCAGTTGACCTGAAAGCCTGAGGTCGGCCTCCTGATGAACGTAAGTCGCACGAATTGTCAGATCCTGTGCCTGCACAGGGGCAAGAAGCCCCACCCCCTGGCGTGCCGACAGCAATACCGAAGTCCCTGCCTTGATGGACTTCGTGATACGCAACGCCTCCGCTTCAATGACCAGTGCCGATTCACAGTCTATTGTTCCGGCTATCTGTACAGGCCCGCTGGCTTTGATAACACATTCCTTTAGCTCAACATTCTCAAACAGATTAATCTGTCTGTCTGTGTGCGATGTAATAACCAGACAATGCTCTTTTGTCATATGCCATTCAAGAATTGTTATATCCTTATCACAAACAGATCCATGCTCTGTTGAGGTAATCAGATGAGCAGGGATAGTGTATTCCTGGTTTTCATCCTGGCTGATATCTTTTGGATGAGAGACGAATTGTTTTTCAGCAGGCAGGGTATCCAGATTTTTATCTTTGGGTATCACCCCGGGATCACGTTTACCAAGGGGTAGTATTGAAAAAAAATTCCACATGTTTTTCCTTTGCTATCATTGTTCATGGCTCTTTCTGCCCAGGGTCTAATGATTTAAAACAATGCACGAACTTCTAATGCGGGCCGCATTATGCCGTAGGTTGGGCCTTGGCCCAACATCGAATTGGCATCCAGGCAAATTGTTGGGCCAAGGCCCAACCTACGGCTTTATGTACATTATTAAGTCATTCGGCGTTCTAGCCTGTTCTGGTGCGTACCCCTCTTGTTCTGTCCTTCTGTACCGATTCTGGGTCATTAGCCACAGACTGGGATGTTTTTGAGAACAAACCAACTCCTGACGGACCGGGTACCGGGGGATTCATCCCGGTGTTTACTGCAAGCTGCACAGTATCAGTGTGGTCCTGTTGCGTTCTGGTTAATTCTCTATGATTCGCCAGATCTATTTCCAGGCCGTTAACTCTTGTCTCAAGCGACTGAAGCCCTGTTATAAGTTGCTTCACTTTTTCAGAATCCAGCTCCGTACCGAGGACCCTCAGGGATGCTGCTTCGCTTACCTCAGCGGCTAAATTTCTATTGTCTACCTCAGCAGAACGTTCCCCCATCAAAGCCCCAGCACCATAGACGAGAGCGGTACCAGCAGCTCCCCCGACAGCAAATATCACAGCACCGACAACCGTGACGGGTGTAGAAAAAAAAGCAGCGAGACCGAACGAAATACCTACTGCCAGCGCAAGAATGCCGCCGGTTGCCACATGTCGAACTGTATTCATAAAATCACCTGTTTCAAAAGTTTTGAAAAGCCGCCTATAACGATCGGACGGCTGGTTTGTATTGGTTGTCAGCCATCTTGTCTATGCGACTGAAGAATGCTTCAGCCGTTTGTGTAACCGTTTGATGATGCTTCAGAGTGTCGCCGTGGATACGGGTTACATAACCAGGATCATTCCGCTCCAACTCGGCTAAAAATCTGGGATACTGATTTAATGCTAGTGCGAGCGCTGAAAATTCATCTAAAATGAGGAAACCGGGCGTACCTGAACCGGGCTGGTTCAGTATGTGATTCATCCTGTCGAGTATGGCATCTCGTTCGGCACCAACCTTATTCAGCATTGTTTGATACAACTCATGCTCACCCTTTGAGTTATTCCCGTCATCATGGCTTTTTGTCTGAGGAGCCATGCATTTAGTTAAACGCTGATAAAAAAAACCAAAGCAGGCACCAGCAAGAATCCCTGCCGAGGCCGCAATCACAGAATCTGTTGTCATGTATTCCCTCATTAATCGCATCAAAATTACTATTTGACTTATTTTATTACAGATTTGATATGGACAGTACCGTAGAAAATACGGGGAAAGACTCCCTTCTCCCTGGTTAAGGGAGAAGGGTTGGGGATGAGGGTTATTTCATCAGACAAACCAGAGCCTCAAGCGTGCCCGTTCGTTTTGTTAAGGGAACATTTATATTGTGATATCCTGTCATTTTATACATCAGAGATGACGTAATGAAATCAACTCTCCAGCGCGGTTTACCCTTGGTTTTGCTTCTGGGGCTGCTTGCGCTGTATTTTTTGTTCGGTTTTGATAAATACCTGAGTTTTGAGTTTCTGAAACAACACAGTGCCGCTTTAACTGCCCAGGTTCAGGCGCACCCATGGCTCGCGGCCCTGCTCTTCATGGCCACCTACACGCTCGCTGTGGCCGCCTCGTTCCCCGGGGCTGTATTCCTGACACTGGCGGGTGGCTTTATGTTTGGCACGCTTCGCGGCGCCGCCCTGGTTATTATCAGCGCTACGCTCGGCGCGCTCCTGATTTTTTTTGCCATTAAAACAGCCCTGGCTGACTGGGTGTCGGCACGTGCGGCTGCCTGGGTAGAACGTATGCGCCGGGGGTTTCAGAAAAATGCGTTTTCCTACTTACTCAGTCTGCGCCTGATTCCTGTTTTCCCATTCTGGGTTGTAAATATGGTACCGCCTTTGCTTGGTGTGCCGGCACGTACCTTTTTCCTGGCAACTTTTCTGGGAATTATTCCTGGCTCTCTGGTATACGCCATGCTGGGCAATGGATTGCATCAGGTCTTTAGCGCAGATCAAAAGCCGAATCTGGGTATTATTTTCAGCCCTGCGGTGCTGGTTCCCCTGCTGTCACTGGCTGCCTTGTCGTTACTGCCGGTTCTATACAATCGGTTAAAAACAAAATCCTCTGATGACCGTTACGATTTGGCTGTCATCGGTGCCGGTGCCGGGGGGCTCAGCGTTGCGGCTGTGTCGGCACAACTGGGCTTGAAGGTGGTGCTGATTGAATCCCGCCGCATGGGGGGCGATTGTCTTAATTATGGCTGCATTCCATCCAAAACCCTGCTGGCAGCCGCCAAAGCGGCGCGGGATGTACGTAAGGCATCAGAGTACGGTGTTATGGTGGATGCCTGTCACGTGGATTTTGCGAAAGTCATGCAACGGGTGCGTACCGTTATTGAAGACTTGTCTGAGCATGATTCTTTTGACCGTTTCACATCCATGGGCGTGCATGTTATTCCGGCCACCGCCCGTTTTATCAACAGCAAGACGCTCATGGCGGGTGAGACAGGCATTCAGGCAAAACGATTTGTGATTGCGACGGGATCTTCGCCGGCCATCCCGACTATCCCAGGTCTGGAGAATGTGCCGTATCTGACCAATGAAAATATATTTGAACTACAAGAGCTGCCTGAGCATCTGATCGTAATAGGAGGTGGCCCAGTGGGATGCGAGCTGGGACAGGCTTTTGCCCTGCTCGGCGCTCGGGTCAGTTTGCTGGATATGGTCAGTATTCTGCCCAAAGACGATACTGATTGCGTAGCTGTTCTGCGAGAAGAACTGCTGTCTTGTGGCCTGGCGCTTTACGAACACGCTCAGATTCACCAGCTCAGCAACACCCCGGAGGGAGGCATTAGCGTGTCATTGACACAAGCCGGAAAAACAGACCGCCTGGTGGGCAGTCATTTGCTGCTGGCAAGCGGTCGGCAACCCAATGTCAGCCACCTCGATCTGGAGCAGGCCGGTGTCGCTTACACATCAAGGGGGATAAAGGTAAACGCGCGCTTACAAACCACAAATAAATCCATTTATGCTCTGGGTGATGTGATTGGAGTCTGGCCCTTCACCCACATGGCCAGTTATCAGGCCGGTATTGTGCTGCGCAATATTGCATTTCGATGGCCGGCCCGTGTCAATTATCGCGCCGTGCCCTGGGTAACGTATACTGAGCCAGAGCTCGCTCATGTGGGTGCGTTTGAGGGCATTGTCACGGAATGGCACTATGCTGATAACGATCGTGCGCACACAGATGGACTTACAAAAGGAAAAATCAAGATAATCACGAATAAAAAGGGACGCATCCTGGGAGCAACGATCGTGGGAGCACAGGCTGGCGAGATGATTCTACCCTGGGTCATGGCGGTGCGTGAGGGTAAAAATCTGCGCGCCTTTACTGATGTGATCGTTCCCTATCCGGTTTTGAGTGAGATAAGCAAACGAGCCGCCGGAGAGTTTTATCGTCCCCGATTATTTTCAGCAAAAACCCGTCATCTGGTTTCATTTTTGAGGAAATTTTAATAATAGAGCCCTTGTAGCCCGGATTAGCGCCAGCGTAATCCGGGAAATGAGCCACAAATAAAGAGGGAAATTTTCATGATAGAGCAATACATCAGACCCACTTACCAGCATTACCTCGTTACGCCCATGGTTAAGCGCCTGAGTGGCCACATCAGCCCCAATCACATTACCCTTTTCTCAGGGCTATTGGGTTTGCTGCTGATACCCGCCCTCCTTTGGAATCATATTTATCTTGCCATCGCTCTGTTATTACTGTCAGGTTACTGCGATACCCTTGATGGAACCCTCGCCCGTTTGCGCAATAACGTGTCCGACTGGGGTTCGGCTCTGGATATCGTGACTGATCGCGCGGTTGAATTGTCGATGGTTATGGCTTTGTGGTTGGTAGCACCACAATCGCGAAGCCTCTGGTGCCTGCTGATGCTGGGGAGTATGTTGTTATGCATCACCAGCTTTCTGGTGGTCGGAATTTTCACCAGTAATCAGTCGCATAAAAGCTTTCATTACAGTTCGGGCCTTATGGAGCGGGCGGAGGCTTTTTTATTTTTTATCGCCATGATGCTGTGGCCTGGTGCCTTTTCCTGGCTGGCACTGGGCTTTGTTCTGCTGGTTACGGCGACGGCGTTGATTCGGATGAACCAGTTTCGTCTTTATTCTTTGCGTTAAAGAGGTATAAATACGCGCCGTAACCGGCGGCTTCCATCTGCTCTTTGGGAATAAAGCGCAAGGCGGCTGAGTTCATGCAATAGCGCAGGCCAGTCGGTGGCGGCCCGTCTTTGAACACATGCCCCAGATGGGAGTCGGCGTAACGAGAGCGTACTTCAAGCAGGCTGAAAAAAAGGAGATGGCGCTGCTTGTTCAGCGTAACAAAAGAATTATCAATCGGCTTGCTGAAGCTCGGCCACCCTGTTCCGGAATCGTATTTGTCGGTGGAGCTGAATAACGGTTCACCGGATACCACATCAACATAAATTCCCTCAGCCTTTGTATTCCAGTAGGGATTGTCAAATGCTCTTTCGGTGCCCATGTTTTGCGTCACGTCATATTGCAGAGGCGTCAACTGCTTCAGTGCCTCAGCCTTATCAAACTGAGGAGTAAAGGCCAGGGCCTGCCCCGCCAGCAGCAAGCAAGACAGCCAGCTGGATTTAATCATACCAAAGCTCCTTGATTCGTTTATCTCGACCACAGGTATAACGATAGTATTTATAGCGAATCGGGTTTTTTAGATAGTAATTCTGATGCCATTCTTCCGCAGGATAAAAATGGGTTGAAGGCAGGATATCTGTTTCTATAATGGGAAATTGTTTCTGCAGCTGCTTTTTACTGGCGAGGGCGGCCTGTTTTTGTTCGTCGTTTAAATAAAAAATGACACTCCGATACTGACGGCCATGATCGCAAAACTGAGCGTTTTTCGCTTCTGGGTCAATGTGATGCCAGAAATAATTCAGTAATTGTGAGTAGCTGAGCAGATCAGGATCATAGGTAATCATTACCGACTCAACATAATCCGTTGTGCCAGACGAGACAAGACTGTAAGTGGGATTAGGCTCACTGCCACCATCATAGCCTGCAACAGTACGGATAACACCGGGTAATTTATCAAAATCGGACTGAACGCACCAAAAACAGCCCCCGGCCACAATCGCTTCGGCCGTTTTAGCTCCAGCGAGCGGGGTCAACAGCAGTGTAATGAGCAACACAAGGACGCGTATCATACTTTTTTTCCTGTCATATCTGTATTTAATTTTAGCATATTCCCTCGTGTCATCAATGTTAAAGGCTGAATTGAATTACCTCAAAATGCCTGAAATCTAAGCGCGGACACTTTTTATACTATTCAATAAATGATAAAATAATCCGCTCCTTGTTTAATTAAGAGATACTCCAATGCCAAAAAAACACCAAAAACATACGAAATCGCACGCAGCGAGCTCCGTACCACCCGTTTCTTCCATATCAACCGTTTCTTCCATATCAACCGTCTCAATATTTAAACCGGTCGATCCTTCCAGTGCAAAAGAACGGCATAAAAAAGAGCCACACGTGGTTAACTGGTTTGTTAATCGTTCAGGGAAAATCCGTGGATGCTTAAGCGATTTATGGAATGGAGGCCCGAAAGTAGTAGACGGCAGAAAAAAATATACCCTTCAGCAAAAAATTGTAAGTCAGGCTAATAAACTGATACATGAACTGGAAAGACATGGTCCAATGCCTCAGACCTGGCCCGGAAAAATTAAACTCGATCCAAAGCATGGTGCATGTAAGACACCAGATTCAGGCTGTGTCAGCAAGGGCTTCTACCATACTCATCTCAGCGACGGTGGGCTCTGCTTTGAAATTATGTGGGAAGCATTTGAAAGCGAGAAGCTGATTAATATCGTAGCCATAGAGGCACATGAAAATTTTGATTTTAAAAGAAAAGGCCACAAACCTCTTTTATCCCTTATTGCAGCACGGGAAGCCGCAGCAACGGCCGGCTTTGATCCCAACAAAAAATTCGATCCTGCGACATATAACAACAGCATAAAATAGCAAAGAGCAAATGATTTAACAATGTACATAAAGCCGTAGGTTGGGCCTTGGCCCAACAATTAGCCTGGATGCCAGTTCCATGTTGGGCCAAGGCCCAACCTACGGCTAACGTAGGATTACGACAGAAAAATTATGTACAAAATGAACTCATGATGGTATTATTTCGAAACATTTTTTGTTCGGAAAATTTTATTATGCCCAGACTGGCTAACGTTATATCAACAATCCTTGAACGTTCTCTTTTAGGAAACCTTAGTTTAAATATAGACAATGATTCAGCGTTCAGGCTGTTTCTTTATGGTGCCGGGAAGTTGCCAAACGCTAATCGATTAGCAAGCAGTTACAAAAATCTTGACTCGATTGCCCGTGGTGGATACAAGCCCACTCGGGCTGAAATGGATAGACTTATTGATTCGCTCACAGCCGCTTTTAATTATTTTGCCAATCCCCCATTCGGTTATGCCAATAACAGTCAAATTGTTTATGAAGACAGAACCATTTCAGAGTATGCGGGTTTACGGGATAACCCAGAGCCAATGGCGCTGATTCAAGAACTGAGACAGGCTTGCGAGCAGTGTCAGAACTCATTCCACGTTTATGCGGCCTACCCTTTTATCGACCGCACCCACAAGGCTCCCGCTCAAGGCGCTTCATTAGCGGGTGACCCTACCTATGACAGTATTAGCGCACTGTCAGGCGATGCGCTGAAAACAGCTATTCTTGAGCTAATGTATGACAGAATTTCTCAGGCAACGCCTGAAAATTTTGCTGGGATCCGGTCTGAAATTCTTGGCAGCCAGGCTTATCGCATACTCGCTGCCTCGCAAAGCATGATGAATACTTACAGCCTGTTTCATTCAGGAAAAACACGATCTCAAACCCTTATCGACAATTATCTTGAACAAAGAGGTGCAGAGCTTCAAAACTCGCTCGAACTGTCAGCGTAGGTTGGGCCTTGGCCCAACAATGATGCTCATGGGATGCACCTTTGTTGGGCCAAGGCCCAACCTACATTAGCAACCCCACCCTCTTTAAGCAGGCGAGCTGACTCTTCCAGGCAAATAGTCAGCAACATCCTCTTGTGAGTCGTTGTCTTGCTTTTCGGTAAACAATGGGTGGTTGTAACTGTTCATACCAGGATCTGTTCTGATTTGCTTTACGGGGCTGACCGTATTATTGACGCCGCTTACCGTTGTAGTCTGCTCCATTTGAGTCACTTCATTTTCGGTTTTATTACGATATTTTCTGACTGCTGGTATTGAGTGAATCCCCCAAAGCAATAACAGGCTGGCTACAGCACCGATTGCGGCACCAATAACAGCACCAAAACCGGTTCCAATTATCGGAAACACAAATGAGCCAAGCAAACCGCCAACAAGCGCTCCAGTCATGGAACCAGCAAGTTCAACTCCGAAGAAGCTGGCAACGGTTGCGATGGTAGACGTTCTTGCTATTGTCCTGGCCATGCAAATAGCCAGTGAAGCCTTTGCAGCGCCAAAAACGGCCCCAATCAGGGCTCCAGCTGCGGTTCCAAAACCTGGAAATACAAATGTTCCGATAAGCGCTCCAACGCCAGCTCCAATACCGGTACTGAGTAACAAGGCTCCAAATTCAACTTTACCGCGATTTTTTTTAAAAAAACTACGTTTGCCATTGTTTTGCTCATTCGAAGGCATTTTTCTATCCCCAGTCGTTTTCGAAGAGTATATAGTACAGTCAGCTGAGATAAATGGTAAACAGTTTTGTTTAAATTAACTCTTCATGTGGATATGGTCATATATCCATGCCCGGTCGATATTCTTAATTCGGAAAACCTCATCAGACAGCATGTCGGGCGAAGCGCCCGACCTACGTTTGCTAATGTTCCCTCGTTGCCACAAAGCGTATCCGGGGATAGCGCTCTTCTGCCATGCTTAAGTTCACCCGGGTTGGAGCCAGGTACATGAGCGCCTCACTGCCATCAAGAGCAAGGTAGTCGAAGGCCTTGGCGCGGAAATCGGCCATGGCTTTGTCGTCTTCTGCATAAACCCAGCGGGCACAGCTGACACTGACGTTTTCGTATACGCAGTCTACTTTGTACTCGTGCAGCAGCCGGTGGGCTACAACATCGAACTGAAGAACGCCCACAGCTCCAAGGATGAGCTGGTTGCTGTTCAGAGGACGGAATACCTGGGTGGCACCTTCCTCAGACAATTCAATCAGACCTTTGATCAATGCCTTACTTTTTAATGGATCGCGCAGGCGGACCAGGCGGTAGAGTTCAGGCGCGAAATTGGGGATACCGGTAAACTTTAAGGTTTCGCCCTGAGTAAAGGTGTCTCCGATTCGTATCGTACCATGGTTGTGCAGACCAATAATGTCACCCGACATGGCGACTTCAGCCTGAGAGCGATCACCGGCCATGAAGGTCAGGGCGTTGGCGATTGCCACCTCTTTGCCAAGGCGCAGGTGGCTGAGTTTCATGCCGCGTCTGAAGGTACCGGAGCAGATACGCATAAAGGCAATGCGATCACGGTGTTTGGGATCCATGTTGGCCTGAATTTTAAAAACAAAACCACTGAAATTTTCTTCGCCAGGATCAACCTGTCGCTGCACAGCCTTGCGGGGCAAGGGACCTGGTGCGTATTGCGCAAAGTCGTCGAGCAGTTCCTTGATGCCAAAGTTGTTAATCGCGGACCCAAAGTAAACAGGCGTCATTTTGCCGGCAAGATAGGCCTGCAGATCAAATTCGTGGGAAGCGCCCTTAACCAGTTCGATTTCGTCACGCAGCTCCTGAGCCGCATCCCCCAGAAGTTCATCAAGCCTGGGGTTGTCGATACCGGCAATTTCCAGCGCATCCTGTTTCTGCGCGTTTTTTCCGCTTTGATAAAGATAAATCACATCCTGGTAAAGATGATAAATCCCCTTGAAGCGTTTACCCATGCCAACAGGCCAGGTAATGGGCGCACACTGTATGCCCAGTACGGTTTCCACTTCGTCCAGCAGAGAGATGGGTTCACGGCCTTCGCGGTCAAGCTTGTTGATGAAGGTCATGATGGGCGTGTCGCGCAGGCGGCATACTTCCATCAGTTTGATAGTCCTGTCCTCAACCCCTTTGGCCACGTCAATCACCATCAGGGCCGAATCAACAGCCGTCAGCGTACGGTAGGTGTCTTCGGAAAAATCTTCGTGACCAGGCGTGTCCAGCAGGTTCATCACGTGTTCGTTATGAACAAACTGCATCACGGAAGTCGTAATCGAGATACCCCGTTCTTTCTCCATTTCCATCCAGTCAGAAGTGGCGTGGCGGCTTGCCTTGCGCCCTTTGACCGTTCCGGCCAGCTGAATGGCGCCTCCGAATAACAACAGTTTTTCGGTAACCGTGGTTTTACCGGCGTCGGGGTGAGAAATAATGGCAAAGGTGCGGCGTTTGCGGAAATCATCGTAAAAATCGGGCATTTCAAGACCTGGTAACGGCAAAGCCTGACATTTTATGTGAAAACACACAAACAAACAATTGATGCGCCCCTCAAGCACAGAGATGTCCCATCTTAATTTGAACGGAAGTTAAACCGTGCCACACCCACCACCCTCATCCCCGGCCCTTCTCCCTCAAGGGAGAAGGGAGCAGAACGTGCCAACTGATTAACTTCCGTTCGAATTAAGATGGGGCAGTCCTGCCCTCAAGCATCATTTAAGCGTCTATAATGTCATAATATACGGCCAGACAAGGAAGAAAGAAGATGAACGAGAACATGGATAATCAAGCATATCAGGACGTACCCTACACAGACTACGGCCTGCTGCTGCGACCTCTGCTGAACAAAGGAACCGCGTTTAGCAATCGTGAACGGGTAGAATTTAAACTCCTGGGTCTCTTACCGCCAGAAGAAAGCACGATTGAACAGCAAAGGGCGCGTTCATACGAAGCCTTTAAAAGCAAAAAAACAGATCTTGAAAAGTATCTGTATCTGCGCGATCTGCAGGACTCCAATGAAACCCTGTACTATAACCTCCTGCGCGAGCATATCACCGAAATCATGCCGATTGTCTACACGCCCGTGGTGGGTGAAGCCTGTCAGACATTCAGCCACATTTATCGTCGCCCACGCGGTATTTTTATTGCCTATCCCTACAAGGATCGCATTGACGAAATTCTGGCAAACCCACGTTTTGACAGCGTCAAGGTCATTGTGGTTTCCGATGGTGAGCGGATTCTTGGCTTAGGCGATCAGGGTGCTGGCGGCATGGGTATTCCGATCGGAAAACTGGCTTTGTACGCGGCCTGTTCAGGTCTGCACCCATCCACCCTGCTCCCGGTTTTGCTGGATACCGGAACCAATAATCAGGAGCTTATCAACGACCCAATGTATATTGGCTGGCGGCACGAGCGCGTGCGCGGAAAGGACTACGACGATTTTGTCGATGCCTTTGTGCAGGCGCTGAAAAAACGCTTCCCGCACATTATGCTGCAATGGGAAGATTTTGCTCTGCAAAACGCGACGCGCCTGCTGGAGCGTTATCGTAATGAATTATGTACTTTTAATGATGACGTTCAGGGCACCGCCGCCATCGCAACAGGTACCCTGTTAGCGGCTGTGGCCGTGACCAGAATTCCCCTGCACTCGCAGCACATTGTGATTGTTGGCGCAGGCTCAGCCGGCTGTGGTATTGCCGAGCTGATCGTACATGCTCTGATGGACGATGGTCTGTCAGAACCCGAAGCCAGGGCACGAATCTATATGATCGATCGCAATGGCCTGCTGATGAAAGGCATGCCTGATCTGCTGCCCTTCCAGGAAAAACTGTTGAAATCTCCGGAGGATATAGCCGGCTGGACTGGCGTGGAGGATGGGTATATCAGCCTGGAGGACGTAATCAACAATCTGCACCCCAATGCTCTGCTCGGCGTTTCCGGTCAGGCTGGCATTTTTACAGAAAGCATCATCCGCAGCATGGCGGCACACGTAGCCAGGCCAATCATCATGCCGCTGTCCAACCCCATCACGCACAGCGAAGCCACTCCTGCGGACTTGATGACCTGGACAGATGGTCGCGCGGTGATTGGCACAGGCAGCCCCTTTGACAGCATCATCAAAAATGGCCAGTCTTTCCGGGTGGATCAAACCAACAACGTATATATTTTTCCGGGCATGGGGCTTGGGTTGATTGCAGCCAAAGCCAGAACCGTATCGGATAAAATGTTTATGGTGGCTGCAAAAGCACTGGCCTCGTGCTCTCCAGCCCGGCACGATGTTAACGCCAACCTTCTGCCGCCTATTGCAGACGTAAGGAAAGTTGCACATGCCGTTGCGTTTGCGGTTGCGCAGGAGGCGGTTCGTTCGGAGCTGGCCGATTATCAGAGCGATGACCAACTTAAAAAAAGCATTCAGCAACTGACCTGGGAACCGGAATACCTGCCCTACCGCTACAGGCCTTGACCCTCAACCGGCGCGGTAGAGCGCCTAATGACTCAAAACAATGCATACGGTTTCAATACAGGACACATTGAAACCAACATCCATCACAATGCTCTTGATATGACGTAGGTTGGGCCTTGGCCCAACATGGCGTTGGCGCCTAAGCTAATTGTTGGGCCAAGGCCCAACCTACTGTGGTGAATTTATATACATTGTTAAATCATTCGGCGCGCTACACGCGCCGGTTGCTGACGAGCGCCCAGAACACCGGCAGCAGCGACACCGCGATGATGCCATAGACTACGATGGCAAAGTTATTCTTAATGACTGGGATGCTGCCAAAAAAATAGCCGCATCCCAGCAACAGACCAATCCAGAGAAACGCGCTCAACACATTATAAAGCGCAAACTGCCGATGCCGCATGCCGCTGACTCCGGCCACAAAGGGCACAAAAGTGCGAATAATCGGTAAAAACCGTGCAGTGATAATAGTGATCGCCCCGTTTTTTTCATAAAACCTGTGCGCCCGCTCCAGGTGCTTTCGATTTAAAAAGCGGCTGTCGCTTTGCCTGAATATCCGCGGGCCAATATAGCGTCCAATCAGGTAATTGACCTGATTTCCGAGGATGGATGCGAGGATCAGTAAAGCAAGCAAAACCATAATATTCAGGGGCTGCGTTGTCTGAGCAGCCAGACTGCCAACAGCAAACAGAAGTGAATCGCCGGGTAAAAAAGGCGTGATCACCAGGCCTGTTTCACAAAAAATAATCAGAAACAACAGGGCATAAGCCCACAGACCATATTGAGAAACAAAACTGACCAGGTGTTGATCGATGTGCAGAAAGAAATTCAAAAAGTCGGTCATGGCTGTCTTCGAACATAATTAGGTATATCATTGCGATTATAGATGAAAACGGGCTATTCCTATATACCTGCGGTTCGGTTTAAACTCAGCAGGCCGTTTTTATTTGAATTATGGTCAATTTATGTTTGAGGACATCGTACTGATTCCCGGTGCACTGGCAACCCCGAGACTATGGGGTGAACTGGAAAATTATTTTCCGGCCAATGTTCGCTGCCAGCACCTGGATGTTTTGAATAGCGCGTCTATTGCTCACATGGCTGCACGCTTTGCTGAAACTGCACCACAAAAATTTGCTCTTATTGGTTTTTCCATGGGAGGATATGTCGCTTTAGAACTGTTTCACCACATACCCGAACGCATTGATAAACTGGTCCTTATCAACTCGTCCCCGAGCAGGGTTGCACCGCAAGGAAGAAAAGAACGTGAGCGCTCGCTCGATCTGATAGACAAGGGTAAATTCGAATTATTAACGAGCCTGATTTTTAAAAACTCTATCCACAGCAGGGAAAAACATTCCACACTCCTTCCCATAGCGCAGGAGATGGCCAGAGACATCGGTCCTGAGAACTACCGTCGTCAATTACACGCCATTTTAAACAAACAGGATCACATACCAATACTGTCAGAAATCCACTGCCCAACCCTCATTATTGCCAGTCAAAATGATTGTGTCATGCCCTCCAGGGAGTCAGACATACTGGCAGACAAAATACGTAATGCTGAGCTGGTTACAATAGAAAACTGCGGTCATCTCGTGATGCTGGAACAGCCAGACAGACTCAATCGGATTATTTCGGATTGGATATAAAGCCTGAAACCTTATACTCCGCAGCTGAATATTGCTATAATGAGGTCAGTCTGAGTCATCCAAGCTTACTATATGAAGAAACAGCGGCTTATTATTGGAATCAGTGGCGCGTCCGGGATTATTTACGGTATCCGTCTGTTGCAATACCTGAAGGAAACCGATATTGAAACGCATCTGATTGTATCTAAAGCCGCGCAGCTTACCCGGGCTGTTGAAACAGGGCTTTCTGCCACCGAGCTGTATCAGCTGGCAGACAAACACTACAAAATTGAAGACATTGCTGCCGGCATTTCCAGTGGCTCATATAAAACGCTGGGCATGATCATCGCTCCGTGCTCCATGCGTACGCTGGCGGATATTGCTCATGGGAGCAGCAGTAATCTGCTGACCCGGGCCGCTGATGTCATCCTCAAAGAACGGCGCAGGCTGGTGCTGATGATACGGGAAACACCGCTTAACATGGCTCATATCCGTAATATGGCACTGGTCACCGAAATGGGAGCTATTATCGCGCCGCCGGTACCTGCTTTTTACAACCAGCCTGCAACCATAGATGATATCGTCAATCACAGCGTGGGAAGAGTACTGGATCTGTTCGATATCGAATCAGAATGGGTCAAACGCTGGTCTGGAGCATCTTCTTCAGGCACAGGGAAGAAAGACGGGTTGTAGGCGTTTTTTTTGCCATTGACCTCAACCTGGGACAGTGCCAGCGAACGACCGCCATGGTTGAGCGTTGCGTTATGTTCTGGCCCTTCGTCATGTGTTACGTGCAGGTCATTATCCGTTTCTTTATCGGCCATGATTGTGCTCAGCTCTGTCTGCAGCCGCTCTCTCATGATTCGCTCATTACGTTTCAGGCACACATATTTGACAACACACACGACAAGAATGGCAGTAACAATGCCCAGGGTTACGCCGATACCAGCCGGAGCAAAAGACCAGGTAGCAATTAATCCAACCAGAACCAGTGCGACAGCCGTGTTAATCATTGCAGCATTTCTATGCTTTTTATAGCTGAATTTTATCTGAGCGTTTGCGCAGTTTTTTTCATCTCCATACAGTTTTGGTCTGTTTTTGTAACGGATATAGTCCTGAAGCAGACATACCGTTTCACGAATGGCATCAACAACCGAGGCACCGACAAACAAAAGCCCGCCGGCCAGGGGCATGACAGGAAAAGACGACAGCCAGAGAACGTAGGCAGCGAAGGTAAGCGCCGCATTGGCAAGAGAAAAAACCAGATCACGAGCACGATCAAGCTTTGATTTTTTCTTGTCCGACAGATTGTTATAAGTCCCAATCAGCAGACCCAGACCAGAAAAAACCATGCCGATGATGGGCATGCCGGTAGAAGAAGACAGAAAGCCGGTGATAGCGCTTAAAACCCCAGACATAAATGGCAAGCCTAAGAAACCGCCAACCAAAGCCAGACTTAACAGTCCGCCCATGAGCAGGTCCCAGAATCTGAAGGATTTTTTCTTCTCGATAACCTCAAGAAAATAGGCAACCTGAATGTTTCCCTTGCTAGTCAGATCAGCCAGAAAATCCGACACAGTCATATCAGACTTGAGGTACCTCGCCCGCTTGGATTCTGAAATATAAAGATTACGCAGAATCGCTTCAATCTGCTGCCGGATGGCTGGTTCTTTTATCCTGATCTGGTAAAAATCACGGTTTAATTCGCGGATTCTGTCATCGTAATACGCCAGTTCCTTAACCAGCGCACGAGGCTGCCCACCGCGAATGTAATGATTTAAGGCCTGTAAACTATATTCAAGAGATTGCAATAGAATATCTCGCTACGTTTATAAAGTCTCTTTGCCAGCAGCGTGAATTTTATTCTTATTTTTCCACTCTGTATCAATGGAACCTTTTTCAAGACTTTTGAGTGAATGATCAAGAGCAACTCGTTCGTCAAAAACAAAACAACTGCCCTGCCAGCGCGACTTCTCCTGTGGGATAGACGCCATATAATTAAGGATACCGCCATTCAGCTGGTAGACCTTGTCAAATCCGAGTTGCATGAGATAAGCCGTTGATTTTTCGCAACGAATACCGCCAGTACAAAACATGGCGATTTTTTTATCCTTTTTATCCAGCAGCTGCGTTTTTACATACTCCGGAAAATCACGGAAATTATCTGTTAAGGGATTTATCGCGCCTTCAAAGGTGCCCAGTTTGAATTCGTAGTCGTTGCGTGTATCAACCAGCACCACATCCGGGTCAGAAATAAGTGTATTCCACTCCTCAGGATCAACGTGCGTGCCTGTTTGCGCCAGCGGATCGATAGACGCCACACCCATCGTTACAATTTCCTTACGCAGTTTGACCTTGGCTTTTTCAAAAGGATTAACAGAATCAAAGGTTTCACGGAAAAACAAATCCGCAAGTCCGGGAATAGCGCGCATGAACGCATACAGAGCTTCAACGGCCGCCCGCTCTCCACAAAAGGTGCCATTCACCCCTTCACTGGCCAGGATAATGGTTCCCTTGATGTTCTGTTCTTTCATCAGCGTTAGCAACGGTTGCTTTAAATCCTCGTAGTCGCTGATGGGGGTAAATCGATAAAAAGCAGCAATAACATATGTGTTCATAATATCGGTTGTTCCTGTGGCAATTTAATTTTGCGACTAATATTACCACATTTACTATTTCATCAACAGAGGCTTGATTTAAGGAATAGCATCACCCTCTGTACTGGGCAATTTTTTAATCTTTATATAATTCTCCCTTCCTGCGCGGGAATGACAGCCCGGAGTTTTTATCCAGTGCAGAGAACATCACCAGGATTAAGCCCGGATACGCTGACGCATCCGGGCAATGCCTGGATCTTACCAGATGACACAGCGTGATCGATTGATCATCGGAGCGTTGTCAGGCAGATCAAAGGCTTTTTGAAACTCAGGCATGTTAGCCAGCGTGCCATTTACCCGATAGATAGCCGGCGGATGCGGATCGGTTGTAACCTGGTTTCGTGCCTGTTCCGGACGGATGTTGCTCGCCCAGACATGTGCTACCGATAAAAAGAACTGTTGATCCGGCGTGATGCCGTTAATGGTAGCAGCCTGTTTATAGGCAGGCGATGACTGGAATGCCCGGTAGGCCAGGGTCACACCGCCAAGGTCTGCAGTTGCCTCACCCACCACCAGTTTTCCCTGAACGGGCAAACCATCCGCAACAGTGTATGCAGAATACTGTTTAACGATGCAATCGGTTGCCTGTTTAAAGCGGGTCAGATCCTCAGCCGTCCACCAGTCGTTTAAATTACCCTTGCCATCAAACTGTGCGCCCTGGTCATCAAATCCATGAGTCAGTTCATGGCCAATCACAAAACCAATCGCCCCATAATTAACGGCCGGAGGCGCCTCCGGATCAAAAAACGGTGGCTGCAGAATACCCGCCGGCAAATTAATGTTATTCATGGACGGATCATAGTACGCATTGATGGTTTGCGGTGTCATGGCCCATTCGCTTCTGTCCAGCGATTTACCGATTTTATTCAAATCACGCTCGATCAAAAAGCGGTTGGCGCGAATGACGTTGGACACATAAGGACCTTTATCAACCACCAGTTTTGAGTAATCCCACCATTTATCCGGGTAGCCAACACGCTCTTCAATCATCGCCAGTTTTTTCAGGGCGGCGCTGCGGGTTGCTGGTGTCATCCAGGCCAGCGTCTGCAGATCCTGCTCCAGCGTTTTACGAATGGCATGCAGAATCTCCAGCACCTCTTTCTTATCACTGGCTGAAAAATAGCGCTCAACGTATAATTTACCGATTGCAAAGCCCAGCGCCCCCTCTTCCGTTGCGACCACGCGCTTCCAGCGTGGCAGCAGTTTTTTGGCCCCAGTCAGCTGACTGGTCATCCAGAAATTCTGATCCACAAAAGGCTGGGACAGGTACGGAGCAAAGGCATCTATCAAATGCCAGCGCAGATAACTTTTCCAGTCGTCAATAGACACAGCCTGCAATTGCTGATTCATGGCCTTGAAAAATTCCGGCATGGCGACATTGATGCGCTGGAGATCAGATTGCCCCAGTGCGGTAAAATATTCTGGCCAGGAGAAAACCGGTGTCAGACCAGCCAGCTGTTTGCGATCCATGATGTTATAAACAGCATGAGGATCGCGTTGATCCGTCTGCGACATGGAAGCCTTGGCCAGATCAGTTTCAATACTCAGAATACGTTTCGCCTGTTGCTCAGCGTGTGCCGGCTCGTCACCCAGTAACACAAACATTCTGCTGATATGCTGTACGTAGGCCGCGCGGATGGCACGGAATTTCTCGTCGTCTTTCAGGTAATAATCCCTGTCAGGCAGCCCCAGCCCTGCCTGTTGGGCCACCCCAATCACCTGTTCGCTGTTTTTGTAATCCTGCATGCTGCCGAAGCCAAAGAGCACATCAACGCCAGCCTTTTGCAGATCGGTGGCCACATCCTGCAGATCCTTAATGCTTCTGATGCTCTCGATTTGCGCCAGCATTGGTTTTAATGGCTCATAGCCCAGCCGGTTGATTGTAGCCTCATCCATGCCGCTGTAGTAAAAATCGCCGACCTTCTGTTGCAGGCTGCCCGGTCTGGCTGACTTATCGGCGGCAGCATCCAGCAATAACTGATGCAGTCGCGCTTCGTTTTTTTTATTCAAAACCGAAAAGGTACCCCAGATAGAATACTCGGGAGGAATGGGGTTCTGCTTTTGCCAGTTGCCGTTGGCGTACTGATAGAAATTGCTGCCCGGGGAGACCGTCCTGTCCATCCAGTCCGTACTGGAATCTGCGGCCCAAAGCGCCGGGCTCAAAGCACACAACATAATACCTGGCAATAATCGCATTCCTTCCTCTCCCTTATTCTGCTGCGTAAAACTGACAATCCATCAGGCTCTGAGTACAGACAAAGCCCCCTTGCGTATCTATCCAGTTGTAATCCACTTTCGCTGGAATTTTTACCAGGACCGGCCACCAGATGGAGTATTCGCCGGCGGAGTTTCGATACGTACACATCGCGCCCCGACCAAGTCCGGCAACCAGTACATTGGCACGAACAAAGCGGGTGCCTGCTTCGCCCTGAACCGGGTTGGCTGAAAAGGGATTCGGCTCCCAGGGCGCGGGAATAGCACCCCATTTTAACGAGCTGTTATCCGGATCCGGACACTGGTGAGCCACAGCCATAGGCTGATAAAGCGCGCCGACAAGCAGGCTGGCGGTCAAAAAACGATTCATTGGCAACTACCTCCAAAATTATTTTAGCAGATCCATTGTATAACACATCGGGTTTGTTATAATCATCGCGCATGCCGGGGTGGCGGAATTGGTAGACGCGCCGGATTCAAAATCCGGTGGTGGTGACACCGTGTCGGTTCGAGTCCGACCCTCGGTACCATCAGGATTATTTCCCTGATGTTCAAGCCCGGCATGCTCTTCTTTTTTCACGTCTTCCCTTACTTCATTCAAAAAAATCACTGCGCTGGAATCGGCATCTCGCTCGTAATGTTCTGTTCTAAAGTCTGTGGTTTTATCTTCATCAGGAAAGGAATAAACCCCAGCGCCAGCAGAAAAGACAGCTGATACAAACCTACCCAGCCCAGATACCATTGAATGGACGCGGCAATCGGTCCGGAAAATACTCTGGGCAAGGCAGACACTGCAACCAGCAGAGAAAACTGCGTTGCGGTGAATTTCTGGTTAACCAGACGCATGAACAGCGCCACCAGAGCGGTCGAGCCCATGCCGGCAGCAAAGTTGTCGCAGGCAACCGCTATGGCCAGCAGCGTGACATGCTTACCCACCATGGCCAGTGCGACAAAAAGAAGGTTGGTGACAGCCTGAAGGAGTCCAAATGCCATCAGAGCACGATACAAAGACCAGCGGATCAACAACACACCTGCCAGCAGACCACCCAGAATGATCGAGCCAATTCCCAGTATTTTATTGATGTAACCGATGGTGTCTAAAGGAAAGCCCAGGCCCTGAATCAGAAAAGGCATCACAATCCCGCTGGATGTGGTGGTGAAGGCTTCTCCCAGTTTGTAAAAAATAATAAAGCCAAGCAGATACAGAAGTCCTGGTCTGGCGGTTAATTCTTTCAGGGGGGCAATAAAACTGTTTAAGACGGTCGATTCCTGGATACGAAGATCAGCAATCGGCTCACGGCTTACAAGCGTGGCCAGAATACCAATCAACATCATGGAGCCCATCACATGATAGGTCAGGGACCAGCCATATCGACTGGCGATCACCAGGGCCAGTCCTCCCGAAACCAGCATGGCCAGACGGTAGCCCAGACTCGCCAGCGAAGCGCCAAGAGCATGAGCGCTGGCGGGCAGATACTCCACTCGCTGCGCATCAATGGCTGCGTCCTGGGTTGCGGAAAAGCAGGCAAGGCAGAAAGCCAGAGCCGCCAGCAGCTCTGGCGTATGAACCGGATTAAACCAGGCCATCAGATTAAAGCCCAGCAGCAACACGACCTGCATGCTGAGCATCCAGCTGCGTCGTCTGCCAAGAGAAAACAGAGTATAACGGTCGAGGAGTGGTCCCCAGAATATACGGTAAATATAAGGCAGACCCAGCAGACTCAACAGGCCGGTTGCCATGGTAGACATGCCCGCATCAGCAAACCATGCCTGCAGGGTGCCGGTAATGAGGGACAAGGGCAGACCAGATGAAAAACCCAGTAAAAAAACAATCATCAGGCGTTTATTCATATTGTCTGCCGTCGTGTCTGGTAGTCCGGAGGAGAGCGTGAGTACGCTGTTGCGGTACAAATGCTTCCGCCCTGATTTGTGTAGCCCGGATTAGCGTAGCGTAATCCGGGAGCAGATATTACGCTGCGTTCTTTTTAACATCGATCAAATGAATTTTGAAAACCAGCGTTTCATTTGGACCGATAGGACCACCAACACTGCGAGAGCCATAAGCCAGGTCGGCAGGAACGTAAACTTCCCATGTGGAACCAGCCGGCATTAACTGCAGAACTTCAGTCCAGCCAGGAATTACCTGAGATACCTTGAACGTAGCGGGTTTGCCAGCAGAATCTGTGCTGTCAAATACCTTACCATCCAGCAGTGTACCTGTGTATTCAACCGTTACGGTATCGTCTTTACCAGGTTTAGCGCCTGTGCCATTCTCAATGATCTTGTACTGCAGACCAGAGGCTGTGGTCACTACGCCAGGTTTTGCTTTGTTTTCGCTCAGGAATGCGGCACCTTTAGCCTTGTTTTCATCTGCTTTTTTAGTGAAATCTGCATTTCGCTTGGCCATCAGATCCTTTTGAAACTTGTTTAACACATCTTTCATTTGATCGTCAGTCAACAACAGCGTGCCTGTACCCATGCCATCCTGCAGACCCTGAGCCATGGCAGCCGGGCTGATTTCAATACCTTGCTTTTTAAAATTCCGGCCCAGATCAGCACCGATACTATAAGACAATTTATCTGCGTCACTGCTCAATGTTACAGCATCTGCCGCAACGAGTGATGTTGACAGTGCCAACCCCATAGCCGCAGCAGCAACCAGTTTCATCTTCATAAACAATCCCCTTTCTGTCTTTTGTAAGATTTGCATTCTTGCAAATTTGCCTGCTTATTCTGCCTAAGTTATATGAAAAATACCAGTAAGGGAGAACACTTATCTTTTATGCTGGCGTGTATTGTTTCCTTCACACTTTCCTTCTAAACTTCTCCATATTCAATCTGCACTGGAATTATCCATTATGAGCATCAGCCTGTTTGACTTGTTTTCCATCGGAATTGGCCCATCCAGCTCTCACACTGTTGGCCCCATGTCGGCTGCCAATGCGTTTGTCAGCCGTTTGAATGAAACCCGACAGCTGGAACAGACGCAGCGCATCAAAATAGAGTTGTATGGTTCTCTGGCCTTGACGGGCAAAGGACACGGTACAGATAAAGCCATTTTGAACGGGCTGGAAGGAAAGCGACCTGACACAGTTATTCCCGACACCATGGTTCCACGTATGATGGAGATCATCGCAAGCGGCAGACTCAACCTGAATGCAACGCATGAAATCTCATTTAATGACACGACTGATTTTCTTTTTTTACAAAAAGAACTGTTGCCAAAGCATACAAACGGAATGTGTTTCACGGCCTATGCTGCAGATGGCAGCGTCCTGTCCCGCCAGGTTTACTATTCAATTGGCGGCGGCTTTATTACGACGGAAGAAGAGTATGATCACCAGGACTCTCTGACAGACGCCGTTCCCTACCCTTTTTCTACAGCTTATGAATTATTAACCCGCTGTCAGGACAACAAACTGAGTATTGCCGAACTGATGATGGCCAATGAAGGAACCTGGCGTACACAGGATGAGATCAGGCAGGGTATTCTGGCCATCGCGCGGGTTATGGAGGAATGCATCAACAGTGGCTGTCACCATCCCGGTATTTTACCCGGCGGTCTGCTGCTAAAACGCCGCGCGCCTGATCTTTACAAGAAACTGATAGAACACAAAGGGATACCCAGTGCCTTTGAAAATGCTGATCTGATGAATCATCTGAATCTGTATGCCATGGCCGTAAATGAAGAAAACGCCGCCGGAGGTCGCATCGTTACTGCGCCAACCAATGGTGCCGCCGGTATTATTCCTGCGGTCATGAAATACGCCCAGGAGGCGCATAACAAAGGCAGCGATGACGACATCTGCACCTATTTTCTGACCGCAGCCGCCATGGCTATCCTGTACAAGAAAGGCGCGTCCATATCCGGTGCTGAAGTGGGTTGTCAGGGTGAAGTTGGCGTGGCCTCATCGATGGCAGCGGCAGGACTTACGGCTGTTCTTGGCGGAAGCATCGATCAGATTGAAAATGCGGCGGAAATTGCCATGGAGCATCATCTCGGCATGACCTGTGATCCGGTACTGGGCCTGGTGCAGATTCCCTGTATTGAGCGCAATGCGATGGGCGCTGTAAAAGCGGTCAATGCCTCACGTCTGGCCTTGATTGGTGACGGAGAACATCATATTTCGCTCGATAAAGTGATAAGAACCATGAAACAGACGGGTTACGATATGCAGAGTATTTATAAGGAAACATCGCTTGGGGGGCTTGCGGTTAACCAGACTGAATGTTAATGCCTGTTAAGATTGATCAGGGATAAGCCTCTGACCTCGCCGTCTTTCACACCAAATCGCACCCGGGTGCTTAATCCCTGGGTGCTGATCAAAAGCTCGTAACGACCGGCCGGCAGGCCCGTGGTATAAAACTCACCGACATTGGTTACCGTTAGGGGTAAGAACGGATTTAACCATGGGTTGCCGTTACTTTGCCTGTCCGCCTGTTCTGCCTGCAGTAAAATATTACTATGTGCCAGATCGGACCAGGGCAGCACCCGCCCGACCACGCCGGTTTTTCTGTTTCTTGGCAAAGGCTCCATAATGATGGGCGGCAGAGCCTGCACTTGCTGCCCTTGATTCACGGCCACCACCACCGGTTTATAGCCCGCCAGCACAAAACGCATGCTGGTCTTATCGCTGTGCCCGACAAAATACCCACCGGGCAGAAGCTGAAACTCACTGCTCACCATGTCAGGGGATTCCGGACCTTTGACAATAACCTGGCCATACAATACTGGAAGCTGCTTCGACTTGAGCAGCGACAGAGCGCGTTGATCGAGGGTGAAGGCGGTATCCTCATCCTGATGTCCGGCGACCCATTGAACCCAGGTCTGGAACCGATGATAAATATCTTCAGGTGGTATGTCCGGCTTGAAACTGCTCCATGGATTCAGCTCATCACGAAGCGGATAGACACGGCTCATCTCCTCTTCACTGACCGGTTTATTCAAACCATGTTCAATGGCAATCTGTCTCGCGAGTGCTGCCGCCTCGGCCAGTTGTGCCGGACTCAGGCCTCGCTGATATAAGGCCAATTGTGCATTTTTTTGTGGGTAAGCGGCAGGCAGGTGATCAACATAGGCTAACTGCCAGGCCAGGGCGCGAACGCGATCAGCCTTATGTGTCATGCCAAACAGATAATCGCGGCTGATGGACCACATCTGGTAGAGTTGATAGTCTTTTTGCAACAGATGCGCCTCGTCGGGCGACAAGGCCTGCGCCGGGGTCATCAGCGTAAAAAACAATATGCTTGTTACGTAACAACCCAGACGTTTATACATTAATCTCGCATTAGCCGGTGATTCCGGCTGGTTGGCTATGGTACGTAGCCTGGTAAACGGCCAGTGCGTCAGCTGCCGCCTTCTTCAAACCCAAGGCCATATTGGCTTTATACAGCAAAACCAGAGCGGGTTGTGCGCTGGGCGCCTGCGGATAGTTTTTCACCAGGTAACTGGCACGCTCTGCCGCAGCGACGTACATTTTTCTCTCGAAATAGTAAGTCGACGTATTTAATTCCCGTTGAGCAAACATATTACGCAAATAGATCATGCGTTGCAAGGCATTGGCTTTGTAGCGGCTGTCGGGGAAACGCTGCACAAACACGGAAAAATCAGCGTAGGCCTGAGATTGCGTTCCTGGATCACGCCAGGATTCGTCCATTGGTAATACCTGAGCAAAGGTTCCACGTGACTGCTGGAAATTGGCCAGCCCTTTCATGTAGTACGCATAATCAACGTCTCTGGCGCGCGGATAGAGATGAATAAAACGCTCAGCGGTAGCAGCTGCGGACGGATAATCCTTGTTTTGATAATAGGCATAAATCAAATCCTTCTGTGCCCTTTCGGCATAATCACTGAAGGGGTACATGGATTCGAGAGCCTCCAGACGCTTGGCAGCTGAAGCGTATTCCTTTTTTGCCATGGCATCTTCTGCGCTGGTGAACAGCTGCTTCGCTGTCATGCCTTTGTAGGGGCTGTTGTCGTCTTTATCCTTGTTCCACCATGATGCACAGGAGGTCAGAGACAACAAGGCAGTAATCAGAAGAAAAATCTGTATTCGTTTCATATCAACACATCCGTAAGCAATTAGCGTAACAGCAATTTCGGCACATTATACTCATCCATCAATGATTTGCGAACTCTATATATTAAAATTTGAGGATGCGCACCTCCTACGAAGGAATTTTACTGCTGCTTTCGTTTTAAGTTAAAAAAATGCTTGCAATGAAATACCGGTTCTTATAATATTCGCCGTGGAGAGATGGCAGAGCGGTCGATTGCGGCGGTCTTGAAAACCGTTGAAGGGAAACCTTCCCAGGGTTCGAATCCCTGTCTCTCCGCCAGATTTGGCGGTCTTGTTTTATCCTGATTATCTTCAGTTTAGTTTTCAAAATTTCTTCAATAATAAATTCATTTAAAATTAAATAATTCGCTTCCTGAGCACGGAACCGTGGTTTCACTTTGTTCGCAGTATTGTTTCCCGGATTAGCGCCAGCGTAATCCGGGAAACAGGCCACAAACGTAGACCGTGCGGGATGACCATGGCGTCCCGGATTACGGCTACGCCTAATCCGGGCTACGATTCTCGACTCTTTGCTGTTAACTCAATCCTGACGCCAGAACGCCTTCGCTCTCATCAAACGCTCAACGTCACCCAGCGTTTTGACTATAGGCTTATTCAAGACAAAATTATCTCGCTGCTCCTGATAGTACACACCCAGCGGAACAGGCAGTTCAGGATAGTGCGCACGGGCAAGTCGCATGGCAGCCATAAAATCCGATGAATCATGGTGATAGGTTGTTTCATCCCCTTCACGATACTCTGCTACGCACAATTGCTCCCCATCGCGGGCCAGAATCTTTTGGCGCCCGGCACCAAAGACCAGCGGCCTGCCTTCTTCGAGCATCACCGTTTGTTCAGCGCGGTTTGCCTTCAGCGCAAACTCGTCAAAGGCTCCGTGATTGAAAATATTGCAGTCCTGATAAATTTCAACAAAGGAACAGCCCTTGTGCTCGTAAGCCTGCTTCAACACTGCCATCAACTGTGCTGGATCCTTATCAACCGCGCGCGCCACAAAACTGGCGCCCGAAGCTAGCGCCAGCTGCAAGGGGTTAATCGGTTCATTGGACACCCCCTGAGGCGATGTTTTGGTGATTTGCCCTTTTTGCGACGTGGGTGAAAACTGCCCCTTGGTCAAACCATAAACCTGATTGTTGAACAGCAGAATATTGACGTTGACGTTACGGCGCAGGCAATGAATCAAATGATTGCCACCGATACTCAACGCGTCTCCGTCGCCTGTGATCACCCACACGGTCAGATCATCACGCATGGCTTTCAGCCCGGTAGCGACAGCCGTGGCGCGTCCATGGATGGTATGAAAACCGTAGGTGTTCATATAATATGGCAAGCGCCCGGCGCAGCCGATACCGGATACAAACACATGATTTTCCGGGGGCAGGCCGAGCTCAGGCAGCAGACGCTGCAAAGCCATTAAAATGGCGTAATCACCGCAACCAGGGCACCAGCGCACTTCAGTGCTGTTGGCAAAGTCCTCACGCGTGTACGTCTTGTTGCTCATAGTGGCATTCCATTTTTATTGTGTTGACAAGGGAGCTGACCGTGAATGACTGACCATCGCACTGACTGATCGAACGTGCATCCACCAGATAGCTGGCACGGATTATCTGGCACAACTGACCGGAATTTAACTCGGCCACCAGGACGGTTTCATAGTTTGACAGGATAGCCGCCAGATCATCCGGCAGTGGATTTAAGTGACGTAAATGAACCAGAGCCACCGGCAGACCATCCAGCTCACACTGATGCACGGCAGCTTTCAGACTCCCCCAGGTGCTTCCCCAGCCAATCAAAAGCACCCGCGCTCTGGCGTCGCCCTCAATTACAAGTGGCGCGTAATCTTTGGAAATACCGTTGATTTTGGCTGCACGCAGCTTAACCATGGCCTGATGATTGGCCGAATCATAACTGACACGCCCTGAGTCGCCCTGCTTCTCCAGACCACCAATCTGATGAATAAAACCTGAGCTGCCAGGTATATTCCAGCTGCGCGCCAGATGTTCATCTCGCTGGAAGGGTTTGGGAGCGCGGTTTTTTTCAAGCGCTGGCAAGGCTACCCCGTCCAGCGCAGGCAGCTTCCATGGTTCGGCAGCAATCGCCAGAAATGCGTCCATCAGCACGATAACCGGGGTCATGTATTTTGTGGCAATCGTGAATGCCTCAATGAGGGTATTAAAACAATCCGACGGTGATTTGGCGGCAATAACCGGTAAGGGCGCTTCGCCATGACGGCCATAAAAGGCCTGACGCAGATCGCTTTGTCCGGTTTTAGTCGGCAGACCGGTTGACGCGCCCGCGCGCTGAACGTCAATCAGAACCAGCGGCAGCTCGGCCATGACAGCCAGCCCCAGGCTCTCGCTTTTTAAATCAAGCCCTGGGCCTGAGGTACAGGTCAGAGCGAGGCAGCCACCGTACGACGCACCAAGGCAGGCGCAAATGGCAGCAATTTCGTCTTCAGCCTGCAACAGCTGTACGCCATAATCACTCAGCTTCGCGCATTCGTGCAGAATTGCAGATGAGGGCGTGATGGGATAACCGGAAACAAACATGCGCGTGCCGGTGCCAACCGCAAGCGTTGCCAGAGCCATGGCTACTGCTTCCACACCGGTCACCTGGCGATAATCCCCACCTTCACGATTCACCTGACTCATCATGAACGACTGACGGCTCAACTCCAGGGTCATGGCGTAATTGTAGCCCGCCAGTAAAGTCCGCTTGTTCGCCTCGATGATGTCGGCTTTGTTTTTGAATTTCTGCTGAATAAAGGCCAGACAATGCTCAGTCGGCAAATCAAACAGCCAGAGCACCAGCCCCAGCACATAGAAGTTTTTGGCCTTTTTCGCCTGGGCATGATTCATGGCCAGCGATTCCACGGCCTGCAGCGTCAGGCTTATCAGCGGCAATCTGATGACCTGATAATGCTCCGCTACGTTGCTGAGAAAACTGCTGTCCAGGCCGGCTTTTTGCCAGTCTTTATCCTGAAAGCTGTCTTCGTTAATAAGCAGCAGGCCGCCGGGTGTTAATTGTTCGAGGGAGTTTTTCAGCGCAGCAGGATTCAGCGCCACCAGCACATTCAGCGTTTCACCTGCGGTGAACAGTGCCTCTTCCGCCATGGCGAGCTGAAAACCCGATACCCCGGCAACGGTACCGGCAGGCGCCCGGATTTCGGCTGGAAAATCAGGCCAGGTGCGCACATCTCGGCCGGTAACAGCCGCCGTAATGGTCAGCTGTTCACCGAGAAGCTGAACCCCGTCACCGGAGTCCCCGGTAATTCGGATAACAATTGCGTCATTCGTTGACATAGTTTCTTGCTTCCAGCATAAGTTGGCGCATGTCTCTTACGGCGTCTTTTAATCCTGTGAACAACGCACGCGCGATAATGGCATGACCAATGTTGAGTTCGTGTAATTCGCCTATTGCCGCAACGGGTTTTACGTTCTGATAATTCAACCCGTGTCCGGCGTTTACAATCAAGCCCCGACTTGCCGCATGTTTTGCAGCTATCTTAATACGATACAACTCTTGCTCGCGCTTGGCTACTGTTGTCGCATCAGCGTAGCATCCGGTATGAATTTCGATGACGGGTGCGCCCACGGCAACAGCAGCATCTATCTGCTGAATATCCGGATCGATGAACAAAGACACCTCACTGCCAAAGGCCTGCAGACGATTGACGGCCCGCGCAACCGTATCAAAATTACCCAGCACGTCTAAACCGCCTTCGGTGGTAATTTCTGCCCGGTTTTCAGGTACGAGGCAACTGTGCTCTGGAACAATTTCTTCCGCAAAGCTCAGCATGGCATCGGTTACAGCCAGCTCCAGGTTCATCCGGGTCTGCAGCACCTCGCGGATTAAGCGTACATCGCGTGCCTGAATATGGCGCAGATCTTCGCGCATGTGCAGGGTAATACCGTCGGCGCCGGCCTCTTCCGCGTCTATGGCAGCCTGAACGGGATCAGGGTAACGGGTTCCCCGTGCCTGGCGGACAGTTGCGATATGATCGATGTTCACGCCTAATAAAATCTCTTTTCTCATAAGTCACCCTAACGGATATTTAAACATTCTGTGGGACGCGCGGAGTACCAAACAATTGCCGCGATTTTAATTCGCGGCCTGCGAGTAAATAGTCAACGGCCTGACGCATGGTGCGTTTAGCGGCCTGTACTACGCGAACATCATGAAACTCGCCCGCGATAATAGCGGATGCAGTATCGTGCGGAAAGCCTTCTGGAGCAGAAACAAAGCCCGAACCGGCAACAAATTGATAAAATGGGGCCACTTTGTCGTCAACAAATGCCAGACGATGACCGCAGTCCCGCAGCAACACCCATTCAAAACGGCGCAGCAGAGACTCCAGCGTCAGGCGTTCGTGGGCGAGGGTCAGACCCTGCAGGGTGTACTGATAGGTTTCAAATACGTCAGGATGTGGATCAAAGGGCTTCAGGGCGTGATGGATCAGCTCATTAACGTACAGCGCCGAAAACAGCGCATGGCCGGCCAGTGGCAAGGCAGCGCCTGGGGTTTCAATACTACGGACGAAATGACAGTCGCGGCGGCTGTCGAGCGACAGACATAAGGGAAGAAAGGCCTGCAGCACGGCCTGTTTTTTCGGGGTACGTCCGCCTTTGTAAAAGCAGCTGACGATCCCCTGTTCCCGCGTAAACAGGTGCAGACGCAGGCTGCTGTCACCGGAGGGTGTTTTTGCTAATAACCAGGCATCCAGCGCGTCAGTTATCATAACCGAGTTGCTTCAGCATGCGCTCATCATCGGACCAGCCCGACTTGACCTTACACCAGCATTGCAAAAATACCTTTTTACCCAACAGCTTCTCCATATCGAGGCGGGCATCGGTAGCCATTTCCTTAAGTTTCTGACCATTATCACCAATGACGATGCGTTTATGGCTCTCCTTATCGACCAGAATCAGCGCGTGAATGCGCACGAGCGTGCCTTCGTCTTTATAGGATTCAATATCGACCGTGGTTCCGTAAGGAATCTCCTGACCGCAGCGACGGAAAATTTTCTCGCGCAATAATTCGGCACACAAAAACTTAATCGGGCGATCGGTAACCTGATCGTCAGAAAACAAATGCGGCCCTTCCGGCAGAAAGGGTCGCAGTTTTTGCTGCAGCTCGTCTACCTGCAGCCCTGTTTTGGCCGATAAAGGAATGATGGCGGCAAAATCATGGCGTTTGCTGAGGTTGTCTATCCAGGGCAGCAGCTGCATTTTGTCTTCAATCTTATCGACCTTGTTTACGGCCAGAATGCAGGGCGTACCGGCCTGAATGATGTTGCGCAGCACAAACTCGTCTTCATCATGCCAGTGCAGACCATCAACCAGAAACACCACAACGTCTACATCACGCAGCACGCTGTTGGCAGTTTTGTTCATCAGACGATTCATCGCCTTTTTTGAGCCTTGATGAATACCTGGGGTATCCACGTAGATGTATTGATAATCCTCATGGCTGTCGATACCCAGAATGCTGTGCCGCGTCGTCTGCGGCTTACGGGAGGTGATGCTGATTTTCTGTTTTAAAATACAGTTCAGCAGGGTTGATTTGCCCACGTTGGGGCGTCCAACCAAAGCGATATAACCACAATGCGTTGTCATGAATCCTCGATTTTACTTGTCTATTTTTAAGTCATTTTAACAGCCTGTCCGCCGGAATACCAGCCTCTCGACAAGGCATAAAAACTGGTTGCAATTTAATCGAAAATTAAGGTAGTGTCGATTAATCAATGCACAAAACAGGGAGATGTGATGGTTAAGGTCAACGAGCAGCGGCAGGCGATTTTTTCCTTACACGTACAACCCCATTTCAGTACGATGCCAACCATTACCGGTTCCACCATCAGTAAACAGGCAGGAACCTTACTGCATGGCCACTACACCATGCGTTACGACCTTCCAGGCGGCGACTGCCTGCAACTGGTTGCCAATCATAACCGTTCGCAGGCTCAGGTTTTTCTCCTCACGCACGATCCGGAAAAACTGCGCAGCCTGCCAGGAAAACGTCCCTCGTCGCTGGTTGCAGGCACCATCGCCACACTCAATCGCTATCTGATTCGCTCCGACAGCTACGCTCAGCCACGCTCAATGGAACAACAGGCAAAATACGATGCCACTCGCCAGGCAATTCAGTCTCTGAGCCTGCTGCTTGAAAGGGAACGTAACATGGGCAGTACCGACTGGTCGGCTCAGGAGCGCCTGCGCACAGAGGTGATTACCATCATTGAGACATGCCGCGACACCAATCGCCTGATTGCCAACAACCCGGTAATTACCGAAGGGGCGCTCGGTAATCTGCTTTATGATCTGAGGCAACGGGTTCAGCAATATGAATACAATCGCGTCTACCCGGTTACGAAGCTGGACCAACTCGATTTTTCTGATCAAAAGACGGCGAACCATGATAAGCAGCCCTGCTTCGTCTGGGACAGCGACCTCCACATTGGCCATGATGAGCTGGCTTTGAAAGATACCCTGCGCGCCATCTGTCAGACCTATGGCCTTGATCCAGGAACCATCCTGACGAATCAGCCAGCCAATCGATTCGATCGCATGAACAGATTTTTTCACCAGCTCTGGCAGGATGGTCTGGACTGGGTGGCTTACCTCTCCCAGTCAAGTAAGCCAAAGCAGAAACACACCGTCAAAACCGTGCACAAAGGCATTTCCAGTACAGATGTCGCGCCCTACTACTGTTTCGATGGGCAACAGCAAGAGCGATATAACAACGTAAACGATATGGTTACGGCCTATTCGGGCAGACAATTTCCGGGGCTGCAGGCAGACAATCGTGACGATGCCCTGTCCATGCTGAACTGTCGAGCGAATGGTGAGTGGGTCAGCATACGTGGCACAAACCAGATCATCATCCGTCTCAATGACGAGATGCGACCACTTCGCTACGCCCGGGACCACGAGCAGTTTTTTTTACTGCCTAATGGCGATGATCTGGAGAGGCTCAGTCAGATCAGTAAAAAGCATCTGTTTCTCCTCGAAAAAATATACCTCGGTTTCAAAACCTTTATCACCAGGGTACCGGCATTTTTCAAATACCTGTACAAACATTTGCGCCACGCTCTGACCGTTGAGCTGCCTGATGACTGGCGCCAGCATATTCACAGTAATCATCCCGCCCGCGAACGAGTCGGTGAGACGAGAAGCTCATTAGCGGAACAGAACCAGAACGGTGTCGGACTGAGCCTGGATTCGCTGCATGATGTTCTGACTGGACAAGGCTTAATGAGCAGTGGGCAGACACTCGAAGATTTTGTGCGCCAGCATCTGGAAAACAGCCAGTATGTGATTGTTCGCGAACAGCACCCACCCAGTCCGACAGCCTATAACAACCCGCTTCATCGCAGCCTCAGCGTCCTGCGTCATTTTTCCGCTTATTTCGTCGAAAGCAGCGAAAAAAATCCCATTGTGGGCACCCTGGCCCTGGCGGTTTATTTTTATGCCGCTGGTGCGGTTATTGCGCCCCAAACCCTGACAGCCATTCTCACCAAACTGCATATGAGTGGTTTGATTGCCGGGATCAAACCCACCCAGGAGTTTGGAAAATGGATGAGTAACGGCACCCTGTCCGAAGCGATTTCGGCCGCGGTAACCTACTGGCAGGGAATCATCACAGCGGGCGATCTGGACAACTTTCTGATTCAGGCCATCACCGTCCTGCGTGACGACCCGGCTGAGGTCGCCATTATCGTGACGCTGGCTATCGCAATTGGCTATGGCCTTTGCCGCGCCATACCGGCTTTTCAGGAAGAGATGGGCCCCTTCCCCTATCCCAACTACGCAACTCTGGGCGCGAAATTTGTCGGCGCACCGGTATATGACACCATCATGCACCCAGGTGACGACTGGCTGCTTGGCTCAATGAAATGGTTCATGCGCGGCGTGATGGTACTGAGTAAGCTCCTCATCGCCCCGTTCATTGAAGGACGCTACTATGGATATCACGACGGCTTTCTTTCTGGCTGGCGTAAAAGTGGGGCTCTGCTGGTCAAAACGCTGAAACAGACCATTGCCGCGCTGGTGGATCTGACACTGGCCATAGCCACCATTCCCTTCCTTGAATTCACCGCCATGATGATTCACGTACCCTTTCGCGGCGTTACCAACGCGCTCAGCCGGAGCCTTGGACTGCTGGGACACTGGCAGCCCATTGGCGGCTTACTGCTCAGTGTCGCCAATCGCAAATCGCGTATGGATTACCTGTCTGGCTATCACCACTCCCAGTTTTATGGATTTGATAACCCTGTGCGGCAATACGTCGATAATCGAATCCTGAATGGTTTCATCATCGTACCTATGCTTATCATTCTGCCGACGGCACAGCTCCTTAAAAATATCGCGATCCTGCCGGCTCTGGAAATCATGTCCCTGAGCATCAGAGTCGGCGCCACCCTGCTCGATCCCTTAAGTCGCCTGCTCATGCTTGCCGCTGGAAAGGCGCTGGTATTGAGTGGGTATGTATGGGATAATTCCGTCGGAATCCTGTTGCGTACGCTGGCAGAAGGCGTGACCTTAAGCAGCAACTGGCTGGACAACAAAGCCGGTGCGGCCAAACAGTTCATCCTGGAAAAGATCCAGGTCGGGCGTCGAGCCACACAACACTGGGCCTTTGCTGAGGATGATGCGCGCACGCATGCGGTCAACAACGACGTCGATTATTTTCTCGACAGGCCACTGCGTCTCGAACAGCTGCCTCACCGGCACGGCGACTCGACCACCTGTCTGCTGAGTGCCTTGCTGAACCATAAAGTAACCGGGACAGGTTCCCTGGAAAAAAGAGATGACGACGAGGATCATCACAGTTACTCATTGTGGCAGGCCTCCACTCAGGCCGGATCACGGGATGCAGCCCACGCGCCTGTGTTGTTGCAGTCCTCTTAACAGGTTTAGATGGAGCATGAACATGAAAAACGGATTTACCCTGATGGAACTGATGATAACCCTGGTTATTATCGGCATTCTGACATCCATCGCCGTCCCCAGCTACAAGGATTATATCGTACGCAGCCGACGCAGCGACGGTAAGGCTGCCCTGTTGGATCTGGCCAGTCAGATGGAACGCTATTACTCTGAGCGCAATACGTATCTCAATGCCACGCTTGGCGCAGGCGGTGCCAACGATGTACGCGCATCCAATCAATCGCCGGAAGGCTGGTATACCCTGAGTATTCCAGTACAGACCGCATCAACCTACACCCTTCAGGCATCACCCAACAATGCTCAGGCCACCGCAGATACAACCTGCCAGTCATTGACCCTGACCAATCTCGGCGCTAAAGGCATTGCTGCCGGCGCCAAAGGCACACCAACCGGTCCTGTCAGCAAATGCTGGTAAGCCAGTTTCAGCACGCCTTGTTGAATAGTTTGAAGTCAATCAGAACATTGCAAGGCCATAATGATGGTGTATAATGTAATTTATGTTTCTTACAGGTAGAACGAGCCCATGTCTAATTCAATCCAGATGACCCCTCCTGCCGATTCAAAAGTCCTGCAACATGTTCATGCGCGGCTACGATTGCCGGAATCTGTTGTCTTTCAAACCCGTGACGGTAAAAAACACGAATTAAGCACGGTCAGACTGGAGCAATGGTTCGCCACCCTGCATGATAAAAGACAGGAGCAGAAAAAAGATCAGTTTCTCGAGGAACCACTCCACGATCAGCTTTTAGGGCGATATGGTTTGAAAACTCCGCATGACGTCATTGCCTTTCTAAAATCCAAAAACGGTGAAGCCGTTTTAAAAGCAATTAATGAAGAACTGGCAGAAATCGCCTCGATTCAGGAGCAGCAGTTCATTGAAGAACGTGATCATCAGACGAGACGCCTGCGCGCAATGGCCTGGCTTTTTCTCGGGTTACTCCACAAACGCCGCGCTCATGCACAGCACCTGAATCAGTTCATCCAGGAGCAGATTGATAAAAGGCTTCATAAAAAAGACAGCAGCGAAGATGCTGTAAGCCTGCGTAACGAGCTGCTCGATGACTATCTGCGCACCTATTCTGAATCGTCTAAAGCGCTCGATATGAAACTGCAATCCAGACAGGCAGAAAAAGCATTAATTGATGCCGAACTGCATACGCTGCAAAAGCAATGGGACAGCATTCTGGACAGGCAGGCCGTTCTGACAGCAAGTGTTGACGAGCTGGAGCAGTTCTCCAGACATCTGTCTGAGCTGGCGGTTACACCCGATCGGCACGAAGACGCAATCAACCTTAAAATTAACGAAATCAGCACCAGCCTGTCGATGCTCGATGCCGAGATTAATGATCGCATCAGCAATAACCGACACAGCGAGGCCAGTCATTTAATGCAGCGTCACAGCGCTCATCTCCTTCACAATGAAGGCCTGCAGGATATGCTGCTGGTAGCCCGTGGCGAAAGGCGTCTGTTCAACCTCGATGGCGAGGAAACACGCTCGATGCACGATGCGCATTTTATTTTGACACCCAGCCAGAAAATCGCTAAAGACGGCGCCGGCAAGTTTTATCTGATTGGTATTAATGAAGATTTGAATCAGATGGACGAAGCGCAAAAAAGTAAGGCATTGAATCGATTTGATAAGAAACAGACCGAGATTCTGACGGTACCCCGGCTGGTTCATCATCATTGCCGACTGGAAAAGGAACTGCACCGCCAGCGCGAACATAACGCGCATCTGCACAGCAAAAGCCTGCAGGATGACATCAATCTGCTGGCTAACCAGCGACGTCACCTCGAGTCGGCCAAGGCAGCGATTACCGCCGAACTGACAAAACCAGCCCCCGATATGGAACGTGCTGTGGGTCTTGGCAATGCCATTCCTAAACTGTCCAATAATGGTCACGCCTTCGCCTACGGCAGTTTTGGCCACGATGCAAGCATTCAGGGTATGCGCCAAACTCTCAATAACATGCAGCGCAACCCCAATCAGGCTCAAATCACAGCCTTTTCAGGCGGCATGGCAAACCTCTTCAATAAAATCGGACAGGACGTACCTAAACACGTCCTGCAGGACATGAACCGCATCAAACCCGGACAACCCGTGCCCCTGCGCATCATGATGAATCTGAACGCGCAGTTGTTTAAACTGGAGTTTGCATCCATCAAGGCAAAAATGGAACCAAAGGTGGCTCCGATTGCACCAGCTCCGGTTTCTACGGCACCAACGCCTTTTGGCACCTGGCCGCCCAAGCCAGGAAAATAACGTCCTCTATTAGCCTATTTCCCGGATTAGGCTGGCGCTAATCCGGGCTACGAGGAATTTGCGATGGTCGTTTACAACCGATACGTAGCCCGGATTAGGCGTAGCCGTAATCCGGGGAATCATGGTCATCCCTGGACGCCTGTACATTTCATCAGGAAAGCAGGAGCAGGTTATTGAGCGATGAATTAATCGGAATAGTCATTGCCTGCCAGCCGCAATTCTTCTACCATAGTCACATGTTGGAGATAGCGAGTAAGAGACATTATGACTGACAAATTATTCGACACACAATCTGTTATTATAACACTGGATGTTGATGCCCTGCTGTTCAACAGGCTGAAGCAGATTGCTCAGGCTGGCTTTTCCATCGCGGAAATCAATACCGCGGATCAGGGTTTAATTAAAACGATTTTACAGGAGTTTCCTTCGCTGCGGATTGGTGCCGGTAACGTCATTAATACCCAGCAGCTGGAAAACTGTTACCAGGCGGGCGCGCACTTTATCACCAGCCCGGGCTTTTTACCTGGCATTGCTCAGACAGCATCTATTTACTCTATTAATTATCTGCCCGGCATTGCCACCATTTCAGAGGCCATGCAGGTTATGGCTCTGGGCTGTCATCAGGCCAGACCCTACCCTGCCAGCCTGTCTTTTTGCGCACTGTTAAACAAGTGCCTGCCCATGCTGCGCCTGTTTCCTGCAGAAATTGAATGGGATGAAGCAGAGCATTACCTGAACCTGCCGGCTGTTGCAGGGGTCAGCATTCTTAACCCGGAAAGCAAACAATTGAATGCCCTGTCGTCAACGGTGTTCACTGTTTAAATCAACCATGCCTCGAGCGTAGGTTGGGCCTTGGCCCAACAATGGATCTGGTATATTCCTTGTTGGGCCAAGGCCCAACCTACTGTATGTACATTGTTTTAAATCATCCCGCGCGCCAGGACGTCAAGCCTTATTTTTTCCTTTGCTGCGTTTGTATTCGTGTAAAAATTCAGTACATGCCTCTGCAGTCAATGGATTACAAAGGTAAAAGCCCTGAACCTGGTCACAGCGGTTAAAACGCAGAAAAGTCATTTCATTTTCTGTTTCAGCACCATCGGCGGCTACTTTCAGTTTTAAACTGGAGGCCATACCGATAATCGCCAAAACCATCGCTGACTTCTTCAGGCTGTGATCGATCTGACTAATAAACGAACGATCAATTTTTACTTTGTTGATGGGTAACTGCGCCAGATAACCAAGACTGGAATAACCCGTGCCAAAATCATCAAGAGCAATATGAATACCCAGCTTCTTCAGTGCGTGCAGAGACTGAATCACTTGATCTGGACTTTCCAGAATAACACTTTCTCTGATTTCCAGCTCAAGGTATTCCGCCTCCAGTTGCGTCTCATCGAGACAGGCCCTTACCGTCTCCAGAAAATCGGGGCTGCTCAGTTGCTTTCCGGATACGTTAATGGCAATTTTCAGGTTAGGTAATCCCTGACTTTGCCAGGCTTTGTTTTGCGCACAGGCTGTTTTCATGACCCAGGCACCTATTGGAATAATCAGGTCAAGCTCTTCCGCTATGGATATAAACTCTCCGGGAGGTACCGAACCCAAATCAGGATGCTCCCAGCGTAACAGGGCTTCAACGCCGGTAATCGATTCATTAGCCAGATCAAAAACCGGCTGATAATGCACACTGAATTGATTCAGCTTCAAGGCGTTCTGTAGAGCCAGTTCTTTCTCAAGCCGTTTCATGGAGCTGATATTCATCTCTTCTGCGTAGAACTGAAAGGCATTTCGTCCCCGCGTTTTAGAGCGATACATGGCGATATCCGCACGTTTCAGCAGGGTTTCGGGATCCTCGCCATCTTTAGGGTAAGTGCTGACACCGACGCTGGCCGTCATATTAATCACCTGATCCCCAATCCTGAAATCCTGAGCCAGGGCCTGCATCAGTTTATGCAGGATGGAAACAACCGTTGTTTCATTATCGAGCGAGCCTAACAAAATGATAAATTCGTCTCCGCCAAGACGAGACACCGTATCTGAGGCACGAATAACCTGCGTCATGCGTTCCGACATGGTTTTTAGCAGACGATCCCCTTCACTGTGACCGTAATTGTCATTAATCTCTTTAAAATGATCCAGGTCGATAAATATAACCGCAATACTGTTATTGTTACGTTTCGCCTGAGCAATAGCGGAATCAATCCGATCCATCAACAAAATGCGTCCCGGCAGATTTGTCAGGGCATCATGTGTTGCCTGATAAAAAAGCTGGCCCTCAAGTTTTTTCTGTTCGGTCACGTCATGAACGGCAATTACAGCGCCTGTTTTTTCCTGATCATTATTGTAAATGGGATCACCGTCAATGATGACGTAGCGACGGGAATTATCGATCGTTTGCAATTCGAGCTCTAATTGATGGATTGACTCTCCCTGTAATACACGGATAAGCGGCTGCTCCGTAGCCGGAATCGGCGTTTCATTATTGGGTTGAAAAAACAGAACATCCCCTGCATTGCCACGCATTTCTCTGAGGCCGGTCATGCGTTGAAATACCTTGTTAACGACCGTGATGGTTCCATTTATATCACAGGCCAGAATCCCATCTGATAAATTATGCAGAATGGCATTTAAAAAGTTCCTTTCCTTTTCAACAGCCCCAAGCATCAGCTGTCTGGATGTAGAAACAATCAGAGCGATGACAAAAATAAAGCCGGTTATACCCGTGACATAATAAACCAGAGCATGGCTGTCTATGGCAGCTTCCGGCAACATTGACATATCATGCGCGGAGGTAAAAACAGCGGCAGACATGCCGGTGTAATGCATGCCACAAATGGCGAAGCCCATGATCAGCGCGCTGATTAACTTAAGCCTGATCTGTTGTCGCTGCGTGCCTTGATTACTCTGTAAAATCAGCCAGAGCGCCGCTTCCGATGCAAAAATGGCAATACCTATGGAAAGGAAAAACAAGGCAGGTTGATAGCGAATGCTCATGTCTAACATGGCCGACATGCCGATATAGTGCATGCCTGCGATCCCAAGACCTGAAAAAATCCCCCCCACAATCAAATAGCGGGTTTGCCGGGTTTCGCTCTGCAGCAAAAATAAAACCAGACCGGAGCTGATGATGGCAGCCAGCATGGACAGAGCCGTCAGAACCGGTTCGTAAGTCATGGGCATTGGCATGACAAAGGCCAGCATTCCGATAAAATGCATGGACCAGATTCCGGCCCCCATGGCAAAGGCACCTCCGAGCAGCCATGGGCGCCGTGCCTGACGATTATGCTCCCTGCGCAGTCTGGCTGAAAAATCCAGAGCGATGTATGACGCAACGGTTGCAATCAGGTAAGACAAGGCCACAAGGCTGTAATTATAGTAGCCAGATATCGCATTGGCCGGCGGCAATCCCTGCTGAAAAAAATCATTTAAAAATGACATTAATCCCTATCCTTATTTTGACTTAATCCTCGTATAAACCGCAGGTAACACAAACAACGTAAACAAGGTGCCCAGGCACAGGCCACCGATCAGAACGGTGCCAATCGCATGTCGCGATTCAGAGCCGGCATCATGCGATAAAATCAACGGTATTGCGCCAAATACCATGGCGCCGGTGGTCATCAGAATGGGTCTTAAACGCAACACAGCGGCTTTCTGTATTGCGTCCTGCACGGAGACACCGCTCTTCCGCAGCTGGTTGGCAAATTCGACAATCAAAATACCATGCTTGCTGATAAGCCCTGTCAGGGTTATCAACCCCACCTGCGTATAAATATTAAGAGACTGTCCGAATATATAAGTAAACAACATCGCACCCGAACAAGCCAGTGGAACAGTAAACAAAATGATAAACGGATCGATAAAATTTTCAAACTGTGTCGCCAGTATGGCGTAAATAAAAAAAAGAGACAAAAAGAATAAAAACAACATGGTACTGGATGATTCATGAAATGATTTGGCCGCACCACTCCAGCTGAGCTGATACTGTCTGGGTAATGACTCTTTGGCGATCGTCCAGACTTTATCCATGGCTTTTTCCATGGAGTCACCTTTATGCAGCTGCACATGCAGCGTAGTTGAACGCATTTGCTGAACGTGCTCAAGCGTTGCCGGCTGCGCCTGAGGAACCATTTTTGTAAACGAGCCTAATGATACCCGCTTTCCTGCCGGAGTAGTCACATACAGCTCGTCCAGCGTGGACGGGCTGGTTCGTCCTTTGATAGTCAGCTCGTACATAACGCCGTCTTTTTCAAAGGTCTGCGATTTGTCCCCGCTGAAAAACACCTCGATGGTTTTGGCAACGGTTGCAGGGGATAAGCCCAGCCTGGCCATCTGATTCCTGTCCAGCTCAATCCGGTAGCCCATGGTATCCAGTCTCAAATCAAAACCCGTCGATTCAAATTGACTGCTTTTATCCATACTGGCCTTGAGTTTTTCAGTCTGCTCGAACAGTTGACGATAAGTATCCGGGCTTGAAATCACCAGCGCCAGCTCGGAACCTGTACCGGCATTATCAATGCCAGGAAGCCCGGTGTCCCAGCTCCAGACGTGTGGATCCATGGATGGATAATGATTAACGAGGGGTTTCAGATCTTCAACTATCTGATTCGCGGATCGCTGCCTTCTGGCATGTGCATTGAGCGGCATCAGCACGTTACCACCCCAGTCACCAATAAAGGTCAGGCGATTGCCGGCTTCGGGCACTTGTCTCACCGCCTGCTCAACGAGGTTGACACGTGCGTCCATAATCGGGATATCCTCACCGGCCACCGGTGGAACATAAACGCCAATCAGGCCACGATCTTCTTTTGGGGCTGTTTCATGAGGGATGACAAAATACAGGGCAATACTGGTCAAAACCGACAGGATGGCAGCGCTATAGGCAATGGAACGGCGCTTGAGCAGGAAGGTTAGAATACCGGCATAGCGCGTTTCCAGATTATCCAGCAGCCTGTCCACCTGTGGCCACCAGTTTTTACTGTCGCTTTTCAAAAAACCAGCGCACATCAAAGGCGACAGAGTGAGCGCCACAACGCCGGAAATCACCACACTGCCCGCCAGCGCCACGGCAAACTCGATAAACAGCTGTCCCAGCATACCCTGTATGAATGCGACCGGTAAATACACGCTGGCGAGGGTAAACGTCATGGCGACAATGGCAAACCCAATCTCTGAGGCACCGTTGATCGCGGCCTCCCGTGGAGAAGCCCCCTGCTCGATGTGGCGCCAGATATTTTCCAGCACAATGATGGCATCATCCACGACCAGACCAATAGCGAGTACCATGGCCAGCAAGGTCATCAGATTAAGCGAAAAACCAAAGAGTTTGAGAAAGAGCAGAGAGCCCAGCAGTGAAATGGGAATGGTGACCAGAGGAATTAAGGTAGCTCTGACGTTACGCAAAAATAAAAATACAATGATCAAAACCAGCAAAATGGCTTCACCAATGGCCGAACGGATATTTTTTATGGAGGCATTGATGAAACTGGATTGATCGATGATCACAGTGGCCTTCATATCCTGCGGCAGGCTTTGCTGTACCTGGGCTAACAACCTGCGCACCTCGCGCGATACATCGAGCGGATTAGCGTCGTTGGCTCGATTGATGGATAAAACCACGCCGGTATGTCCGTTTACGCGGATACGCATGCGGCTGTTGTCTGATTCCAGTGCCACCTGCGCCACAGACTTAAGCACAAGTGGATGCTGTGGATCAGCTTTGATCAACAGGTTTTCATAGTCGTCACGGCTCCTTGGTTCAGAATCCAGTGTGCCGGGAATTTTATTTTTATACAGGCCAACGGGCATTGATACCCGGCTTTTCGCCAGTGCGTCGGTCACTTCATCAACATTCACACCAAAAGAAAACAATTGCTCCGGGTCGAGGCTGACGCTGTAGGTATATGGCTGCCCCCAGATATTGACGGATGACACCCCCTGGATACTGCGAAACAGATTTTTCAGATTAAGATTGGCGTAATGGGTCAGATCACCGAAGCTGCTGCTGGTCGATTCGATTGAAATCCCAATAAAAGGCAGACCGTTGACCTTACGCTGACGCTCGACAGTCGGCGATTGAACCTCAGGCGGCAGCCTGGATCTGGCCAGAGCAACGGCGTCCTGGGCAGCACTCATGGCTCGATCCATCGAGGCACCCGAGCGAAAAAGCAAGGTGATTTCAGCGCGTCCGGCGCTTGATTGTGAGGTGATGGTATCCAGCCCTTCCACGCCCGCGAGGCGATCCTCGAGGATATTGGTTACCGAACTTTCAATCAACTCAGGGCTGGCATTCGGATAGCTGGCGTTGACGCTGATGACCGGAAAACTGATGTTGGGATACTCTCTCACGGGCAGATTATACCAGCAAAGCAGGCCAAGCATGACAATCAGGCTGTTCAAGACAATAGCGATGACCGGATGTTCAATAAAGTAACGTGTCAGTTTCATATGGTTTTCACTGCATCCTGGTCAATATCAACAGCCAAACCAGGATACAGACGCTCTGTTCCCTTGCTGATTAAAAGCGCACCAGGCTCCAGTCCATCAACAACCTCCATGGTATCGTCCTGTTGTAATCCCGTTGTGACCGGCTTCAGGGCGATCTGCCCATGGTCAACCACGTACACGAAGGTTTTACCATTACGCAGGAAGACCGACTGCATCGGAATAACCAGGGCATCTTTCTTTTCAACGAGCACCAGATCGAGGGCAACGGTTGAACCAACTACGCAGTCATCACAGACAATGTCCACGTCAGCAGGACACATATGGGTCTCCTCATCCAGCATTTTCTGCACGTGACTGAGTGCGTAGGTATGTCCCAGAACCCGCAGCGGCTGCCCTTCGTGAATTGCCATGACCTTGTGGCAGGGAATGTCAAAATCGACCACGAGCGTGGCGGGATCGTAGAGCGCGACTACTGCATCCCCGGGATTGACCTGTGTGCCTTCGCGTTTTTTGTAGGCGCCGATTACGCCATCAAATGGGGCATAAAAGCGCAGATTATCCAGTTCGATTTGAGCTTTAGCCACATTTTTCTGGGCATCAATCACGGCCTGTTTTTTTTCTTCAATTTCGCGGGTGCTGACGAAGCCAGACTTTAACAGCGGAGTAAATCGATCAAACTGGGCTTTGGCCAGGGTTTCTGCGCTGATGGACAATTGCAGACTGCGCTCCAGTTCGGTATTAATGATTTTTGCGATCAGGGTACCTTTTTTTATTTTTTGCCCGCTTGGAATCAAGGCATCAAGTGTACCGGCGCCTTTAGAAACAAGCACTGTGGCATGAGCCGGGTGTATCGTGCCCAGCAGGCGGATGCTGTGTTGAAAAGGCTGACTTTTCAGGGTGACCACTTCAACAATTTTTTTTGGATCCGGGCTACCGGCAGGAGTCGCACGTTTATAGTAAAAGACAGCAACAGCACTTGCCAGAAGGCCGACCAGGACCATGAGCTTTATTCTGGATATTTTGCCTGCACGGCAGTAAAAACGCTCAAACACGGGTTTTCCATCATATTGGACATCATGTCTGCCACTTTATCATAAACCACGGGGTTGGATAAGAGGTTACTGCGACAAGGTTCGCAATGACGGAATCCGGCCGTCATTGCGAGTGAGCGGTTATTTTGCGGCAGCATCAAGGAATCGTACCTCGCCGGTCTTAATATCGTGCATGCCCGCTACAATTTTAATCTGCCCTTTGCTGACCAGATTTTTTATGATGGGACTGCTTTCCTGAATCTGATTAGCGACAAAAGTGGCGTTATCACTGGCAATGGCGTCAATCAGCTTTGGATCGGTGCAGTTTTCCAGACCTGTCGATTTCATGGCTGGTTTAACCACCGGCTTTATTTTATCCAGAAGCTGAGTTAAATCACCCAGTTCTGCGCCACTGCAGGCGCCAGACATGGCTCCACAGGAGGTATGCCCCAGTACCACGATAAGCCGTGCTCCCACGACCTCTGTTGCAAACTCCATACTGCCAACAATATCAGGATTCAGCACGTTTCCGGCAATTCTGATTGTAAACAAATCAGCCAGCCCCTGATCAAAAACCAATTCAGGAATGCTACGGGAATCCATGCAGTTTAAAACTACAGCAAAAGGAAACTGACCATAGGATGCCAGTTTTGCCTGCTTCAGATAATCGCGCTGGCGTGGAGTATTGGATAGGAAGCGCTTATTTCCGTCTTTGAGCTTTTGCAAAGCCTCATCCGGTGTCATATTCTGTTGTTTCGATTCGGTCATGATCCTGCCATAGGGAGACGGACTCGTTTCAGCCGACACTGCCTGTCCCACCATGCCCAATGTGAGTGCGGCGAATAATATAAACGATGAAATACACGTGCGATTCATAAGGAACCTCCTGTTCCGAGAGAATAAAACCAATGTTCATCTTAGCGGAGATTCTTCCACGTGTACAAGGAGTTGCCGCTGCAAATGCAGGGCTGTTGCAACAAAACGGATATAAAGCGATAGCACGATCTGCTCCCTTCTCCCTCAACACAGGGAGAAGGGTTGGGGATGAGGGTCATTTCATCAGATACACCAGGGCTTCGAAGCCAGCGTTATTTTTTATTTATATGGGTTTCATAATAGGGCTCCCGGTTATCACTTAGCCTCACCCTCATCCCCAGCCCTTCTCCCTAAACACAGGAAGAAGGGAGCAGATCGTGCTATCGCTTCATATCAGTTTTACTGGGACAGCTCCGGCTGCAAATGGCTTAGATCAACCAGACGTTGCCCGGTCAGTTCAACTCTGACAGGATTAAGTAAATCAAGCTGCGCCTCGTGGTGGGTTGTTAAAATAATACCGCAATGAAGGGCTTTCTCCTGTAAAAGAAGCAGCAGGGTTTGCTGAGATTTTTTATCCAGACCATTTAACGGCTCATCCAAAATAATAAAATCTGGCTGCCCCATTAATGCTGAGCATAAAAGAAACTTCTTTTTAGTGCCAAAAGACATGCTGGAAATGCGGGTGTTTAAATGTGGCTGTAATTCGAAAAGCTCAAGGATGCGATCCAGATCCCCGGCATTATTTGTTCTTGCGTTTGCAAGCCAGGATAAAAACTCGATTCCAGTCAGGAAAGGATAAACAGCCAAATCGTCTGGAACATAAAACAGCCTTTTTGCATTGACGCTGTAATCGCCTGCTGAATAATGATGATTTAATATTATCGAACCTGAGTCAGGGGTGTCCAGGCCAACCAGCATACGTAACAGAGACGACTTTCCGGTACCGTTATTACCAATAATATGGTAAGTCCGCTGAAGAAAAACATAGGAAAGATTTGCAAACAAAACCTTATTAGAAAACGCCTTGTTAACCTCATGTAATTGTATGTTACCAGCCATACCAGGCCCCCAGAAAAAAATATTGCGCAATGCAGGCCCCTGCTGTTGCCAGCAAAGAGCTAAACAGGCAAAACCGCAAGGAGAGTGTGTAAATAAATCTGTTTAGCGCAATAATAATCAAAGCTGTTATCAAATGAAATGTGCCTGACAATACGGGTGCTGATACCAACATGAATCCCGTCCAGATGAGCACTGCTTCTTTTAAGGGCTGAATCTGTTTCTGATAAGGAAATATATGGTGAAATACAGCATGTTCTAATCTTTCTCTTTCAAAAAGAGTAAACAGGGTCGACAGGATATAAATCTGCAATCCAGACAATACAAGAACAATCGCCTGAGGTCTTTCCGTTGTTTCCTGAAAGTTTAATATGTTGAAGACAAGTATCGACAGGGAGCAACAAATCACAAATCGAATGACGAGCGAAAGCCTGTATTTTCTTAAAACAGCCAGCTGAATAATAAAAACACCTCTTAAGCCATTGAAGGCATCCGCACGAGGTATTTTAAATGTAAAGGCGTACCTGGGACGATGAAATTCTGTCGTTTTGAACATAAGGCCACACAAAACAGCGACGCCTGCTCCCAGACCAAAATTTACTACACACTGTCCTTGCCTTGAAATATCGACAACTAATAAAAGGGCCAGTAAAACGATAAATACCCTGCCTGTATTTTTATGAAGAAAATTAAACAGCAAGGTACACAGTGCGAATATGGTGGAGGCATACAGACAGTATTGGGATGTACGAAATACAGAATCATCCGTATTTGAGAGAATTGTGACACCCCCAAAGATAATGGCAATCCATATTATATTGAGAGAAAGCACAAGAATAATAAAATCTATCCGTTTGTGAATACGGGCTGGAATGTATACGGTCTGCAGATAGTCTCTGAACACCCCGCCTTTTATGAAAGAGGATTGTGCCCTGGTCAGACTCAACAGAGAAAAGAGTAACCCGACCAGATAAAAAAATTTCGTGTTAAGAGCGGCAGCTGGATCAATCAGCGCATAAAATGGAACACCAACAGCCTGAATATTTCTTACCCCCGGTGCCAGCAGACACAATATAAAAACAGTTAATAATTTATGTCTGGCGATAAGCTCGCTGGTTTCATTACAGTAGTATCGAATGCGAAACGCCAGGAACTGGTGCCAAAAATTATTTTTATACAACGGAACCAGTCCCAGCATATCAGTAGTCTCTTAACAGAAAGAATCAACCGCGTTTTGGCAGAGCCACAAATAATGTACCGGCATGATTCAAATCGTTGGCTTCTATCCCCGCCTGATCACCCTCTCCCTTGTAATTATCAACATGAGCTCCAACAATCGCTCCGCCGGTATCCTGAGCAACGCACCATGACGTTGTCTGCTTACAGTTAAAGATAAAATTCATGCCCACAGGAATGACTTTATGATCGGTCGCGCAGGATACGTGGGGTGTTAGGGGTATGTTATCTGAACCATAGGGGCCACCGTCTTCTTTGGCAAAGAACACGTAGCTTTGGTCGCGGTTACGCAAATCTGCAGCCTTGCTTCGGTTGAGCGGGTGATCCAGATACTGGCGGATTTGTTTTTCGGATGCGGCGCTTTGTCTGATTTCTTTGGTAACGTTGCAGCGCAGTTTTTCCTCATCGTGACAACGTGGATCCCTGGCGCAGCGTTCCATGGTGTCAAGGTTGCCACCGCAGGTGGGATCCTGCGCACATTGCACTATGCGGCCGAGCATGGTGCGGGGCCGGCCGTTGGCGCCATCGTAGTTGATGTGAAATAATTTGCCATCGAGCATCAGGGAGCCAGAACCTTCTACCATTAAGAATGGCGGATCATTGGGATCCTTAACGTAGGCAATGATGTATTTTTTATCCAGAGCACCCTGCTCAATTTCGCCTCGATCTGGCAGCATGGAATAAGAGCCATCAGGATTTTTCAGGCAAAAATAGCGTGGCAGGCCTGTGAGCGGATCAACGCCGCAAAGTGGTCCTTTCATACCACGCTTTCTTGCTTCGGCAGAGGCATTTACAATACCTGGGTTGCGATAAAGCGGGTGGACAAACTGTCCGCTGCGCTTACTGCGAGCCTCGACTGCCGCAGGTGCGTAATAGGCTGTAAACTGAAACTCGCCCTTTTTAAATCCGGCATGATTTTCAGGCCAGCCCTCACTTTTATACCAGTCAAATTCATTTTTGATGCTGGATATATATTTTTTAAAATCACCGCGGGCAGCCCTGGCGAGTTCCAGCATTTTCTTATTGGTATCCATGCACCATTCCTGTCGCTTTACACTGCGTCCGGCGATGGTCACCCGGTGATATTCCGCGCGTTTTTTGCTGCAGTTTTTTATCTGGATTTCCAGGGCCTTTATCACTTCCTGCATGTTACCCTGGGGATTTTCCGAAGGCAGCTCCGAGGCCGAAACCTTATGAAACTTAAAGCGCAGTACCCCTGGTTCCTTTGCCGCCATTTTCTGCCTTGAGGTAAAATCGACAAACCGTCTCACATCCAGACATCTCTGGATGGGATCAGCAGGTAAGACCGCGTGAGAAATGAGGCTAAACGTCATGAGTGCCAGTATTAGCGCAGATTGGAGCATAGATATCCCTTATAAACGGTGTGGAATATAAAACCATTCCAGATAATCAGCAGCTGAATATAAGCCATAAACTTCGACTTGTGAATATTTAAAGTGAACTGAAGTTAATCAGTTCACATTGCAGGGGCGTTGCATCATTTTCAGTATTAAGGGAATATGAACCACTGATCTCCAGGTAGAGAGGCCAGATAATCCTGAGCCGGAGATTCCTGCTCACCTTGTCCTGAAACAGGATACTGATGACGGAAAAACCGGCTGCGACCGCCAGACAGGGGGCTCGATGGCGCAGCATCTGCAGAGCGATGCGGTAGTGCCGAAACGGCAGCAACAGGCAACTGGCTGAGAGATAATATGTCTTCACAGGTGATGGGACTATCTTTTGAGGCGGGCACCTGCACAGGGTGAATTGCGTCTTGAACGGCGTCTTTACGCACCTCCTCAAGGTACCACTTCTCTTGATTTTCAAGAGCCTGCAGAATATTTTCCATGGGCTTTGAGACAACAATATCCGTTATATCGCTGCCCGTTAACGTGGTCAAAGGCACACGGCCTAAAAACTCTCTGACCAGATCCAGTTTATGTATGCCGTCCGGATGGCATACGATGCGTAGAATATCGCTTCTTTGAAACCTGTTTTTCATCAGAAACTCACAGTTCTCTGCCATGGCCTGTAAAAAATCTGGACCACCTTTGCAAGACACGACGCGGGCAATCTCGTCAGGTTTGAAGCCAAAACCAGTAAGCATTCGATGGTGTTTCCATATGGCTTCTAAATAATCCAGGCCGAACGATGGTGAGGCCAGCTTTTTAATAGCCTGAGCCGAATAGCCAAGTAATTTAAATGGTTTGAGGTCAGCTTCTAAATCATCATCCCCACCAGGATTTTCTATTAATGCACTGGGAGCCGGTTGAGGTGGCCAGGAGTATTCAGTATCCATGACGTGGATCATGGGAGTCTGTGGAATGGGATGAGGGAAAAGCATAACCGGTCTTCGTTCTTCCGAAAAAAGAGAGAGAACGGATGCCGGTATACCCAGTTGAGAGAAAGCTCTGTTAACCGAGGGCAACGGCATAACATCAGCGTCGTCTGTCAGGTCCAGTAGCTGCCGGGAAACCACCGATGCGTCGTTTCGAACATCTGAAACAACCTGTTTTCCTGACCTCGTGCGTTGACTTTTAGCAACGCCTGAACTCGTTGAAGCCGCCCATTCCTCGCCTCGCTCAACCCGCTTCAATCCTCTGCTGTAGGAATCAACCATGGCTTGAGGGAAAGGCGAGACCGGTCTTCGCACTTCAAATAAAGGAAGGGGGGATGAGTCAGGAGGCGGGGACAAAGGAGCTATAACAGGTAATTCCGGAAGCGAATCATCTCCCCGCGTCTGAAGGGAGGGTCCATCGGCACATGGGACATTGTTCATATAAACCGGCGCATAGAGTGCCGTGGAAAAAGCCGAACTGTATGCTTCGCCATCATTCGATGGATTACAGGGAAAAAAAAGATCATCTGGCATCATTGGTCCTGATATTATTTATGCAAACCCGTATTACCGTGATATTTTACATATTCAATATTAAGGAAATATGAACTGATTCGATGATAAACAGCAAAGCAAGGATGAAAAAATCCAGCTTTCAAAGCTGGTCAAGCGTATGGGGGATGCTGGGATTATTAAAGACATAACAAAATTTCGCCATGAGGGTGATAAAATATATGCCTTTAAACTCAAGCCAGATCGCTTCCTTTTTTTTATGAAGGTAAGAAAAAAGAAAACCATCAGGAAACTCAGATCTCATCTGATGGTTTGACAGTCAATATATTATAACAACGCACATGAAGATGATTTTTCTGCATTAAGCTTTTCTTGAAGCGCTGCATCTTGGAGCGCACTCTCCATTTTATGCACCACCGCCACAACTCTTTCTGACTCCTCGACCAAGGCTATAAGTTTATTGGCTAAGCTTTTTAATATTTGCAAACTGGCTTCGTCTTGAAGCTCTGGTGTTTGGGGCACAAATGATTCGCCACGATTATTACTGATTGCGCTGTAACAAGCTATCAAATCACTCTGCACGGATGTAGCCCGGGCTGTTGGAAACGATTCTTTAGCTTCATTTTCAATGGCTTGCATGGGCGATAAACGTGCTTCCAAATCAGCTTTGATAATCATTCCGGCTGCTGCCAATACTTCAAATTTCTTACGCTGAATGAGTTGATTAATTAAATCATTACCAGCCGCCGCATCTAAAGTTAATAGTTTTTTGACTAATGATTGTGCCGCCAGCTGATTTCCAGTTTCACCACTAAATAACCCGTTAGAATTACTACTCATTACAAAACTCTCCTTATTTATTAATAATTACTCTACGGTCATGCCGACAATAATTGAATAGTTTTCATAAGTCCACAGTATTTGACCAAATTAACTCTTGTTAACGAAAACCGAAAAAATGCTTGCTAAGCGTACTTGATGATCTGAGAAATGTGTTACTTCAAGGGGTTAACAGCACCCAGAAAGCCATATGCTCAGCCTCGAAGCCAAAGGGCATAAGTTAAATCAATCCAAAGTATCGAGACTGTTAAGGAAAGTAAATGCGATAAAGTCTATAAATGATCAGGGAGATATGGTCTATACCCTACCCCACGACGCCTCGCCACCGCCCATCGATACGACTTTGGCGGAGTTAATCATTGACATCGTGGCAAATGAAACGAGCATTATCATCAGTACACCGCCGGGAGCCGCTTCATTAAAACAGGTTAACACCAGGGTATTCCGGCTCAACAGACTCAGACAGTTCTACAACCGATTGTCCGGGGGAGAAAAAACTGCCTGACCCATCAAATAACGAACTGGGTAACTCGGTGTCTGTAAAAAGTGGCTGTGACATCGGGTAAACCAGCGCATCAGGCAGCAGGCTGTGAGACGCAGGGCGCGTAAAGAAAGTCGGACTATACACGGCAGCGGGTTTCGGTCCCGAAGATGAGTATATAAGCGTCTCCATTTCCATTCTATAAGCCTCGAAATACGGCCAGCCCTTGCAGATCAAACCCACAATCTGCGTAGTCGTAAAAGTATGCCCTGGCACTTTTTTACAAAATTCTACAACAAGAGCAAGTTTATCAGAGCTGATTTTTGTCATTGCCATACGGATAATCTCGGCTCTGGTAAATCCAAGAGCACGCAGAGCCACCTCGTTATCAGCCAGGGCCTGCAAACACCCAGAGCCGCCATCACGGGACACTAATTTGACAATCTCACTATTAGTAAACTTATGATCATTCAGAACCTTAAGAGTTTTTACAACGGTTTTTATATTCGATGAACCGCCATGATGGGATACCACGCGGATTATCTCCTCGATAGAAAGGTTCAGCGTTTTGAGGGCGTCATGGTATTTAATTACAGACTTTAAATTCCGGGAACCGCCATCCATCGCAGCCATCCTGACAATCTGCTTAATTTTAAAGTTCCGCCGGGAGAGTTTTCCATGATATTTCAGTACCGCTTTTATAATCGCGGTACCGCCTTTATTAGAGGCCAGGTTTATAATATCCCTCGGCGAATAGCCGCGTTTCTTAAGTTTTTTATAATTAATAATCAGTGCCTTAAGGTTTTTATGACCACCATCGCGGGCGCAGACATGAACCAAATCCTGATGGCCTAACCCATACTTGCTGAACCGATCCATAAAGATACGGTGCATTGAGAGCACACCCTCAATCGTTTTATGCCTGCTCCTGCCTATCACCAGTCTGTTGATGCTCTTCTCATCGTAGCCCAGCTCATTCAGGTAAGCACAATAACGCACGTAGGTTTCGGGGTGTATTCCGAATTTTTTCAGTCGAGAAATTAAAGGCTCGTTGTTTATTACTGCTGCTTTGCGTAGATTTGTGGTTGTTCTTGTCCGTTTTGAAGAAGGTTCAGGTACCACGTTTCGCACGTCTCGCTTCCCCACCCTGGCGTGAGAATTATCAAATGTCAAAATTGTCCATCCACCGATTACCTGTGTCTGAGTAATGAGGGATGGCGCCTCTGCTGAAACACCTCCTTCCTCTGCCGGAGAACCGGGGGCATTTGTCTGGCAGGCACGGCTCTCTGACGCATCAGTGGCTGAAGACAAGAGTGTTATTTCAGGTACACTTAAAATTCCGTGCATGGAAGAGTCAAACAGTTCCGGTGTTGGAAAATTATGGTAAGGATCATACAGAGAAGCAGGAGATGCCGTCGCATCAACGGGTGTAGAGCAATCCCCCAGGAAACCCTCCCTGTCTGATTCATAAAATTCAAGAGAAAAGTCATCATCATTTATCATAGTCTGTCCGAATACTACCTTATCAATTTGTATATCGCCGTATCATACGCATAAAATATTAAGGAAATATGAATTCGGTACTGGATCACTTTTCAATTTTTATATAATTTACCCTCCCCGCGCAGGCGGGGACTTCCAATTAGCCTTAAGTTTTTCTTTACTTTTACACTGCCTACGTACCGC